>DASPWU010000091.1:0-3936 GCA_035637675.1 Candidatus Limnocylindria bacterium | reverse complement strand
ATGAGCACGCTCGACGTCGCGGAGAAGGCGTCGCTGCGCGACCGCGTCCGGGCGGCCGGCGGCGACCTGCTCGACTGCCCGATCAGCGGCACGCCGGCCATGGTCCGGCCCCGCGTGGCGACCACCTTCGTCTCGGGAGAGAAGGCGAGCGTGGACGCCGTCCGCGAGGTGCTCGACGCGATCTCCGGGCCGTGGGTCTACACCGGCGCCTTCGGCACCGCGGCGCGCCTGAAGTACGTCGCCAGCCTCCTGGTCGCGGTGCACACCGTCGCGACCGCAGAGGCGATGCTGCTGGCCCGTCGCAGCGGCCTGGACCTGGAGCTGGTCCAGCGGACCCTCGACGACTCGATCGCCTCGTCGGCGATCTGGCAGCGCCGCGGCCCGCTCGTCCGGGAGCGGCGCTGGACGCCCGCGCCCGGGCCCATCACGACACTCCACGAGATCCTCGAGCAGATCGAGGACCAGGCCGCGGCGATCGGGACGGCGCTGCCGCTCTTCGCGGTCGCCAAGCAGTTGTACGACAGGGCGCTGGCCGACGGGTGGGGAGCCCTCGACATCGCCGCCGTCCACGACGTCCTGTCCGGCCAGAGCCCGGCGTCTGCCGAGCCCGGGAGCGACTCGTGACCACCTGGTCGCTCGTCACCGTCGTCGACGACGGCGAGCCGTTCCTCGCCGTCCGTGCGGGCGACGGGAACCTGCGGGAGGTGCCGGCGCTCAAGCGGTGGGGGAGCCTCACCGAGCTCGTCGACGGCTGGCCTGCGGCCGCCGAGGCCCTTCGCACGATGGACGTCGAGGCCGCGGCGCCGCTGGCCGGTGTGCGGCTGCTCGCGCCGCTGCGTTACCCGCGCAAGGTGATCTGCGCCGGCGTCAACTACCGGCGGCACATCGCGGAGATGGGCACCGAGCTGCCACCGCCGGACTGGACGCCGTTCTTCTTCCTCAAGCCGCCGACCACGACCGTCGTCGGCCCCTTCGACGACGTCCCCGTCGACGGTCCGGAGGCGGCGCGGCTGGACTGGGAGGCCGAGCTCGCCGTCGTCATCGGCGTCGGCGGCCGGGACATCCCGCGTGCGAACGCCCTCGCGCACGTCGCGGGGTACTGCGTCGCCAACGACATCACCGCGCGTGGGTACCACCGCCGGGCGAGCGTGCCCGCCGACGCCTTCCGCTACGACTGGTTCGCCTCCAAGGCCCGCGACGGCTCGCTGCCGCTCGGCCCTGGCCTGACCCCGGCCTGGCTCGTCGCGGACCCGCAGAACCTACGGATCCGCCTGTGGGTCAACGACGAGCTCCAGCAGGACGGGAGCACCTCGGACATGATCTGCGACATCCCCACGCTGGTCGCGGCGGCGAGCCAGGCCGTGACCCTGGAGCCGGGCGACGTCATCTCCACCGGGACGCCGGCCGGGGTCGGCGCCGGCCGGGGCGTGAGCCTGCGGCCCGGCGACGTGGTCCGCACGGAGATCGAGCAGCTCGGCGTCCTCGTCAACCGCATCGTCGCCACCGACCCGCCGACCCCGCCCCGCTCGCGCCTGGAGGAGCCATGATCTTCGTCAGTCACGCGCTGGCCGTCAACGAGGAGGGTCAGCCGCACCTGGACCGCGCGGCCGTGTGGAACGGCCTGGTGCTCAAGGCCGACAACGCCCTGCCCTTCGTCCCCGCGATGACGCGGTGCGACATCGTGGAGCGGTACGGACCGGCGAGCTTCGACCGCGACATCGAGTTCCGCGGCCAGCAGTTCCGCGAGCGCATCACCCTCGAGGAGCCCCACCGCGTCGTCTTCACCCGCATCTCAGGACCCGTCCTCGGCACGATCGCCAACGAGATCGAGGGCCCGGACGATGCTCTCCAATTGCGCTTCAGCTTCGCGCTCGTCGTTGCCGGCGTGCAGGGCGGCTCGCAGGCCGAGCGCGAGTATGCCGAGGGGATGACGGCGGACTACCTCAAGGCCGTCGCCGCCACGCTGGACGCGATGCGCCGCATCGCCCGCGGCGAGGCCGCCTGACCGCCAGCGCCCGCAGAGGAGGAAGCCATGTCCACCTGGATCGACGACTACTACGCCGACGTCGACGCCATGCGCCTGGAGGCGTTCGTCGAGCGGCACAGCGACGATGCGGCCGTCGTGTTCGGCAACAACCCGCCCTCCGTCGGCAAGGAGGCGATCCGTGCGGCGATCGGCGGCTTCTGGTCGATGATCGGCGGCATGCGCCACGAGCGGCGCAACCTGTGGTTCGTCAACGACGGCGCCACCGCAGTGCTCGAGGTCGTCACCCACTACACCACCAAGGGCGGCGCCAAGGTCGGCGTGCCCTGCGTCTCCCTGCTCGACCGGAACGCCGACGGCAAGGTCACCTCCCTGCGCGTCCACATCGACCTGGCCCCGCTGTTCGAGCGGATCGGCGTGGAGCAGGCCGAGCGACCGGAGACGGTGACCGCGTGAGCAGGCGGCACGACGGGCGTGTCGCCGTCGTCACCGGCGGCGCCAACGGCATCGGCTGGGCCCACGCCCTGCGGCTGGCCCGGGAGGGCGCGACGGTCGCCGTCCTCGACCTTGCGGATGGCGCCGACGTCGTCGCGCAGATGGAGGCGGAGGGGGGCAAGGGCCTGACGGTCAAGGTCGACCTCACCGACCCCGACGCCGTCGGCGCCGCGCGCGACGAGGTGGACGCGACCGCCGGCCGACCACACATCCTGGTCAACAACGTCGGCGTCTACCCCAACCAGCCGTTCGAGACCCTTACCGTCGACGACTGGCGCTCGATCTTCGCCGTCAACGTCGACACGATGTTCCACGCGACCCGTGCCTTCCTGCCCGGGATGAAGGAGCACGGCTGGGGCCGGATCGTCAACATGGCCTCCAACGCGGTCGGCCTCGTCATCCCCGGCTACACCCACTACATCGCGAGCAAGATGGCCGTCATCGGCTTTACCCGGGGCCTGGCCACGGAGCTGGCCGAGCACGGCATCACGGTGAACGCCGTCGCGCCGAGCCTGGTGCGCACGGCCACCACGGAGGCCGGCCCCGCCGTGTTCTTCGACGTCGTCCCCAAGCTGCAGGCCATCAAGCGGGTCGAGCTCCCCGACGACCTCACAGGCACCGTCTCGTTCCTCGCCTCCGACGACGCGGCGTTCCTCACCGGCCAGACCTTGTTCGTCGACGGCGGCCTCGTGCGGGCCTGACCCTTCCAGTTCGGAGCAGGAGGCAAGGTCACATGGCATTGACGTCATCCGCCGCCATCGACCAGGAGCTGCGGCTCCGCATCGCCGACCAGTTGGGCGCCGGGTTCAAGGGCGACATCATCGGTCCAGACCACGCCGGCTACGGCGAGGCGCGCACGGTGTGGAACGCCATGGTCGACAAGCGCCCCGGCGCGATCCTGCGCTGCACCAGCACCGCGGACGTGGTCGCCGCCGTCAACGTCGCCCGCGCCAACGGGCTCCCGCCCTCCATCCGCTGCGGCGGGCACTCGGTATCGGGCAAGGCGCTGTCGGACGGTGGCCTGACCATCGACATGGGCGGGATTCGCGAGGTGACGGTCGACGCCGAGCACAGGCTCGTCCACGCCGGCGGCGGCTGTCTGCTGGGCGACATCGACGAGGCCACCGCGCCCCACGGGCTGATCGTCCCCGCCGGGATCATGTCGGAGACCGGTGTCGCCGGGCTGGCGCTCGGCGGCGGGATCGGCTGGTTCTCCCGCAAGCACGGGCTGACCTGCGACCAGTTCGTCTCCCTCGAGCTCGTGCTGGCCAGCGGGGAGGTCATCAACGTCTCCGCCACCGAGCACCCCGAGCTGTTCTGGGCCCTCAAGGGTGGCGGCGGCAACTTCGGGGTGGTCACGCGGTTCACCTTCCGGGCTCGCGAGTTCGGCCCGATGATGCGCCTCGGCGTGTCCCTGTACGAGCCGGAGGACGCCGCCCAGGCGCTGCGCGAGTACG
>DASPWU010000090.1:0-21154 GCA_035637675.1 Candidatus Limnocylindria bacterium | reverse complement strand
CATGTCCGACTTGTTCAGCGCGACCACGATGTACGGCACGCCGACCTGGCGGGCCAGGAGCACGTGCTCCTTGGTCTGCGGCATCGGGCCATCCGTCGCGGCGACCACCAGGATCGCGCCGTCCATCTGGGCGGCACCGGTGATCATGTTCTTGATGAAGTCGGCGTGACCCGGGCAGTCGATGTGCGCGTAATGCCGCGCGTCGGTCTCGTACTCCACGTGGGCGATCGCGATCGTGATCCCCCGCTCGCGCTCTTCCGGAGCATTGTCGATCGAATCGAACGCCCGGTACTCCGCCTCTCCCTTGAGGGACAGGTACTTGGTGATCGCGGCCGTCAGCGTGGTCTTGCCGTGGTCGATGTGACCGATCGTGCCGATGTTGACGTGCGGCTTGGTGCGTTCGAACTTCTTCTTCGCCATCGTGGCTGCTCCCTGGCTCCTCTCCCGCGGGCGAGACCGGTTGGTGGTCTAGACCCTTGACTTCTGGACGAGCTCGGAGGCGACCGACTGGGGCACCTCCGCGTAGTGACTGAACTCCATCGACGACGTCGCCCGGCCCTGGGTCATGCTCCGCAGGTCCGTGACGTACCCGAACATCGACGCGAGCGGAACGAACGCGCGCACCACCGTGGTGCCGGCCCGGTCCTCCATGCCATCGATCTGGCCGCGCCGGCTGTTGAGGTCACCGATCACGTCGCCCATGAACTCCGCGGGCATGATCACCTCGACCTTCATGATCGGCTCGAGGATGACCGGATCGGCCTTGTGGAAGGCGTCCTTGACCGCCAGCGAGCCGGCGACCTTGAACGCCATCTCCGAGCTGTCCACCTGGTGGAACGATCCGTCGAAGAGGGTGGCCTTGACGTCGACGACGGGGAACCCGGCGTAGATGCCGGTCTCGAGCGCCTCGCGGATGCCCTGGTCGACCGGCTTGATGAACTCGCGGGGGATCGTGCCGCCCACGATCTTGTCGATGAACTCGTACCCGGAGCCCTTCTCGCCCGGCTCCAGCCGGATCACGGCATGGCCATACTGGCCCTTGCCGCCCGTCTGCCGGACGAAGCGCCCGTTGCCCTCGGCGGCGCGCCGGATCGTCTCGCGATAGGAGACCTGCGGCTTGCCGATGTTGGCGGCGACCCTGAACTCGCGAATCATCCGGTCCACGAGGACGTCGAGATGGAGCTCGCCCATCCCGGCGATGAGGGTCTCGGAGGACTCCGGGTCGGTGTGGACCCGGAACGTCGGGTCCTCCTCGGCCAGGCGCTGCAGCGCGATGGCGAGCTTGTCCTGGTCGGCCTTCGTCTTCGGCTCGATCTTGACCTCGATGACCGGCTCCGGGAAGGTCATCGACTCGAGGATCACCGGGTGGTCCGGATCTGTCAGGGTGTCGCCGGTGAACGTGTCCTTCAAGCCGACGGCCGCGGCGATGTCGCCCGCGTAGACCTCGTCGATCTCCTCGCGGTGGTTGGCGTGCATCTGGAGGATGCGCCCGATCCGCTCCTTGCGATCCTTGGTCGGATTCAGGATGTAGGAGCCCGCCTTGAGCCGGCCGGAGTAGACGCGGAAGAAGGCGAGCTTGCCCACGAAGGGGTCGGCCGCGATCTTGAACGCGAGCGCGCTGAACGGCTCGTTGTCGTCGGGCGTGCGCAGGACTTCGGCGCCGGTTCGCGGGTCGATCCCGATCATCGGCGGGACGTCGAGCGGCGATGGCAGGTAGTCGACGACCGCGTCGAGCATCTTCTGGATGCCCTTGTTGCGGAGCGCCGAGCCGGTCAGGACCGGGATGATCCTGGTCGTCAGCGTGCCGAGGCGCAGGCCGCGCTTGATCTCGGCAACGGTGAGCTCCTCGCCCTCGAGGTACTTGCGGGTGAGCTCGTCGTCCATCTCGGCGGCGGCCGCCACCATCTCGTGACGGTGCTTCTCGGCATCTTCGCGGAGCTCGTCCGGGATGTCGACGACGTCGATCTTGTTGCCGAGGTCGTCGCGGTAGTAGACGGCCTTCATCTCGACGAGGTCGATGACGCCCTGGAACGTATCCTCGCGACCGATCGGCAGCTGGAGGGGCACCGCGTTGGCCCCGAGGCGATCCTTGATCGATGCGACGCCGCGCCAGAAATCGGCCCCGGTCCGATCGAGCTTGTTGATGAAGCAGAAACGGGGCACGCCGTAGCGGTCCGCCTGCCGCCAGACGGTCTCGGACTGGGGCTCGACGCCCGCCACGCCGTCGAAGACGACCACCGCGCCGTCGAGCACGCGCAGGCTCCGCTCGACCTCCACCGTAAAGTCCACGTGCCCGGGCGTATCGATGATGTTGATGCGGTGGTCGCCCCAGAACGCCGTCGTCGCAGCCGCGGTGATCGTGATCCCGCGTTCCTGCTCCTGGGGCATCCAGTCCATGGTGGCCGCGCCCTCATGGACCTCGCCGAGCTTGTAGATCTTCTTCGTGTAGAAGAGGATCCGCTCGGTCACGGTCGTCTTGCCCGCGTCGATATGGGCGATGATGCCGATGTTCCGCGTCCTCGCGAGCGGAACCTGTCGTGCCACGATGTTCTTGCGCTCCGTTGTGATGGTTACCACTTGAAGTGGCTGAAGGCCTTGTTCGCCTCGGCCATCTTGTGGGTGTCTTCGCGTCGCTTGACGGCCGCCCCCAGGCCGTTCATCGCATCGACGAATTCGGCGGCCAGCTTCTCGCTCATGCTCTTGCCGCCGCGCTTGCGGGCGGCCTGGACGAGCCAGCGGACGCCGAGCGACAGGCGCCGGTCGCCCCGGATCTCGACCGGGACCTGATAGGTCGCGCCGCCGACCCGGCGAGGCTTGACCTCGATGATGGGGGTGGCGTTGCGGAGGGCCGCCTCCAGGACCTCCAGGCCCGGCCGGCGCGATTGCGCCTCCGCCCTGGCAAGTGCCTCCCGGAGGATCCTCTCGGACAGGTTCCGCTTGCCGTCCGTCATGAGCTTCGCGGTGAAGCGGGCGGTCGTCCGGTTGGCGGGCGTCGCCTGATACTTGGCCTTGCGCGGAATGTTGATTCGGCGGGGCATGTCAGGCCCGCCCACCGATGGCGGCCGCGGCCTTGGCGCCGTACTTGCTCCGGCCCTGCCGGCGATCCCGGACGCCGGCCGCGTCGAGGGTGCCGCGGATGATGTGGTACTTGACCGACGGCAGGTCCTTCACCTTGCCGCCCCGGACGAGCACGACCGAGTGCTCCTGGAGGTTGTGGCCGATGCCCGGGATGTAGGCCGTGACCTCCATGCCGTTGGTCAGCCGGACGCGGGCAATCTTGCGCAGCGCCGAGTTCGGCTTCTTGGGCGTCATCGTGCGCACCTGGAGGCAGACGCCACGCTTCTGCGGGGCGCCCGGGATGGGCTCCTGGCGCTGCTTGAGGCTGTTCCAGTTCTTGCGCATGGCGGGCGCCTTGACCTTGGAGATCTTGCGCTTTCGCCCGTGGCGCACGAGCTGGCTGATGGTCGGCACGGAGACGCTGTTTCCTTTCGATTGCCGGTACGGTGGCGGCCGGTTGGCCGCTCGGTCCCACCTGCTCCCCGGGACGGAGAGGTTGGGCAGGGAGACCGTTCTCGTCTGCTGTCCTGGGGATGTCCCTGGGGTATCCGCTGGGGGATGTCCCCTGCGCAATGCTCCCTGGAGGATGTCCCGTTGGGGTGACTCTGGGGGCCGTCGACGGGCACGTCGATCGCAGGCCCGCTCGAGGCCACGAGCGCGGAGTGTAGCAGCGGGTCCGAACGAGTGTCAAACGTGCGGACCGACCCGAATCGCGGGCCGGAGACCGGCCGGGGAACGCGCCGGCGAGCCCGGTCGATGGCCGGCCGGAGACCCGCGACGGGCCCGACCGGAGCCGCCCCGGTGTTCCTGTCAGCAACGAGCCTCGGGCGTCGGGGAACCGTCGGTGCGGGTGGCGCACCACGTGACCGGCGGGCGCTCGGGCCAAGCCGATCTACTGGGTATCCGGCCCTCCCCGGTCGGATGGTGCGCACGGCCGCGCGATGCCGCACGAACTGCCGCGCCCCGGTCGACAGGCGACCCCGCGGCCGCCGGCCGACTCGGCCGGCAGGCCGGAGCCGCGGTCAGGAAGCGTCCGGAGTCTTCCCCGATCGCTTCGCGGCGCCCTTGGCCGGAGCCTCCTCGGTGGCCGTGGCCGTCCCGCCGGACGACTTCACCGGGCTCGCCTCCGGCGAGGCCGCACCGCCGGCGGACCCGCCGGGCGTCCCCTCGCCGGACCTCGCGCTGGACCGGGCAGCGGGCCGGGCGCCCTCGGCTCGATCGTCGCCCTCCTCGCCGTCTCCGGCAAGGAACGGATTGATCTCGTCGGGCTCGTCCTCGTCGCTGTCGGCGGCACCGGCCGCCAGCAGGGAGGCGAGATCGGCCGTCTCGCTCTCGGCGGGCCTCCCGCCTTCCTCCAGGAACGGGTTGAACTCGGCCTCCTCCGTCGCCAACGCCTCGAGCGACTCTCCGGCCAGCGCCTCCAGGGCCGCTCGCCGGCGACGCTCGGCCGCCGCCGCCAGGTTGGCCGGCGCACCGGTCCCGGCCGGGATCAGCTTGCCGATGATGACGTTTTCCTTGAGGCCGATCAGGTGATCGCGGGCGCCGTTGATGGCCGCCTCGGTCAGCACCCGGGTCGTCTCCTGGAACGATGCGGCCGCCAGGAAGCTCGACGTGTTGAGCGAGGCCTTCGTCACTCCAAGCAGGACGGTCTGAGCCGTGGCCGGCTCGCCGCCCTCGGCCAGGACCCGGTTGTTCTCCTCCTCGAAGTCCAGCCGGTCGATGAGCTCGGTCGGCAGCAGGTCCACGTCGCCCGGCTGGTCGATCCGGACCTTGCGGAGCATCTGCCGGACGATGATCTCGATGTGCTTGTCGTTGATCGTCACGCCCTGGCTGCGGTAGACCTTCTGGACCTCCTTGACCAGGTAGCGCTGGACGGCGTCCTTGCCCCGGGTCTCGAGGTATTCCTGCGGATTGATCGGACCGTCGGTGATCGAATCGCCGGCCCTGATCTCCTGGCCGTTGTCGACCAGGAGCTTGGCGTTGTGGGGGATCGCGTACTCACGCTCGACGACGTCCTCGGCCCGAACGACGAGCCCGTTGCCGCTCTTGACCAGGAAGCCCTTGACCGGGGCGGTCACGTCGGGCACGCCATCGCCCTCGACGCGGGCGATGACCTGGCTGATCTCGACCGGATCGCCCGGCGCCGCCAGGAGCTCGGCACCCTTGGGGACGCTGAGCGACGTGTCGTACGACTCGGTGCTCTTGACCTTGACCTTCGTGCCGACCTCGCCGCGGACGATCTCGACGATGCCGTCGATGTGGCTGATCTCGGCCTTGCCCTTGGGCACGCGGGCCTCGAACAGCTCCTCGACGCGCGGCAGGCCGGCGGTGATGTCCAGGCCGGCGACGCCGCCGGTATGGAATGTCCGCATCGTCAGCTGGGTGCCCGGCTCGCCGATGGACTGGGCGGCGATGATGCCGACCGCCTCGCCCGATCCGACGAGCTCGCCCGTTGCCAGGTTCCGGCCGTAGCACGATCGGCAGACGCCGTAGCGCGCCTCGCAGGTCAGCGGCGAGCGGACCAGCACCTCATCGATGCCGGCCGCGTCGATGGCCCGGGCAACCTCCTCCGTGATCTCCTGGTTACGATCGGCCAGGACGGTGGCGCTCTTGCCGCTGACCACACTCAGCGCGGCCGCAGCCAGCCGGCCGACGAGCCGGCGCTGGAAGGCGCCCTCTTCGTCGCTCGACTCGGCCCGGGTGATCCAGCTCCCCTCCTCGGTCCCGCAGTCGTCGTCGCGGGTGATGACGTCCTGGGCCACGTCGACCAGGCGACGGGTGAGGTAGCCCGAGTCGGCCGTTCGGAGGGCGGTGTCGGCAAGGCCCTTCCGCGCTCCGTGGGTCGAGATGAAGTACTCGAGCACCGTCATACCCTCGCGGAAGTTGCTCCGGACGGGGACGTCGATGATCCGGCCGGCGGGGTCGGCCATGAGGCCGCGCATCGCGCCGAGCTGGCCGATGTTGCCCTTGTTCCCCCGGGCGCCGGAGCTGGTCATCATCGTGACTGGACCGACGAACGGGTTCGGGTCGACCATCTTGTCGGCCATCTCCTTGGTCGTGTCCTGCCAGACGCCGACGACCTGCTCGTAGCGCTCCTCCTCGGTGATGAGGCCGCGCTGGAACTGCCGATCGATCTGGGAAACGCTGTCGTCCGCGGTCGAGAGCAGCTGGGCCTTGTTGGGCGTGGTCGGGATGTCGCTGACCGCGATCGTCATGCCGCCGCGGGTGGCGAACTCGAACCCGACGCTCTTGATGCCGTCCACGAGGTGAGCCGTCTCGTCCGGTCCCAGCAGCCGGTAGCAGACGTCGACGAGGACCTTGAGCTCGGCCCGGCGCATGACCCGGTTGTTGAAGCGGAGCGGGTCGGGCAGGATCTGGTTGAAGATGACCCGGCCAACGGTCGTCTGGAGGCGTTCCGTCTTGAGGCCGCCAGCGTCGGGATCCCAGGCCCGGACCTCGGCCACGACCGGCTGGTGGAGGGTCACGGTTCGCAGCTGATAGGCCCGGATCGCCTCGTCCTCGTCGGCGAAGAGGCGCGGCTTCTGGTCGGCCCCCTCCGGCGGGTCGAGGGTCAGGTAATAGCAGCCCAGCACCATGTCCTGGGTGGGCGCCACGACCGGACTGCCGTCGGCCGGCGACAGCAGGTTCGCCGTGGACAACATCATCTCGCGCGCCTCTTCCTGGGCGGCCGAGGAGAGCGGCACGTGGACCGCCATCTGGTCCCCGTCGAAGTCGGCGTTGAACGCCGTGCAGACGAGCGGATGGATCTGGATCGCCGAGCCCTCCACGAGGACCGGCATGAAGGCCTGGATGCCCAGGCGATGGAGGGTGGGCGCGCGGTTCAGGAGGACCGGATGGTCCTTGATGACCTCTTCCAGGACGTCCCAGACCTCGGGCCGGACACGCTCCACGATCCGCTTCGCGCTCTTGATGTTGTGGGCGAAGCCCTTCTCGACGAGCTGGCGCATCACGAACGGCTTGAACAGCTCGAGCGCCATCTTCTTGGGCAGGCCGCACTGGTGGAGCTTGAGCTCCGGCCCGACGACGATGACCGATCGGCCGGAGTAGTCCACTCGCTTGCCGAGCAGGTTCTGGCGGAACCGTCCCTGCTTGCCCTTGAGCATGTCCGACAGGCTCTTGAGGCGGTGATTTCCGGTCCCGGCGATCGCCCGGCCGCGGCGGCCGTTGTCGATGAGCGCGTCGCACGCCTCCTGGAGCATCCGCTTCTCGTTGCGGATGATGATCTCCGGGGCGCCCAGCTCCAGGAGCCGCTTGAGGCGGTTGTTCCGGTTGATGACCCGCCGGTAGAGGTCGTTCAGGTCGGAGGTCGCGAAACGACCGCCGTCCAGCTGGACCATCGGCCGCAGGTCAGGCGGGATGACGGGCAGGACGGACAGGATCATCCATTCCGGCCGTGTCCCCGAGCGCCGGAAGGCCTCGATCAGCCGAAGCCGCTTGATCGCCTTCTTGCGGCGCTGGCCGGAGCTGGTCCGGACCTCCACGTGGAGCGACCGGGCGAGCTCCTCCAGATCCATCCGGGTGATGATCTCGCGGACCGCCTCCGCGCCCATCCCGGCATGGAACAGCCGGCCGCCACGGGCGCCACTGCCGTATTTCTCATCGAGTGCCCGGAACTCGGTCTCCAGGAGGAGCTTCATGGGCTTGAGGTTCTCGACCTCGTCGCGGACCTTGCGGATCTCCTCCTTCAGGCCCTGAGCCTCCTGGGCGAGCCGATCCTTCTCCGCCGCGAGGGTGTCGGCGATCGCGGCATCCAGCGCGGCGACCTTCTCGTCGGTTGCCCGGGCCTCGTCGGCTTCTCGCTGCTGCAGCTCGTCGTTCACCCGGTCCGTCTCGGCCCGGACGATCTTGCGGAGCCGGGCGGTTGCTTCCTTGCCGCCCTTGTCGCCCTCGGCCACGACGACCTCGCCGGTGGGTGCCAGGACGATCGACTCGGTCGCAACCTTCGTCCCGAGCTCGCGCAGCTCGGCCTCGACCGCCTTGGCGGCGGTGACGATCTCTTCGGTCCGGGCGGTCCGCTGGGCCTCCAGGTCCGCCTTGGTGGCGGCCAGGCTGGCGGTCAGCTCGTCGCGGACGCGATGGGCGTCGGCGCGCAGCTCGTCCTCGAGCTCGGACAGGGCCTTGCCGGCCTTGCCGCCGCGGCCTTCCGCCTCGTCCTCGAGCTGCTGGAGGACCCGCTTGCGGGCGTCCTCATCGACGTGGGTGACGATGTACAGCGCGAAATAGAGGATCCGCTCGAGGTTGCGCGGGCTGATGTCCAGCAGGATCCCGAGCCGGCTGGGCGTGCCCTTGAAGTACCAGATGTGGCTGACCGGGCTGGCCAGCTGGATGTGGCCCATGCGCTCCCGGCGAACCTTCGAGCGCGTGACCTCGACGCCGCACTTGTCGCAGATGATGCCCTTGTAGCGAATCCGCTTGTACTTGCCGCAGTAGCATTCCCAGTCCTTGGTGGGACCGAAGATGCGCTCGTCGAAGAGCCCGTCCTTCTCCGGCTTGAGGGTCCGGTAGTTGATGGTCTCCGGCTTCGTGACTTCGCCCTTGGACCACTCCCGGATCTGGTCCGGGCTGGCCAGCGAGATGCGGATCGCGCTGAAATTATTGACCTCGAGCATGATTCTCCTCCGCGTCACCGCCTGGCTCGGCGACGCGATGCGGACCGAATGCGAGCGGAGCCGGGCCGGCCGAGCGCCGGCTCCGCGAGTTGAGCGAGTACAGGGTGCTGATCGTGAACGTTGGGGTCAGTCCTCGAACCCGGCCAGGTTGATCCCGCCGAGGTCGGGGAGCATGTACCCGGACGCGTCGTCCTCCGCGAGCGGGATCTCCTCGTCGTTCTGGTCCAGGATCTCCGCGTTCAGCCCGAGGCTGCGCAGCTCCTTGATGAGGACCTTGAACGATTCGGGGACCCGTGGCGGCTGGATCTCCTCCCCCTTGACGATGGCCTCGTAGGTCTGGACGCGACCCAGCACGTCGTCCGACTTCACGGTGAGCAGCTCCTGGAGGATGTTGGCCGCGCCATAGGCCTCGAGGGCCCAGACCTCCATCTCTCCGAAGCGCTGGCCGCCGAACTGGGCCTTGCCGCCCAGCGGCTGCTGGGTGATGAGGCTGTACGGGCCGGTCGAGCGGGCGTGGATCTTGTCCTCCACGAGGTGATGCAGCTTGAGCATATAGATGTAGCCGACGGTGATCGGACGGTCGAACGGCTCGCCGGTCCGTCCGTCGCGCAGGGTGACCTTTCCCTCCTCCGGCAGGGGCTCCTCCTTGCCGAACACGACGTGCGTGGCCTGCCGGAGCTCGGCCCGGATCTGCTCCTCCGTGGCGCCGTCGAAGACCGCGGTGGCGGCTTTCTCGCCGCGCGCATGGAGGGCCCAGCCGAGGTGCGTCTCCAGGATCTGCCCGATGTTCATGCGCGACGGAACGCCGAGTGGATTGAGGATGATGTCGACCGGCGTGCCGTCGGGCAGGTAGGGCATGTCCTCCTGGGGCAGGATCTTGGCGATCACGCCCTTGTTGCCGTGGCGGCCGGCCATCTTGTCGCCGACGCTGATCTTGCGCTTCTGGGCCACGGACACCCGGACCAGGCGGTTGACGCCGGGCTGGAGATCGTCGTTCAGCTCGCGCCGGAACTCGCGGATCTCGACGACCTTGCCACGCTCGCCATGGGGCAGGCGGAGGCTGGAGTCCTTCACCTCGCGGGCCTTCTCGCCGAAGATCGCCCGCAGCAGCCGCTCCTCCGCCGTCAGCTCGGTCTCGCCCTTGGGCGTGATCTTGCCGACGAGGATGTCGCCGGGCCGGACCTCCGCGCCGACGTAGACGATGCCCTCCTCGTCGAGGTCCTTGAGGGACTCTTCGCCGACGTTGGGGATGTCCCGGGTGATCTCCTCCGGGCCGAGCTTCGTGTCCCGCGACTCGATCTCGTGCTTCTCGATATGGATGCTCGTGAACAGGTCGTCGCGCACCAGCCGGTCGCTGATGACGATCGCGTCCTCGTAGTTGCCGCCCTCCCAGCTCATGAACGCCACGAGGACGTTCCGGCCGAGCGCCAGCTCGCCGTTGTCGGTCGAGCTGCTGTCGGCGATCGGGTCGCCCTCGCCCACCCGCTGGCCCACGTCGACGATCGGCCGCTGGTTGATGCACGTTCCCTGGTTGCTGCGGACGAACTTCTGGAGCCGGTAGCTGTCGAGCTCGCCGGCGTCGGTCTCGACCTCGATCCGCTCGGCCGTCACGCTCGTCACGACGCCCGCCCGGGCGGCGATGATCACCTGGCCCGAATCGCGGGCGGCCCGGCTCTCCATGCCCGTCCCGACGATCGGGGATTCCGGCTCCAGGAGCGGCACGGCCTGGCGCTGCATGTTGGAGCCCATGAGCGCCCGGTTGGCGTCGTCGTGCTCGAGGAACGGGATGAGCGCGGTGGCCACCGAGACGACCTGCTTGGGGCTGACGTCCATGTATTCGATCTGGTTCGGGCGTGCCTCCGGGAAGGTGTCCCGGTAGCGTGACGGGACCCGCTCGACCGTGAAGTGGCCCTGCGCGTCGAGCGGAGCGTTGGCCTGGGCGACGACGTGCTCCTCTTCCTCGTCGGCGGGCAGGTACTCGATCTCGTCGGTGACGATCGGGCGGATCGGGAAAGCGAGCGCCTTCTGCTTCTTGAGCTCCGCGGCGGCCGCGTCGTTGAACGCCTTGCCCGCCTTGACGACGACCTTGCCGTCCTTGCCGACGAGGTCCGTGCCGGCCTCGTAGCCGGACAGCTTGGGATCGTCCCAGGCGACGGTTCGCTTGACCTTGCGATAGGGCGTCTCGATGAAGCCGTAGCTGTTGATCCGGCCATAGGTCGCCAGCGAGCCGATGAGACCGATGTTGGGGCCTTCCGGCGTCTCGATCGGGCAGATCCGCCCGTAGTGGCTGTGATGGACGTCGCGAACGTCGAAGCCGGCCCGCTCGCGCGACAGGCCACCGGGGCCCAGCGCGGACAGGCGGCGCTTGCTCGTCAGCTCGGCCAGCGGGTTGGTCTGGTCCATGAACTGGCTGAGCTGGCTGCCGCCGAAGAACTCCTTCATGGCGGCCACGACCGGACGGATGTTGATGAGGGCGTTGGGCGTGGCCTTGTCGATCTCCTGGATCGTCATCCGCTCCCGAACGACCCGCTCCATCCGCAGCAGGCCGATCCGGAAGGCGTTCTGGATCAGCTCGCCGTTGGCCCGGATCCGCCGGTTGCCCAGGTGGTCGATGTCGTCCTTGGGATGGAGGCCCCGGTTGCACTCGATGAGGTGGCCGACGATCGCGGCGATGTCTTCCCTGGTGATCGTGCGCTGCTCGCGCGGCAGCTCGATGCCCATCCGGCCGGCCACCGCGTCGAGCTTCTTGTTGAACTTGTAGCGGCCGACCCGGCCCAGGTCATAGCGCCGGAAGTTGAAGAACAGGCTCTCGACGAGCTGGCGGGCGTTGTCGCCGGTGGGCGGATCGCCCGGGCGGAGCTTCTTGTAGACCTCGATCAGGGCGTCCTGCTGGGTGTGGGTCAGGTCCTTGTCGAGCGTGCTCGCGATGAAGGTGTGCTCGGGATCCGTGTCGATCGCGGCGAACAGCGCACTGATCTCGTCGTTCTGCTCGTAGCCGACCGCCCGAAGAAGCGTCGTAGCCGCGAGCTTGCGTTTGCGATCGACCTTGACCCAGAGCTGGTCCTTGTTGTTCGTCTCGAACTCGAGCCAGGCGCCCCGATTCGGGATGACCTTCGCGCTGAAGAGCATCCGGCCGGTGGTGGGGTCCTCCAGCTCGCTGTAGTACACGCCCGGCGAGCGGACGAGCTGGCTGACCACGACGCGCTCGGCGCCGTTGATGACGAACGTTCCCTGGTCCGTCATCGTCGGGAAGTCGCCCATGTAGACGCGCTGGCGCTGGATCTCGCCGGTCTCCTTGATGAGCAGCTCGACGTTGACGTACAGCGGCTTGCTGAAGGTCAGGTCCTTCGTCCGGCATTCGAGCTCGCTGTACTTGGGCGGCCCGAACTCGTAGTCCAGGAATTGGAGCTCCATGACCTTGCCGGTGAAGTCCTTGATCGGGCTGATCTCGTCGAACAGCTCGCGCAGGCCCTTCTCCACGAACCAGCGGAACGAATCGAGCTGAAGCTCGATGAGGTTCGGGATGGGAAGCTTCTCGTCGATCCGGGCATACGAGATCCGGCCGGACGACGTCAGGGCGCGCGTCGACGACTCAGCGACAGGCAGCATGAACCGCTCCTTGACGGAGGAGGAATGGAGAAGGGAGGGCCGCGCTCACAGAAGGAGTAGGATACCGCTCCCTGAAGAAATGTCAAACGGAGCCTGTGGCGTCGCGGCGCGCCCCGGGAACGGCGCGAGGCACGTGCCAGGTAGGCGCGCCGAACACCAGGGCGGCATTGAGACCGCCGAACCCGAACGACGTCGACAGGATCCGGCCGAAGGTGCCACGGACTGGCTCTCGGATCAGGCACGGCAGCAGCTCCGCGATCTCGTCGTCGGGTGCCTGGAGGTTCGCCGTGCCCGGAACGATGCCGTCGCGAATGCCCAGCGCGCACATGGCGGCCTCGATGGCGCCGGTGGCGCCAAGCGGATGGCCGGTCAGGGCCTTGGTCCCGCTGACCGGCACTTCTCGGATGCGCTTTCCGAGCGCAAGCGCCAGGGCCCGCGCCTCGGCGATGTCGCCGATGGGCGTGGACGAGGCATGCGCGCTCACGTAGTCGATCTCGCCGGCGTCCACCTGGGCATCGGCCATCGCCAGCGTGGCCGCCCGCGCCGCCTCCAGTCCGTCGGCCCGCGGCTGGACCATGTGATGGGCATCGGAGGTCGCCGCGTAGCCCATGACCTCCGCGTACGGTCTGGCTCCCCGCCCTTCGGCGATGTCGGCCGCCTCCAGCACGAGGAGCCCGGCGCCCTCGCCCATCACGAATCCGTCGCGACCGCGGTCGAACGGCCGGGCGGCCTGGGTCGGATCGTCGTTGTGGCCTTGTCCGAGCGCGCGAATGATGTCGAATGCCCCGAACGCCAGAGGGCTCAGCGGCACTTCGACGCCGCCGGCGATCGCGGCATCGATCTCGCCCGCCCGGATCGCGCCCAGCGCCTCCCCGATGGCCACCGCCCCCGACGCGCACGAGTTGGCGGTCGAGAGGATGGGACCACGGACGTCCAGGGCGATGCCCAGGTTCGCCGGCGCCGCCCCGCCGAACACGGCAAGCGCGAGGGTCGGCGAGACCGCCTTGATGCCGCGCTCGAGATAGCGCTCGTGCTGGCTCTCCGCGAACGCGATGCCACCGAGCGCACTGCCCAGGTAGATGCCGATGCGCTGCGCCGTGGCCGCACCTCGCTCGCCTGGGACCAGGCCGGCGTCGCGCATCGCCGCCCGGCCCGCGGCGAGGCCGAACTGGCTGAAGCGATCGAGTGCCCGGGCGGTCCGCGCGTCCATGTGGTCGAGCGGGTCGAAGTCGTCGATCTGGGCGGCGACCTGGGAACGGAACGCCGAGGGGTCGAAGCGGTCGATGCGCTTGACGGGCGATCGGCCGGCCAGCACCCCAGGCCAGAACGCGTCGCCGCTGCCGACGGCGGACAGGACCCCGAGACCGGTGATGACGACGCGACGGGTCATGCCGGGTGATTCGTCGCCAACGGCACGGCGGACTCGCCGGCACCGGCAGGCGCGGTCGTGAGCTCGCTCGCGCCATCGACCGCGAGCGCTTCTGCCAGCGCCTTGAACGTGGCCAGCGTCCGGCCGGCGATGGGCCGGGTGAACCAGCGATCCACGATGGTCGGGAACAGCCCCTCCCCGAGCATCGCGCCCAGGCCCGGGATCGGGAGCCGTCCCCGGAAGTCGTGCGCGATCTCGACGCGCGTTCCGGTCGTTGCCGGTTCGATCGTCCAGGTGACCTCCATGCCGCGCGTCGCGCCGGCCACATGGACGAATCGCAGGCGGCGGCCGTCCGGCTCACTCCATGTCCGGCTCCGCCAGGCGACGGGCAGGCTCAGCCCGAGGACGGGGACCAGGGCGCGCTGGGCAACGAACGCGCAGATCGTCGTCCCATCGGCGGCCCGCCCCACGGGCCGCGAGCGTGTGTAGTGCGGCAGCAGGTGCTCCCAGCGGGTGACGTCCCGGGCCAGGTGGAACACGAGCTCCGGCGGCGCGTCGATGTCGATCCCGATGGTGGTCAGCATCACGCGGCGCGCGTGTCGATCACGGAAGAAGGAGCGCCGCGAGGAACCGTGGATCCAGGGCACGGGAGGCCGGCACGAGGTCGCCCATCACGAGGCCCATGGTCTCACGCACCCGGTTCCGGCGGGCCAGGCGCCGTGCCGCGTATTCGAACAGCGCGGGTCGTGCAAGGAATGCCTGGACGACCAGCGACACGATGTCCTTGGTCGCGAATTGGCGGCTCATCGAACGGTCGTAGGCGGCGAGAGCGCGGTCGCGGCCCGTGGTGTCCGCACCCGCCCGCAGGGCGGCCGCCACCGCTCCGGCGCCGAGCCGCGCCGAGACCAGGGCCCGATGGAGCCCCTCGCCGGTGAACGGGTCGAGGAACCCGGCCGCGTCACCGACGAGGATCCAGCCGGGTCCGGCCCGCCGCGTCACGCGGTGGCCGAGCGGCGCCGCGCCCGCAATCGCGTCCGTGGCCTGGCCCGCCCGCCAGGCTTCGGCGACGTCCTCTGCCGGCGGGATCGCCTGCAGCAGTTCCGAGCCGACGGCCGCAGCACCTCGTGCGGCCAGCGCTGCTCGCCAGCGCGCAGAGGCAAGGACGAGGCCGACGTTGATCCGTCCACCGGGCACCGGCGCGAGCCCGCAGTACGCCCCGTCGAGCAGCACCATCCGCGCATCGCGGGGTGGATCGCCCTCGGTATCGCGGAGGTGCCACGACAAGCCGATCCGCGGGTCCAGGCGTTCCGGGCGGTTGACGCCCATCGCCCGAGCCACGAGTGAGCGGTGACCGTCTGCTCCGACGACGATCCGCGCGAGGAGCGTCGACTCCTGGCCGTCGCGCCCGCGGATGGTGAGTCGAGCGGGTGCCGGCCCGGACGCTCCCGTCATGGCCGTCACGGTCGCCGGGCGTCGCACCTCCGCACCCGCCGCGATCGCCTGTGCCAGCAATGCCGGATCCAGCGCCCAGCGAGCAAAACCGACCGGCGGCTCATCGTCCGCTCCCGCGCGGTAGGTCAGCCGGAACGTGATCCCGCCGCGGGTCTCGACCCGCATGGCCGGGATGGTCCGGGCAACCGTGCGGAGGGTGTCCGCCGAGACGCCCGCCGCGCGGAGCTCCGCGAGTGCCGCCGGGGATGCGAACACCCCGGCCGCATGCCAATGCCAGGCCGGCGTCGCCTCGAGGATCACGGCCTCATGCCCGGCCCGCGCGAGTCGGGTCGCGAGCAACGCTCCGGCGGGTCCGCCGCCGACTACCGCGACGTCAACGAGCTCGCTTGGGCCGGTCGGGCTAACGCGCCTGTTGCCGGACCCGCCGGCGGGCTCGCCGCCGGATCTGCCCCGATCCATTCAGCTTTCGGGAATGGGGACGGCAGCGAAGGCCACGCGATGTCCGAATGCCCCGACGAACTCGCCGACGGGCCGCAGGCCTGCCGATTCGAACAGCGCCCTGGTCTCCAATCGCGTGTAGGCGCGCCGCACGGAGAGCGGCCCGTCGTGGCGGGTGAGGGGATTGCGGGTCGCGAGCCGGGTGAGGAGCCACGCTCCCGCCCACTGAAGGCGGCCGCGGACGAGGTCGTTGACCACGACGCCCAGGCGTGCCACCCGCCGCGCCTCCCGCAGGAACGCGACCGCCTCTACCGGTTCGAGATGGTGGACGACCAGCGACGCGTGGACGATGTCGAATGTCCGATCCGGGTACGGGAGCGCCCGTGCGTCCGCGGTGCTCAGCTGGAGATTACGCAGATCGCCGAGGCGAGGGTCGATCGACCGCGCCGCCTCCAGCACCTCCGGGCGGCTGTCCAGCCCGACGATGCGCAGATCCCGGCCGCCCGCCGCCGCAGCGCGCAGCAACGCCAGCGGGATGTCTGCGGCTCCGGTCCCCACATCGAGCAGGGAGTGCGGGCCGCGCTCGCCAGCCAGGAGGACGTCGACGGCCTGGCCGGAGAGCAGCGAGCCGCCCAGGTACCGATTGACGCGCCGCAGGTCGCGCAGGTTGCCACGGAGGGCAGCGACGTCGTCCAGCGGTCCGTCGAGCAGCTCCGGAGTCGCGGGCAGTCGTCGCACGGGCCGAGCGTACCGCGGGCCGAGCCCCGCCAGCCGCGCTCGGTCCCGGATTCGACCGGGTCTGGACCGTGTAGGACTACTTGATCTCGACCTTGGCGCCCTGCTCCTCGAGTGCGGCCTTGATCTTCTCCGCCTCGTCCCGGGTGACGCCCTCCTTGACGGGCTTGGGAAAGGCGTCGACGAGATCCTTGGCCTCCTTGAGGCCGAGGCTGGTCAGCTCGCGGACGACCTTGATCACAGGGATCTTGTTCGGGCCGATCTCGACGAGGGTCGCCGTGAACTCGGTCTGCTCTTCGACGGGAGCGGCCTCGGCCGAAGCGCCACCGGCGGCCGGTGCCGCGGCGACTGCCACCGGCGCGGCGGCCGTGACACCGTAGCGCTCCTCGAACTGCTTGATGAACTCGGACAACTCGAGAACCGTCATCTTGTCGATGGCCTCGAGCAGGTCGTCGTGGGTCTTGGTTGCCATCTTCGGGCTCCTTCGTGATACCTGGGCAGTTTTGTGCTGGGTGGGTGATTACTGGCCGCTGGCGGCGGCCTTCTGGTCGCGGAGCTGGGCGAGCGCGTAGCCCAGGTTGCGCACGTTTGCGAAGAGCAGCCCGGCCAGCGTCGCGATCGGTGCCTGCATGGCGCCGGCGAGCCTGGCCTGCAGGACGGGTCGCGGGGGCAGCGAGGCGAGGCGATTGACGGCGTCCGCGTCGATCGCCCGGCTGCCGAGCACGGCCCCGGTGATCCGGACCACCTTGTATGGCCGCGTCGCGTCGATTACCGCCTTCGCGGCGACCGCCGCGTCCCCCCGGGTAATGGCGATGGCGGTGGGCCCGCTCAGCAGCGACGCCAGTGCCTCCCCGGTGGTGTCCGCGGTGGCGATCTTCAGCAGCCGGTTCTTGACGACCCGATACGTGACGTCCTGCTTGCGCAGTGACCGCCTGATCTCGGCGATCTCGCCCACCTTGAGGCCGCGATACTCGGAAACGATAAGGGCCGTGCTGTCGGCCAGTGCGCCACGCAGCGCCTCGACCGTTTCGCGTTTGGCCTCTGTTGGCATGAGAACCTCCTGGGCCGTGAGCCGGCTGGCCGCGGTCCCTGATTGCGTGTTGCCGGCACGCGGCGGTGGGCGGCAACGCGTCGTCCGCCCGGGTCGGAACGACGAACGCCCCTGCGACGGTCCCTCGACGTCTGCAGGGGCGCGCCCACCGCGAGGTGGAAGCACCGGTCCTGCCTCGGCGTGCTCGCCGTCGTCCCCGGCAGCGTCGGGTGACGCGGTCCGGTCCGGATCGGCGGATCAAGCCCCGACCGAACGCCCAGCCGGCACCCTGCCGGTCTGGACGCGGTCCGCGGGCGCAGGCTGTCTGCGGCGGTCCGTCGTGTTCAATTGTCAGGCGACGCGCCCCGCCTCCAGGGCAGGACCGTCACCGCGTATGGTATGCGGGCGCTGGCGATCTCAGGCCGCTGCGGCCACCGCGAGCAGTGCCGGCACGTCGACCCGGATGCCCGGTCCCATCGTGCTCGCGATCGTCAAGTTTCGCAGGTACTGGCCCTTCGCACCCGATGGCCTGGCCCGGTTGATGGAGTCGATCAGGGTCGCGAGGTTGGCCACCAGCTCTGCGGTGCCGAAGCTGGCCTTCCCGACCGCCACGTGGACGATTCCGGCCTTGTCGACCTTGAACTCGACGCGGCCGGCCTTGACCTCCTTGACCGCTCGCTCGAGGTCGAACGTGATGGTCCCCGACTTGGGATTCGGCATGAGCCCGCGGCGACCGAGAATCTTGCCGAGCCGGCCGACCATGCCCATCGTGTCGGGCGCCGCCAGGGCCACGTCGAATTCGAGCCAGCCGGCCTCGATCCGCTTGACGAGGTCCTCGGAGCCGACCTCGTCGGCGCCGGCGCGGAGCGCCTCCTGGGCCTTCTCGCCCTGGGCGAAGACGGCCACCCGGACGGTCTTGCCGGTCCCGTTGGGGAGGACGACCGTTCCGCGAACCATCTGGTCGGCGTGGCGGGGATCGACGCCGAGCCGGAGATGCACCTCGATCGTCGCGTCGAAGCTCACCGTCGTGGTCTGCTTGACGAGCTCGGCCGCCTCGGCCGGCGGATAGAGGCGCTCGCGGTCGACGAGCTTGGCCGCCTCCAGGTATTTCTTGCCGTGCTTGGCCATCGTTGGTTCCCTTCGATCGGTCGGCGCTGCCGACCTCCCCGTCGCGTGGGGTGGACGTCCGGCGGGCTACTGGCCGCACGGCCGGAGCGTGCGGCGAATGCGACAGTCTAGCCGACGACCTCGATGCCCATGGATCGGGCCGTTCCTTCCACCTGGCGCATGGCCGCGTCGGTGTCGTTGGCGTTGAGGTCCGTCATCTTGATCGCTGCGATCTCGCGGATCTGATCGCGGGTGACCCGGCCGGCGCTCTCCCGACCGGCGGTGCCACTCCCCTTCTCCACGCCGGCCGCCTTGCGCAGCAGGTCCGCAGCCGGCGGCGTCTTGAGGATGAAGGTGAAGCTCCGATCCTCGAAGATCGTGATCTGGGCCGGGATGACCTGGCCGGCCTGGGCGGCCGTCCGCTCGTTGTAGGACTTGGTGAACTCCACGATGTTGATGCCATGGGGGCCCAGGGCGGTGCCGACCGGCGGCGCAGGCGTGGCCTTGCCCGCCGGCAGCTGGAGGGTGAGGACGATCCGGATCTTCTTCGCCACGGGCCGTTCGAATCCTTCCTAGCGTTGGGTGGGCACGGTGATCGCCGAGCCGGGCGTGTGCAAACCAAGGCGGAGCCGAGCACACGAGCGAGCGCACGTCGCGTGCGTGAGCGAGCGCGCGGAGGCGACAACCTGACCCTCCGAGGCCCGAGGCGACGCCCCCGCTAGCCATCGGCCCGAGGATTCGGGGATCACAGTTTCTCGACCTGGAGGAAGTCAAGCTCGACCGGCGTCTCGCGGCCGAAGATGCTGACGAGGACCTTGACCTTGTTGCGTTCGGGGTTGACCTCGTCGACCGTGCCGATGAACTCGGCGAACGGACCGTCCGTGACCCGGACGCTCTGGCCCTTGGTGAATGCCACCCGGTACTTCGGCGTCTCCACGCCCATCTGCCGGAGGATCTGCTTGACCTCGTGCTCCTCGAGGGGGATCGGCTCGCTGCGCACGCCGGGAATGTTCGCGCCGCCCACGAAGCTCGTCACGCCGGGTGTGTTGCGGACGACGAACCAGCTATCGGGGTCCAGGGTCATCTCGACGAGGACGTACCCCGGATAGACCTTCTTCTGGACGGTGTGGCGCTGTCCCTGCCGGATCTCGATCTCGTCCTCCATCGGCACGAGCACCTGGAAGATCTTGTCCTCCATGCCCATCGACTCGATGCGGTGCTCCAGGTTGGCCTTGACCTTGTTCTCATAACCCGAATACGTGTGGATGACGTACCAGCGCTTGTCGGACGCCTTCGGGGTCGCCTCGGGAGCGGTCGTCTCGGGAGTGTTCGTGTCGGTCATCGTTGTGGGCCTAGCCATTGCTCACGAATTTCACGCCGTTCAGGAAGATCGCGTCGAAGAACGTGATGAACAGCCCGATCCCCAGGCTCACCACGAAGACGAGCACGGTGAGGCTGCGGGTCTGGGCCAACGTCGGCCAGGTGACCTTCTTGAGCTCGGACCAGGCCTCGTCGATGTTGCGACGGATGGACGCCCCAAGGCGTCGAATGCGATCCACGATCGGTCGTTCTTTCCGGTGCTCTGCGATGCGGGTTTGAGGTGGCAGGGGCGATAGGACTCGAACCTACAACCGCCGGTTTTGGAGACCGGTGCTCTGCCAATTGAGCTACACCCCTGTGCTGATGCCGCTTACTTCGCCTCCCGGTGGAGGATATGGCGACGCTCATGGGGACAGTACTTCATCAGCTCGATCCGGTTCGGATCGTTCTTCTTGTTCTTGCGCGTCGTGTAGGTCCGCCGCTTGCACTCGGTGCAGGCCAGCTGGATGACCGGGCGCGCCTCGACCCTTGCCATCGGGTTACTCGACGATGCTCGTGATCGCGCCGGCGCCGACGGTCCGGCCACCCTCCCGGATGGCGAAGCGCTGGCCGGTTTCCAGGGCGATCGGGGTGATGAGCTCGACGGTCATCTCGACGTTGTCGCCGGGCATGATCATCTCGGCGCCGTCGGGCAGGCCGATGGCGCCGGTGACGTCGGTCGTGCGCAGGTAATACTGGGGGCGATAGCCGTTGTAGAACGGGGTATGCCGCCCTCCCTCGTCCTTGGTCAGGACGTAGACCTGGGCGGTGAACTTGGTATGGGGCTTGACGCTGCCCGCCTTGGCCAGGACCTGGCCGCGCTCGATCTCGTCGCGCTCGATGCCCCGCAGCAGGCAGCCGACGTTGTCGCCGGCCTGTCCCTGATCCAGCGTCTTGCCGAACATCTCGACGCCGGTCACGACGACCTTGCGTGTCGGCTTGACGCCGACCAGCTCGACCTCGTCGCCGACCTTGACGACGCCCCGCTCGATGCGGCCGGTCGGCACCGTCCCCCGGCCCTTGATGCCGAAGACGTCCTCGATTGCCATGAGGAACGGCTTGTCGATCGCCCGCTCGGGGGTGGGGATGTACGAGTCGACCGCGTCCATGAGCTCCTGGATCGGGGCATAGGCATCGTTCGTCGGATCGTCGGGAGCCTCGAGCGCCTTGAGGGCCGAGCCGCGGATGACGGGCAGGTCGTCGCCAGGAAACTGGTACTTGGTCAGCAGCTCGCGGACCTCGAGCTCCACGAGGTCGAGCAGCTCGGGGTCGTCGACCGCGTCGACCTTGTTGAGGAAGACGACGATGTAGGGCACCTCGACCTGGCGGGCCAGCAGGATGTGCTCCCGCGTCTGGGGCATCGGTCCG
>DASPWU010000089.1:0-9110 GCA_035637675.1 Candidatus Limnocylindria bacterium | reverse complement strand
ATCGGCGAGGTGGCCGAGGACGCCGCCCGGGGCTGGTTCGGCGATGGCATCGTCGGCGAGACCGCCGAGGCCGTGGCCGGCGTCGCCGGCGAGACCGCCGAGGCTGGCCTGGAGATCGTGGGTGAGGTCGTCGAAATGGGCGGCGAGATCGCCGGAACGGCCACGAAGGCCGTCGGTGAGGTCCTGGGCAAGGCCTTCGACGCCGGCACGGCCCTGCGCGAGGGCGACATCGACAAGGCCCTCGAGCTCGGGGTCGAGGCCGGCATCGCGATCGCCGGCGGCGTGGTCAAGGTCGGCGGCGAGGTGATCGAGGGGGTCGTCGAGGTCGGCGCCGAGCTGATCGAGGGCACCGTCGAGGTGGCGGGTGAGGCCATCGAGGGGGCGGCCGAGGTCGTTGGCGAGGTTGGGGGCGCGATCGTCGACGGCATCTCTGACTTCTTCAGCAGCGACGGCCCGAGCTTCCTTGAGCAGCAGATCGAGGAGCTCAAGCGCCGCGAGGCCGCCGGCGAGTAGGGATCCGTCCCGAGTCGACCAACGCCAAGGTATCTCTCGAGGGGGCCCCCGCCGCGAGGCGGGGCCCTCGTTTTGCAGCCGCGAGGAGACCGACCAGGCCAATGGGCGTGGCGATTCGGTTCACGTGTACGCTTGCCGGGTGGCCACGGTCGAGGACGTCCAGATCGAGACGGCGGCCGACGGACGCGCCAGGATCCTGAAGGCGGCGCTGGCACGACCGCCGGAGACGAACGGGGAGCCAGCGCCCGGCAGGCGAGCCGGCGTGATCCTGCTCCACGAGCTCTTCGGCCTCAACGACGACCTCCGCCGGATCGCCGCCAGGTTCGCAGACAACGGCTACGTTGCCCTCGCCCCCGATTTCGTCGGCCGTGGGGCTCCGAAGCCGATCTGCATCGCCCGGTTCTTCAAAGGGTTGGGTGAGATCGGCTCGGGCCTCCCCTACCGCGATCTGTCGGCCGCTCGAGCGTGGCTGGCCGCCCGACCGGACGTCGACTGGGAGCGGATCGGCCTGGCCGGCTTCTGCGTCGGCGGCGGCTTCGCGATCCTGTATGCGAGCCAGGCTCACGACGTCCAGGTCATCGCCCCGTTCTACGCCCACCTGCCACGCGACATCGATGCCCTCAAGGGCATCTGTCCGGTTGTCGCGAGCTATGGCGGTCGGGACCGTTCGCTGGCCGGAGCCGGCGATCGGCTGGCGGCGGCCCTTCAGTCGTTCGGAATCCCGCACGACGTCCGGACCTATGACGAGGCGGGTCATAGCTTCATGAACCGGCGATCGGGACTGACCGGCTGGATCGGCCGGGTCAGCCCGATGCACGCCGGTTACGTCGAGGCGGCCGCCGAAGACGCCTGGCGACGGATGCTCGATTTCTTCGCGCTCCACCTGCCCGTCGCGGCGCCGAGGCCCCCGGAGACCGCAGGGCCCGCCGCCGGCGACCCGGCACGAGCCACCTCCTGATCTCATGTACGGGCCACAGCCGGGCGACCCGTTCTTCCGCCTGACGCACGACCTGCTGGCGGAGATCGGCCCGGACGGCATCATCCGCCGGGCCAACCCGGCCTGGGAGACCATTCTCGGCTTCCCGCCAGACCAGCTCCAGGGAACGGCCATCGCCGATCTGGTCGAGCCGGACGACCGGGATCGTCTGTGGGCCGCGCTGGAGGCGGCCCACTCGAACGGGCCCGCCGTGGCCGAGCTCCACCTTCGCGACCGGGGCGGCGAGTCGCGGTGGCTGGACTGGGTGACCGCCGTCGATCCGGAGACCTCCGTCGCCTACGTCGCGGCGCGGGACGTGAGCGCGGCACGCCGGGCCGCCGACGCCATCCGCCTGTCGGAAGCACGGTATCGCGAGCTGTTCGCCAGCCATCCCGTCGCGATGGCCGTGTGGGACCCGACCAGCCTCCGGATCCTGGACGCGAATGACGCGGCCATCGTTCAGTACGGCTACAGCCGAGAGGAGATCGCCGGGCTCACGATTGACCGCCTGGTGCACCCCGCGGACTGGGACCGGCTCATGGCCACGGTGCCCAGCCTCGGGACCGGGATCGCGGGTGGCGCGATCTTTCGCCATATCCGCAAGGATGGCTCGGTCATCGAGGTGGAGATGACCGGCCACGGCCTCACCGTGGGCGGCCGGCCGGCGCGGGTCGTCATGGCCCTCGACGTCACGGCCCGGCGGCGGCTCGAGGAGCAGCTCCGCGAGGCGCACAAGATGGAGGCCATCGGTCGCCTGGCCGGTGGCATCGCCCATGACTTCAACAACCTGCTCACCGCGATCAACGGCTACAGCGAGTTGCTGCTCGCCGCGCTGCCCTCGGGCGACCCGCGGCGGTCGGACGCAGAGCAGATCCAGCTCGCCGGCCAGCGAGCGGCGGCGATCACCGGCCAGCTGCTCGCCTTCAGCCGCCGCCAGCTGCTCAAGCCGCAGGTCGTCGACGTGCATGCCGCAGTTCGGCGAATCGAGCCAACGCTCCGAAGCCTCATCGGCATCCGGGTCGAGCTGCGCCTGGACCTGGAGGCGCGAGACCCGTTCATCATGGCCGATGCACCGCAGCTCGAGCAGATCCTCATCAATCTCGCCGTCAACGGCCGCGACGCAATGCCGGGCGGCGGCGTGCTCACGATCGGCACCGCGAACCTGGCGGCCGGCGCCGACCAGGTGGGCAGCGACGAGTTGGGCACCGACGAGGTGGCCGGCGACCAGGGGCCCGGCATGCAGGCGGCCGGAGAGCAGGTGGTCCTGTCGGTCAGCGATACCGGCTTGGGCATGAACGAGTTCGTGCGGCGTCAGATCTTCGAGCCCTTCTTCACGACCAAGGGCTTCGGTCAGGGCACGGGCCTCGGCCTGGCCAGCGTCTACGGAACCGTCCGGCAGAGCGGCGGCCAGATCCGCGTCCGGAGCGAGCCGGGTCAGGGATCGACATTCCGGGTCGCCTTCCCTCGGGCATCGGCGGCCGATCGGGGAGTTCGCCCGGCGGCCCCTCCGTCCCGTCCCCTGCCGTCGGCCAGCGGCACGATCCTCCTGGTCGAAGACGAACCGATCGTTCGCGCGCTCATCCGGGTCGTCCTCGAGCGAACGGGCTACACGATCCTGGAAGCGCCGGATGGGCCCGCCGCGCTGGCAATCGCCGACGAACATCCCCAGATCGACCTGTTGCTGGCCGACGTCGTCATGCCGGGCATGACCGGTCTGGAGCTGGCCCGGCGGGTGGCCGGGAAGCTGCGGGGCCTGCCGATCGTGCTCATGTCGGGCTACGCCGAGGAAGGGCTGCCGCCCTCGGCTGCCGCGGACAACGAGATGGGGTTCGTGGCCAAGCCGTTCACCACCGAATCGCTGGAGGGCGCGGTGCGGGAGGCCCTCGACCGTTCTCGACGCCGGCCTCTTCGCTAGTCACGGACGCCATCGGTCACCGACGCCGGTCGATCGCGTACGCCAGCCGGTCGAGCGACCTCAGGCGGCCTCGCCGCCCGGCATCTCCAGCACCGCGTGGAGCTCGACCGAGTGGTCGCGCAGCCAGCGCCGCCAGACGAGATGGTCCGGGCGCTGGCCGGCGACGAGGGCCCAGAAGCCCGGCCCATGACCGAATACCCGCAGATGCGCGAGCTCGTGGACGACCACGGTTTCGAGGGCCTCCGGCGGAGCGAGAGCCAGCCGCCAGCTGAAGGACAACCGGCCGGCCCGTGAGGCGCTCCCCCACCGGCTGCGTGGGTCGCGGATCGTGATCGCCACCGGCCGGACGCAAAGGGCCGCCGCGTGCAGCTCGATTGCCGCCTCGATCGCGGATCGGGCCCGCTCCCGAAACCATTCCCGCAGGACGCGTTCCAGTGCCCGCCGATCGCGCGGCGCCGGTCGAACGATGACCTGCGCGGCGCCGCTGTCCACGAGGACCACTGCGCGTCGCGTTCCCGGCGGGGCAGGAACCAGGGCCAGGGTGTGGTCGATGCCGCCGAGCCGCAGGCGGGCTCCCGGGCCGAGGGGACCACGAGCTGCATGCTCGGCCAGCTGGCGGGCCTGGCGATCGAGATGCCGCCGGATCCACAGCTCGCGCTCGCGGACGAACTCCGCCGCGATGCGGCGACCCTCCCGGGCGGCCAGGCGGCGGCCGCCGGGGACGGTCACGAGGACGCCCCGC
Source organism: Candidatus Limnocylindria bacterium (assembly GCA_035637675.1). Classification (GTDB taxonomy): domain Bacteria; phylum Chloroflexota; class Limnocylindria; order Limnocylindrales; family CSP1-4; genus C-114. Next base: position 4,964 of record DASPWU010000089.1, on the reverse strand, counting down.
CGGGGATCCACGACGACCCGGACGCGCCTCGCGCGCGCGGACCGGCGCAGGGTGTAAGCGAGGATGCCGTGGGGCAGGGCCGCCTGGATGGCCTCCTCGGAGAACGCGTTCACCCGCCGATGGTGACAGACGCGGACCGCCGCCGGGATGTGCCGGCGGCGGTCAGCATGGACCCGAACCCCGTCCTGAACGAACCTACGTCGTATATGCGGCCTCGCCGTGGACCGCCAGGTCCAGGCCCATCTCTTCCTGCGCTTGGGGCACCCGGATGCCGAGGATGAAGTCGACGAGCTTGACGATGACGAACGTGGCGATCACCGCGTACGCGATGGTGGCCGCCACCGCCACCACCTGGGTGACGACCTGGCCGGGATTGCCGTCGATCAAGCCGGGGAACGCGTTGATCGCGGTCGTGGCGAAGACGCCGGTGGCGATGGCACCGAACGTACCGCCAACGCCATGGACCGCGAAGACATCGAGCGCGTCGTCCACCTTGAGCCGCTCTCGCAGCAGCGTCGCGCTGTAGCACAGCCCTCCGACCACGAGGCCGATGAGGAGCGCGCCACCCGCGGTGACGAAGCCCGAGGCGGGCGTGATCGCCACCAGCCCGGCCACCGCGCCGCAGGCTGCACCAACGACACTGACCTTGCGCTTGTGGATGTAGCTCGCCAGGACCCACGTGATCGTCGCCGCGGCGGCGGCCGTGTTGGTCACCAGCAGTGCGTTGGCCGCCAGCCCACCGGCAGACAGCGCCGAACCCGCGTTGAACCCGAACCAGCCGAACCACAGGAGCCCGGCGCCCAGCACCGTCATGGGGATGTCGTGCGGCTCCATCCGATCGCCGTTGACGACGCGCCGGCCGATGAGGAGCGCAACGATCAGCGCCGAGACACCGGATGACGCGTGGACCACGGTCCCGCCGGCGAAGTCGAGCGCGCCGAGCTTGAACAGCCAGCCGTCACTGGCCCACACCCAGTGGGCGATCGGCGAATAGACGAAGATCGACCAGAGGACCGTGAAGATCACGAAGCTGGCAAACCGCTTGCGTTCCGCGAACGCGCCGGTGATCAGCGCCGGCGTGATTGCGGCGAACATGAGCTGGAAGGCCGCGAACAGCACGAAGGGGATGGTCGTGCCGTACGTTGCGCTCGGCGTCAGGCCCACGTTCATGAACCCCGCGTAATCCAGGCCGCCGAGCAGGCCTACGCCGGTCACGTCCGGACCGAAGGCCAGGGAGAACCCGACCAGGACCCAGACGACGCTCACGAGCGCCAGGCCGAAGAAGCTGTGCATGATCGTCGACAGGACGTTCTTGCTCCGGACCAGGCCGCCGTAGAACAGGGCGAGGCCGGGCAGCATGATCATGACCAGGGCCGTCGCGACGAGCATCCATGCCGTATCCCCGGAGTTGATCTCGGATCCGTCGGCAGCGGCAGCCGGGCCGGCGGCGATGGCCAGGATGACCGGGGCTGCAGCCATGGCGGCAAGGGTGCGCCTCAGGGTCGACCGGGTCTTGTGCATGCGTCCTCCTTTGGGCGGGCCTGGCGATCGGGTGCAGAGGCACCCACCAGGAAGTCTCGGCCGGGAGCCGGGCGGCGTCGACGGCATGCCGGTGGACCTTCGGTTCCGCCCCGGTTACGCGTCGCCCGCCGAATGTTGCGGAACGGTGGCGCGACACCGAAACCTTCGGTGATACCGGTAGCCGGAGCCGTCAGGGGCGCTTCCACTCCACGGTGAACGCCGTTCCGTCGGCGGCGGTCGACGACACGACCGATCGGACGGCGCCCTTGCGCGTCACCATCGTCTCGCGCTCGTGGATGAAGCCCGGGCCGTCCAGCGGGAGGCGGACACCGTCGGCGGTGACGACGATGCCGCTGAACCGCAACCGGCCAAAGTTCGGCATCGACAGGACGTGGCAGCTGCTCGGGCAGCCCGCGGTCGGCGCCTCCACGATCCACTCGGCCGAGGTGCGTCGGAGCCGGGTGTTGGTGTCGACGACCGACAACTGCTGCGGGTGGGTGATGTCCACGATCGCAAGCCGGTAGCGGGCGCCCGCCAGCCATCGAACCTGGGCCCACATCCGATCGCCTGCATGAACGTCGACTGGCTCGACGACCTCTGCTCGCTCGAACGGCAGCGACTCGTGCCAGACGACGACGAGGTCGCGGCCGTCGGTGCAGGTCGTCTGGGTGCCGATCTGCTCCAGACCCTCCTGTCCCACGCCGCCGAGTCCGACCCAGTACGCCACCGTCCGCGACCCCTTCGTCGGGCAGCGCACGTGCGGCTGGGTCCACGTCGCCTCGACACAGGTGAATTGCGGCTGGACCGAATGGGCAACGTAGCCGGACCAGTTCGAGCTTCGGGCGCTGGCCGAGCGGCCGGTGACATGCTCGCCCGGAGTGGTTCCCGGGCAGGGCGTCACGCCCGGCGGCAGCGGCGTCGCCAATGGCCCGGCGCTCGGTGAGCTTCCGGTCGGAGCCGGGCTCGTCGTCGGGGTCACTGAGATCGAGCTCGATGTCGGTTGGCCGCCCGACGGCTCGGACCTCAACCCGCAGCCGGCCAGGACCGGAAGAAGGATTGCCAGGAGGAGGGCGGCGGATCGACTGCGAGCGTCAGACCTCGTCGAGTTCACCGCGGCACTGTAGGCCACGCGATGCGTCGCCGTCGCAGCGGATCGGCTCGCGGTCCCCAGGAGACCGGCTGCTCGCCGGCGCCGGCTGCTCGCCATCCCGGACTGTTTCTGGGGGCCGGCTTGGGTACGCTGTGGTGCACGCCGATGAACGTCGTCTTCCTGTCGCCCCATTTCCCGCCGAACATGTGGCTGTTCTGCCAGCGCCTCCAGGCCCAGGGCGCCACCGTGCTCGGCATCGACGACGCGCCATACGACCGCCTCCGGGCCGAGCTGCGCGACTCCCTGGCCGAGTACTACCGGGTAACCGACCTGCACAGCCTCGATGAGCTGATCCGGGCGCTGGGCTGGCTCACCCATCGTCGCGGCAAGATCGATCGCCTGGAGTCGTTGAACGAATACTGGCTGGAGACGGATGCCCGCTTGCGGACCGAGTTCAACATCACCGGCCTCAAGCGCGATCAGATGGACCGCATCAAGCGCAAGTCGGCGATGAAGGACGTCTTCCAGCGAGCCGGGGTCCCGGTGGCTCGCGGCCGGGTCTGCCTGACGGAGGCGGAGACGCGGGCGTTCGTCGACGAGGTCGGCTTTCCGGTGATCGCCAAGCCCGACGTCGGCGTTGGGGCCGCGAAGACCTATCGAATCGACGACGCGGCGGCGCTCGCCGGCTACCTGTCCGACCGGCCCACCGTCGAGTACATCCTGGAGGAGTTCCTGTCGGGCGACCTCTTCTCATACGACGGCCTGATCGACCGCGACGGGCGGGTGGTCTTCGACGCTTCCATCACCTACGGCATGAGCGTCCTGGATGCCGTCTCCGGCGGAGACATGACGTACTGGCTGGAGCGCGTGATTCCGGAGGACCTGGCCGCCATGGGACGTCGCGTGGCGGCCGCGTTCGACGTCACGGAACGGCCGTTTCACTTCGAGTTCTTCCGGCTACCGGACGGACGACTGGTGGCGCTCGAGGTGAACATGCGCCAGCCCGGCGGCCTGACCGTCGACATGTGGAACTACGCCAACGACGCGGACTTCTATCGAGCGTGGGCTCAGGTCGTGGTCCACGGCACCGCGGACATCGCGCATGAGCGGCCGTACGCCGTCCTGTGGGCGGGCCGCAAGCGGGAGCGGACATACGCCCTCCCGCACGACGAGGTGATGGCCCGCTTCCGGGACCTGATCGTCCACCACGAGCGGGTCCAGGACGTCTTCGCGGCGGCGATCGGCAACGAGGGCTACATCCTCCGTGCGCCGGCGCTCGAGCCGCTCCGCGCGGCGGCGGCCGAGATCCAGGCGCGGGCGGGCTGAACGGGAACTGGCGCCGTGCACGTCGAGGATCACCTCTGGTTCAGCGGTGCGCTCGGCCACGACATGGCCTTCAAGGTCTACGGCCACGACGGCCGGCCGCTGGTCGCCTTCCCCTCCCTGGACGGCCGCTACTGGGACTTCGAGGGCTGGGGCATGGTCGACTCCGTGGCCGGTCTCATCGAGGCCGGCCGCTGCCGGATCGTCGCCGTCGACTCGATCGACTGGCAGTCCTGGACGAATCGCGCCTCGCCGCCGGGCGATCGCGCCCGACGCCACGAGGCCTACGATCGCTATCTCGCCGACGAGCTGGCGCCCTGGATCCGCGAGCGGACCGGCTGGCCGACGGCCTGGACAACCGGCTGCAGCATGGGCGCCTACCACGCGGCGAACGTCCTGTTCCGCCACCCCGATCTGTTCGACGGGCTCGTCGCGATATCGGGCCTGTACCAGCTGCGCGACTTCGTCGGCGACTACGTCGACGAGGCGGTCTATTTCAACAGCCCGCTCCTCTACCTGCCCGGCCTGGACGACCCGTGGTACCTGGACCGCATCCGAACGGCGCGGATCTGCTTCGTCGTCGGCCAGGGCGCCTGGGAGGAGGACTGCCTGGCCGACACGCGGGCGATCGATGCAGCGCTGGCCGCCAAGGGGATCCCGGCGATCGTCGACTACTGGGGTCCCGACGTGGACCACGATTGGCCGTGGTGGCGGAGGATGCTCCCCTACGAGCTGGAGCGCCTCGGGGTCTGAGACGGAAGGTTCAGATCGGGGCGGCGCCTTGAGGGCTGTCGCCTCGCGTGGTTGCCACCCGGACGAATCGAAGAGGGCAACTCCACAGCGGAGTTGCCCTCGTCCTTTAGGCTGTCCCCCCGAGCCGCAGGAGCCTGTCTCAGAGCGCTCCGCGGCCCGTTCGGCTTCGGCCCCTGATCGCGTTCCAGGCCACGACCGCAATGACGGCGCCGATCACGGCGACCACGATCGTGGTGAAGTTGATCCCGGTGATGTAGTCGCCGCCGGTCAAGGCTCC
>DASPWU010000088.1:0-11898 GCA_035637675.1 Candidatus Limnocylindria bacterium | reverse complement strand
CGTCCAGGCCTCCGTTGGTGATTGCCGAAGCGGGCGCGACCGCCATGGCGGCGAGCGCAACAACGGCGGTCAAGGTGGCTGCCATCAGGCGCCAGCCACGGAGTCGTGTGCTCATCGGTCCTCCTGCAGGTGAGCGTGGTGCGGGACCTCGCCCCAGGCAGGGGCACCTCCGCGGTCCCGGTCAGTCCGCGCAGTCTAAGCCCAAATCGCGGCTGGGGCCCCGGATGGGGCCGCGCCGACTGGGTAATTCGAGGTGCCGTCATGCAAGACCCACCTCGACCCCGCGGCTCGCAGCTCCGCCGCACCGGGGTCATTGACGCTTCGGCGCGCAATCCCGATAATCTAACTCGGAATTAGCCAGATCCCAGACGTGCGCGGGCGCCAGGTCGACCGGTTCGATCGGCCCGCCGCGAATGCACCGGAGACCGCATGACTTCGACCCAGACCCGAGAGGCAGTCCGCGATCGTCGCGACGACTTCGCGTTCCATGACGACATCGTCTACCTCACGGAGACGAAACGCGGCCTGAGCCGGGCAACGGTCGAGGAGATCAGCGCGATCAAGAACGAGCCGGAATGGATGCTCAAGTTCCGGCTCCGGGCCTACGACCATTTCCTCCAGCGGCCCATGCCCAAATGGGGCGGCTACCTCGACGACATCGACTTCGACAAGATCGTCTACTACCGCAAGCCGTCGGAGCGCGAAGAGAAGTCGTGGGACGACGTCCCCGAGAAGATCAAGGCCACGTTCGAGCGCCTCGGCATCCCGGAGGCGGAGCGCAAGTTCCTGGCGGGTGTCGGCGCACAGTACGACTCGGAGGTCGTCTATCACTCGGTCAAGGAAGAGCTGTCCAAGCTCGGCGTGGTCTTCATGGGCACCGACCAGGCCCTGATGGAATACCCGGAGATCTTCCGGAAGCATTTCGGGACGGTCGTGCCGCCGGAGGACAACAAGTTCGCCGCGCTCAACAGCGCTGTCTGGTCGGGCGGCTCGTTCGTCTACGTCCCGAAGGGCGTGGAGGTCCCGCTTCCGCTCCAGGCCTACTTCCGGATCAACGGCGAGAACACAGGCCAGTTCGAGCGGACGCTGATCGTGGTCGAGGAAGGCGCCAAGGTCCATTACATCGAGGGCTGTACGGCGCCGATCTACGCCACGGACTCACTGCATGTCGCGGTCGTTGAAGTCATCGCGTTGCCTAGCTCGAAAGTCCGATATACGACGATCCAGAACTGGTCGAACGACGTCTATAACCTGGTAACTAAGCGTGCTCACGCATATGAGAACGCAAATGTTGAGTGGATTGACGCGAATACAGGCTCTCGGCTGACGATGAAGTACCCGTCGATCTACCTGCGTGGGGAAAATGCCACGGCCGACATCATCTCCGTGGCGGTCGCCGGCAAGGGCCAGCACCAGGACACGGGCGCCAAGGCGATCCACCTGGCCAAGAACACGAAGAGCCGGATCGTGTCGAAGTCGGTCAGCAAGGACGGCGGTCGGGCGACGTACCGCGGCAACCTGCGAGTGGCTCCGGGTGCCACCGGTGTCGTGGCATCGGTCCGTTGCGACGCGCTGATGCTCGACGACCAGAGCCGGAGCGACACGTATCCCTACATCGACATCCAGGAAGACGACACGACGATGACCCACGAGGCCGTCGTCGGCAAGATCAGCCAGGACCAGGTCTTCTACCTGATGAGCCGCGGCTTGACGGAGAACGAGGCGCAGAACCTCATCGTCCAGGGCTTCCTCGAAGTCTTCACGAAGGAGCTCCCGATGGAGTACGCGATCGAGTTCAACCGGCTGGTCAAGCTGGAGATGGAGGGCTCGCTCGGTTGACCGCGGTCACCCCGGCCGGGGAGGCCCCGGCCAGACCGGCGCGGCCGGCCCGGCGCGGACCGGCCGATCTGCCTTTCACCTTTCCGAACGTCGACCTGGCCCGAACGCTCGCGGCTGACCGCTCCGAGCCCGACTGGCTGCTCGCCGAGCGTGTCGCGGCGGCTCAGAATTATGAGGCCCTGCCGCTCGAGAAGAACCAGCTCTACACGACCTACGTCGACCTGCGCTCGTCCGACTTGACCGCCGTCCGCCCCTACACGCGGACCGCGGCGGCGCCGGAGACGGGATCGGCCACAGCCAGGGTTCCCGAGGGCGTCGCGGCGCTGATCGAGCTGCGTGAGGACGGGCTGATCGCTCTTGCGCTCGGCGACCAGGCGGCCACAGCTGGCGTAACGCTGGAGACGTTCGGTGCCGCGCTGGCCCGCGATCCGGACGGCTTCCGGGCCGACGTCGAAGGTGGGGCCTCGCTCCCGGCCGACGACAAGCTGGCCCAGCTCGCCCGCGCGTTCTGGAACCAGGGCGTCCGACTCGATGTCCCGGCCGGCGTGCAGCTGGCCGACCCGATCGTCGTCCGCTGGCGGGCCGGCGTCCCCGATCGGGCGCTCGTCAGCCGCTCCTTCGTGCGTCTCGGTGCCGAGGCGCGTGCGTCGTTGGTCGAAGAGCTCGTGCCGAGCGGCCCCGAGGTCGAATGCGCCGAGGGCGAGCCCGTTCCGCAGAGCCTGTTCGCGGGCACGCTGGAGGTCGTCCTCGGCGACCGTGCGGAGCTTGCCGTCGCGAGCATCCAGGACCTGCCGTCCGGGGTGACCGCGTTCCAGCATCGCCACGCGGTGCTCGGTGAGGGCGCCAAGCTCCACTGGGCCCTGGCTCAGCTCGGCGGCCGGATCGTCCGCAGCCGGGTGGACAACCGGCTCGAGGGCGATCGGAGCTCCGTGGAGCAGGTCGAGATCGTGTTCGGCTCGGGCGAGCAGGTCGTCGACCTTACCTCGTACACCCGTCACGTGGGCCGCGACACGACAGGCAACCTGCTCTCGAAGGGCGCGCTCATGGATCGCTCCCGGAGCTACATGAAGGGCCTGATCACCATCGAGAAGACCGCCGTCGGCACGGACAGCTTCCTGGGCGAATTCGGGATGAACCTTTCCCGGCAGGCGCGAGCGGTCGCCATCCCCAGCCTGGAGATCGACCAGCCCGACTGCCGCCGGGCGATGCACTCGTCGTCTGTGGGCCCAGTCGACGAGCTCCAGCTGTTCTATCTCGAGAGCCGCGGCATCCCGCCGGACGACGCGCGCAAGTACATCGTCCTGGGCTTCCTCGAGCCGGTGGTGGCGCGCGTCCCGCTCGGGGACGCGCAGGATCGACTGCGCGAGCTGCTCGAGGCGAAATGGGCGGCCAGCGCCGGGGCGGTGACGGCGTCCGCAGCGTGAGGTCCGGCGTCGCCGCCGGGCGCCGCCCCAGTCCACCATGACTGACGTCCTCGACGAACGCGCGTGCCCCAACGCGGAATCGGCCAGTCCTGCACAGAGCCATGCACGCTCATGCTGATCCTGAGTCACAGTGGACTCCCGGGCGGCTGGCGGAGCCGCCAGCGTCGATGAGGCGGGTCGATCTCATGGGCATCGACGACGTGCCGCCTGGAACGATGAAGATGGCCTGGGTCGACGGCACGGACCAGGTCCTCGTCGTGAACCTCGAGGGCGACCCGCAGGCGTATCAGGGCATCTGCACCCACGAATACTTCGAGCTCGACAAGGGCTTCCTCACGGCCGGCTCGCTGACGTGCGCGCTCCACCTCTCGCGCTTCGACCTGGCGACCGGTGAGCCGCTCGACCCCCCCGCGGAGCTGCCGCTCGCGATGTACCCGACCTTCGTCGAGGACGGCCGTGTCCTCATCGAGATTCCGGAAGGGCCACTCCCCGTCAACGAGTAGGGAGCTCGCCGCGCCCTAGTCGGGCAGGTCGTCCAGGCCGTGCAGGTCGCCCGATCCGTGGAACTCGACGAGGGTCTGGCGCGGACCGCTGGGCCCCATCTGCCGGCTACCCACGAGGACGTGGCCGGATAGCGTCCGGCCGTCTTTCGTCTTACCGGCCAGCTCGCCCTCGTCCTGGCCGGTACCGAATGGCATCAGCGCGCGGGCGGTCCATTGCGTCTGCCCGCGCTCGTCCTCCCACCAGTCCATGGTGGCGCCGGGCAGCGGTGCACCGTCGTACGTCACGTCCAGCAGAGCGAAGCGGCGGTGCTTACGTGCCATTCACGCAACAGTAACAGGCCGTCCACGCGCAGGACGGGCGCTCGGCTGGGCGTCGAGCCCGGCAGCGCTCACCCCTGAGGTGCGGGCGCGGCCTCGCGAGGAGCGGTCACCACGGCCACTGGGACGCTGACCGAGCCCTTGAGCCGGCTCGGGACGTCCTGCCCGAGCCAGCGCGAGATCCCGGGCGGCAGCGTGGAGAGGATGATCTCGTCGACCGGGTTGCCCCGCAGGGCATCCTGGGCGGCCGCGATCGGATCCTTGTTGCCGACCTCCCCCGAGGCCTCGGCCCCCAGCTCCCGGAGCCACTTCAGCATCCCATCCAGCCGCTCCTGGGCGGCCGACTCCGCTTCGTCTTCGTCCCAGGTCAGGCCGTGCTGGATCGGCGTTGCGGGGACGACGACATGGAATCGAGCGGAGTCCTGGGCGAGCCGATCCTTGACCGCATCGGCGAGGGTCGGGCTGGCGAGCGTCTGGTTCGCCACGATGAGGTAGGAACGCATGGGGCACCTCCTCGACGCTGTGCGGTTCCCGAGATGAAGGTACGCCGGGGTGGCAAGCGCCAAAACCACACGGCGTGACGAATCGTATCGGGTGGCAGGCGCGACATGACAGATGACCACCTGGGGAGGCACATGAGACGACCGACATTGCGGACGCCCGGTCGGGTGGCGTCGCTCCTCGCCATCGCCGGATTGGTGCTGGCTGCGTGCACGAACGGCGGAGCCGGCTCGGCATCCACGGCCGGCCCGTCCGGTTCGACCGGCGGCCCAACGGTGGGCACAGCCAGCTCGGGCCTGGGCGCGTTCCTGACCGGGCCCGACGGCAGGACGCTGTACGTGCTCAGCAAGGACTCCGCGAACACCTCGACGTGCACGTCGTCCTGCGCCCAGAACTGGCCGCCGTTCACGGTCGCCGCCGGCCAGCAGCCCCAGGCCGGCGCCGGGGTCAGCGGCCAGTTGGGCACGCTGGCCCGACCCGACGGCGCGACCCAGGTCAGCTACAAGGGTCGGCCGCTCTACTTCTTCAAGGGCGATGGCAAGGCAGGCGACACGAACGGCCAGGGTGTTGGCGGCATCTGGTTCGTCGCTCTCGCCTCTGGAACTCCCGCGTCGGAAGCCCCATCGAGTGCGCCCTCGGCGCCGCCGTCCTCGTCGCCGGGAGGCTACGGCTACTGATCCGCGCGGCGGCCGTGGCCACTCATTCATCGGGTGACTGCTGGGACGACCGTGGCCAGCCGTTCAGCTGAAATCGCGAGGCTTGCGGAGACCTCTTCGGACGAACGCCGCACGGCATCGAGCTGCTGGCCCGTTGCCGGTGCGCACGACCTCGTCCGTCGTGGCCGAAGAGTCCCGGCATGGATACATGACCGCGATTCGGGCCGATACTCCGGCTAAGCAGTCGCCGGGTGGATATCTGGCCACAGCCCTGCGCTCGGACTGCGGAGACGCGACTCAGTAGCCCTGCCAGGTGGTGACCATCGAGTCGCCGCCGGTCCGGACACCGGCGCGCGGCAGACGCGGGCGATCCAGCGCGAACCGCTCCTCGCCGTCGCCGGGCGTGGCGCCGTCCAGGCGGCTCACCATGAGCTCGCCGATGATTGGACCGTGCTTGAAACCGTGGCCCGACCCGCCACCGACGAGCCAGACGTTGTCGAAGGCAGGGTGGCGATCGATGAGGAAATGCGTGTCCGGTGTGGTCTCGTATTGGCAGACGCGCGTCTCGACGATCGGCTGGTTCTCCAGTGCGGGGAACCGGCGGGCCACGTAGTGCCGCACGAGACGGGCCGACTCCGGGTCGACCAGTCGCTCGCCGGCTGACGGATCGAAGACCGGCCCGTAGCGGTCGGGCGCGATCTTGAAGCCCCGGCCGTCGAAGGCGGGAATGCCGTAGAACGCGGCGTCGTACTCGACGAAGCACGGCATCTGCTCGGCTGCGAATCGGCCGTCGCCGCCGCCCGGGCCGACGAAGAGGACGTCTTGCTTGGTCACTCGGATGAGGTCGCCCAGGAGCTCCGGAAAGAGCCGTGGCAGCCAGGGCCCACAGGCGAACACGAACGCCTCGCCGCGAACCTCTGCGCCGTCCTGGCCGATGACCGACTCGAGCCGCCGGTCAGCCGCGCGCCCCACCCGGACGGACGCCAGCTCGAACCGACCTCCCTGATCGACGAAGGCCCGGGCCACGGCAGCGACCCCTCGGCGGGCGAGGAGCAGGCCCGCCTCGGGTTCGTGGATGGCGAAGGCCACGCCGTCCAGCCCGATCTGGGGCCAGCGCGTCCCGATCGCGGCGGGCAGCAGGTGTTCGACCGGTATGCGTTCGGCGCGAAGTGTCACCTCGGACGCGGCCTCGAACCCATCCTCGCGGGTTGCGAACCACAGGCAGCCGACCTGGTGGTAGAGCGTCTCGCCGATCTCCTGGCCGAAGGCTATCCAGCGATCACGAGCCCGCCTCGCCCAGCGGGAATAGAAGGCATCGGCCCCGTGCGAGGCCCGCAGGATGCGCGTCTCGTCGCCCGACGTGGACCGCGGGTGGCCGGCTCCGTAGGCGTCGATCAGCGTCGTCCGCCGACCGGCGCGCTGCGCCCAGAGTGCCGTCCAGGCACCCATCGTCCCCGCGCCCACGACGACCAGGTCGGCCACCCCGGCGCCCTGGGGGCCGGTCCTGCCCATCCGGACCCGCCTGCTCACGGGGTGAGGCTGAGGGTGGACGTCGCCGTCGCGTTCAGCGCCGCCGAGCTGAACGGCAGCGGAATCAGGCGACCCGCAAGCCACGAGTCGATGAGGTCCCCGTAGTGCCGGTCGAACGGGTTTCCCGACTGGCCGGTGGTGGTCACGATGCCGGCGCCGTCGAGGTCGCCCATGTCGATCGCCAGCCGGTAGGATGGCCCATTCGTGACGTCGAACACGTCGCGGAGGCCGCCCGGCCGGTAGGCCGGGTCGTCAGGATCGAGGTAGGCCGCCTCGAACCGGTAGTACGTGTTGTCGACCGCGCCGGCCGCTCCGGCGATGGGATAGGAGCCCCGATTGAGGTACCAGTTGACAGGGCCGAGGCCGCCCTGGCCCAGGGTCGCCTCCTGGAAGGTGATCGTGTGCAATCGGCCCCACGACCAGCCGCCCGGATCGCCCAGCTCGGCCCGCAGGGCGGACCCGGCGCTGTCCAGGGCCGCGTCGACGACATCGAGCATCGTCTCCTGCCGCTCCGCGGTCGACCGGTCGTCCCACCACGTGCTCGACGGATCGCCGAGGAGAGCGATGAGCGTCTGCCAGCTGGGCGGACTGCCGGTGTACTCGCGGGCGAGGTCGTTGCCCAGATCGTCGTCGAAGAGTCCGCGCAGGAGCCGATACTCGAACGTCATGTAGGCGGCGCACCCCTGGCTCTCGATCGGGCAGGAGCCGTCCCAGTCACGGATCCGCTGCAGGACGGTCCGGCCATCGCCGCTGGCCGGCGCCGCGCCGTCCAGGCGATCGATCACCAGTGGCGCGCGACCCACCTTGGTATCGGTCTGGATCGAGCGCATCGTGTCGCGGGTGACGCCGCCGGCGGTCGCCGCCGCATCGAGGAGCTCGGTGATCCGCTGCGCCCGATAGCCGGGGTCCCAGTCCCGACCCAGGTAGATCGGGAAGGTCCCGTCGACCGGCGCCGCATTGGCCGTGACGATCCTGCCCGACGGGGGATCGAACGACCTCGGCAGGTCCTCGTAGCGCACGTAGCCCAGCCACTCATGGCGGCCATCCCAGCCCGGAACCGGTCGGTCGCCGCGATCGAGGGGATCCTGGCGGATGGGGATGCGACCCGGGATCTGAAGGCCGATGTGGCCGTCGACGTCGGCGTAGACGAAATTCTGCGACGGCGCCCCGTAGACGGACAGGGCAGACCGGAAGTCGTTCCAGCTGGCGGCTCGGTCGATCGCGAAGAACGTGTCGACGAGCTGGTCGGGCTCGGCGATCGCCGTCCAGCGCAGGCTGTACGCCGCGCCGGTCGCCTTGAGGTCGTCATCCACGTCGCTGATCACGGGCCCGTGGCCGGTCGATCGGACGTCGATCTGCACGTCGGCGCCGCCCGCGACGTGGATGGTCTCGTGGCGGATCGTGAACGGCATCGACGCACCACGGAACATGTAGTGGCTGGGATCGGTCGGGTCGACCTTCTCCTCGAACAGGTCCTGGACGTCGGGTCCCATGTTGGTGGCTCCCCATGCGATCCGCGCGTTGTGCCCCAGGATCACGGTCGGCACGCCCGGAAACGAGACCCCCACGACGTCGTATGGGCAGGCCCGGGTGACGGTCCGGCAGTGCAGCCCGTTCATGTACCAGACCGACGGCATGTCCAGCCCCAGGTGGGGGTCGTTCGCCAGCAGGGCATGGCCGGTCGCGCTATTGGAAGGGCCCACGACCCAGTTGTTGGAGCCGATTCCATCGTCCAGGCCAGTACCGGCGGATCCGTCCATGCCCATGCCGGCGAGCAGTCCGCTTGCGATGGCCCCCAGCCGACGCCAGGCGTCGACGCGCCGGGGTTGGGCATCGGTCGCGCCGGCCGATCCCGACGGCGCAGCCGTTGCCGTCCCGCCCAGACCAGACGCGCTGGCCGGAATCTCCACGGGGCCATTCGTGGCATACGGCGGAAAGAGCGCATCCGTGAGCCGCCGATCGCCGAGCTTGGCGTCCACCCCCAATCGGAAGATCTCCCGATCCAGGTTGCCGCCCAGGTTCCAGGCCTGAACCTTGGACCAGGTCGTCGAATCCAGGGGAGTCCAGGGCTCCGGGTCGTAGCCGCCAATTCCGCCGCCCTTGCCGAACGTGAGGCTCTCGAGCACGAACGGCAGGCCGAGGGCGCCTCGGTGCTGCCCGACCCAGTCGTTGACTCCATCGGCGTAGGCCTGCAGCGCGGCGCGCGTGTCGGGCGACGAAGCGTCCAGATCGCGCTGGCCCGCCTGCCGCCAGCCCAGCGTCCGGATGAATCGATCCCGGTCGACCGCGGTCGGGCCGAAGAGCTCCGCGAGGCGCCCGGCACCGATGTGGCGCCAGGCCTCCATCTGCCAGAACCGCTCCTGGGCGTGGACGTATCCCTGGGCCATGAACAGGTCGTGCGGATCATCCGCGACGATCTGGGCGATGCCGTTCGCGTCCCGCATGACCTGGACAGGGGCATGGAGCCCGGACAGGCGGACCGTTCCAGCCACCTGGGGCATGGACCGCCCGGTGATCCAGACGAGGAGTCCGGTCACGATCAGGGCGAGAACGATGACGACGAGGAGCGCCAGCCTGAGCAGCCGACGGATCACGCGCACCGCTCCCTCCTCCGACCGGCCGTCGAACGGGCGACGTCCGTGGCCGGCCGAGTAATCTTGCGCCGGCAATGCCCGAAGCCGGCCCGATCCACTGCCCGGAATGCGGCGCCCTCGTCAACGACATCGAGGGCCCGACGTATGGTACCGGCGTGCCGGGTTGCTGGGCTCTCTTTGGCGAGGTCACCGGCCGCGAGTTCACGGACCCGGGATTTCGCGCCCATCGCCGATCGCCGATCGATGCGTACGCCGTGCAGCATCCCGGGTCACCGAGTCCGCGGGCGGCCAAGTCCGCCTGGGTCCACCTGGTCGGGCTGTGTCTCGTTCTCGAACGTGGCCTCCCGGTCGACGCCGCCGTCCGAACGATTGCCCGGCTCGCAAGTGAGGGACGCGAGTTCCGCTGGCTCGAACCCCCGGCCGATCGCGGGTCGGTGACTGTGGCCGACGTCGCGGCCGCCCCCGACGTGGCCGCCCACGTCCAGGCCATGCAACGCTGGGCGGACTCCGCCTGGGCCGCGTGGGAGGGGCATCATCCTGCCATCCGGCAGCGGGCGGATGCGATTCAGATGCGTTGACCGATCGCGCCTGATCGACCGGGCCTGCCGGGAGGCCGGCCCTGACTAGCGCTCCAGCAGCGTTCCCAGGCCGAGCCGTTCGGCCTCCGCCAGGATGGCCCGCCCGAATATGACGTCGGCAAGCCCCACGCCGAGGTGGCTGACGACGACCCGCCCGGGCGGCCGGGTCCATCCCGCGATGAGCGCCTCGCCGATGGTGGCCGTCGGGTCGGGGTAGTCGTCGAACGCCCCGGCGGCACGGTTGGCCAGGAACTGCTCGCGCTCGTCGACCAGGAACAGCTCCGCCGACCGGGCGACGTCGGCGGAGCAGTACGTCGCGTAGTCCACGGCCACCACGAGGGCGTTCGGCCCCAGCCAGTCGCTCGTCATCACCTGGCGCACCGGCCCGAACGAGGCCGCCGTCACGACCACGTCCGCATCGCGGATCGCGACCGGCGCGCTCGGCCTGGCCTCCGCCGAAGCGATGCCCGGCGCGTCGCGTGCTCGGGCCGCCAGCAGCTGGGCGCGATCGGGGTGCCGGTCGAAGATCGCCAGCCGCACGCCCGGCAGGGTGTGGCCGAGGACCGGCAGATGGCTCCGACCCTGCGTGCCCGCACCGATCAGGGCAGCCCGTACGGGCCCGTGGCCGGCGGGCGGTGCGAACGCCCGAATCGCCACGCCGCTGACTGCGGCCGTCCGCTGGGCCGTGATGGGACCACCGTCCAGAATCGCCTGTGGCAGCCCGGTCGCGGGGTCATTGAGCACGACCAGGGCATTGATCGCCGGCAGCCCAAGGGCATTGTTCGTCGCAAAACCGGTGACCCATTTGATGCCGAGTCCATCTCCCGATCCGTCCGGCGCGTCTCCGGACAGGAACGTCGGCATCGCGTGCGCGAACGATCCGTCGGGGCGCGGATGGACGCCGATCTTGGGCGGCAGCTCGGCGCCGGCGACGAGCGCCCGCATCGTGCGGTCGGCCAGTGCCAGGCGCTCCTCGAGGGCGGGCATCGCCGCCTCGACGTCGGCCGCGGACAGGTAGCGCAGCGGCGGCACGGTCGGCGAGGAGCCAGGGCCCACCAGGCCATCGTACGCCGCGCCCGCGGTAGCATTCGTGGGACGGCGAGCCACAGCCCGGAGGACGGATGGCCCCCGCGGACATCGCCCAGAGCCTGGACAATCTCAAGCTGGAGCGCGATGCAATCGTGCTCTACGACGCCCTCGCCTCCATCGAGAAGGACGAGCGGCGTGCGCGTGCGTTCCGGACGATCGCCGCCAACGAGCGGCGCCACGCCGAGATCTGGGCGACGAAGCTGCAGGAGCGCGGGGCCGACGTTCCTCCGCCCGGCCGCCCACGGCTTCGGGTCCGCTTCATCATCCTGCTGGCTCGCATCCTGGGAACGCATGCGGTTTCGGAGCTGGTCCAGGCGCTCGAGGGCGACGAGGAGGAGCTGTACGACGCCCAGGCATCGCCCGAGGTCGCCTCGATCGCGGCCGATGAGCGCGAGCACGCCCAGATCTGGCGGCGGCTCTCGAGCGGCCGGACGAACGGGAATGGCCAGGACGATGGGCCGGAGCCCGGCCTCGAGGGAGCTCGGGAGAAGGGCCAGGAGGTCGGTCCGGAGATCGACCAGGGGAGCCGCCGAGCAGCCGCCGCGGTGGCGTCGCCGGCCGGACGATCGCGTGCCGCCGGACCGGCGGCCGACGTCCTGCCCCCGCTGGAGGCGCATCCGCTCGGTGGCGACGGCCGCGCCGAGAGCTGGCATCGAACCGGCCAGTCGGGGACGCTGCGAGCGATCATCTTCGGCGTGAGCGACGGCCTGGTCAGCAACCTCTCGCTGGTCATGGGCGTGGCAGGCGCAACCACCGGCCAGCCGCGGTTCATCCTGCTGGCCGGGATCGCCGGGCTGCTCGCCGGGGCCTTCAGCATGGCGGCCGGGGAGTACATCTCGATGCGCAGCCAGCGCGAGCTCTACGAA
>DASPWU010000087.1:0-2018 GCA_035637675.1 Candidatus Limnocylindria bacterium | reverse complement strand
CCGAGCAGCTTGCGCAGGCGGTCTTCGCCCGAGCTTTCGGCCTCGATGAGGCGGGGCGGCAGTGCGTAGGCCTGCGTCCCGTCGCGGGTCACCTTGATGAGGCCAAGCTCTCCGACGTCGCGGGAGATCGTCGCCTGGGTCGCCCGGAAGCCTCGCTCGCGAAGGGCGGCCGCGAGCTCCTGCTGGGTACGAATCGCCCGCTGCTCGAGCAGGTCCCGGATCGCCCGCTGGCGAAGCTGTTTCATCACCTCCATGGCCCGCTCGCCTCGTCTGGCCCTGGCCTTGCCGGCACCGTCATCGCTAGCGTGACAGCAGGAAGACGAAGACGATCCCGGCGAGGATCACCCGGTAGGCGATGAACACGGCCGTGCTGTTCCGTCGCAGGAAGCCGAGCAGGAACCAGACGGCCACGAACCCGGAGACGGCCGACACGGTGACGCCCACCAGCAGCTGCTCGGCACGGGCGCCCTCCAGGCCGGCCCCGGTCAGGGTTCGCGCCTTCCACAGCCCGGCGCCGGCGATGACCGGGACGGCCATGAGGAAGCTGAACCGGGCGGCCACCGCGCGCTCGAGGCCGAGGAACAGGCCCGCCGCGATCGTGATCCCGGACCGGCTGATGCCCGGGAACAGGGCGATCGCCTGGCCGACGCCCATGACCGCCGCGTCGGACTTCGTCAGCCGGCTCAGGTCCCGATCCCGGGCGCCCCATCGCTCGGCCAGCCAGAGGAGTGCCGCCCCCACCAGGATGAAGACGCCAATCCAGGCCGGCGCGTCGCGGAATGCCCGGTCGAGGAAGCCCTCCAGGACGGCTCCCAGGGCCGCGGCCGGTACCACCGAGATCAACAGCAGCCAGGCCAGCCGGGCGTCCGCATCGTCGCCCACGCTCCGCCTGCGAATCGAGCCCAGCCACGCCGTCAGGAGTCGCCACAGGTCGCGCCAGAAGTAGACGACGAGGGCCAGCAGCGTCCCAAGGTGGAGCATCACGTCGTAGGCGGCCGATTCGAGGAACGGGTCGTCCCAGCCGAGAAGCCTGGGGACCAGGATGAGGTGGGCGGACGACGAGACGGGCAGGAACTCGGTCAGGCCCTGGACGATCCCCAGGATCGCGGCGTGGATCAGCCCGTCCATCGTGAGGGCTCAGCGCCCGCGGTGGCCGGCTCGCCGAGCTGTCAGCGGATGAACAGCGGGGCCAGCACGAGGGTGATCGTCGCCAGCAGCTTGACCAGGACGTGAAGAGAGGGACCGGCGGTGTCCTTGAACGGATCGCCGACAGTGTCGCCGACGACGGCCGCCGCGTGGGCCGGGGTCTTCTTGCCGATGGGATTGCCCTGCTCGTCGAGCAGGTGGCCCGATTCGATGTACTTCTTGGCGTTGTCCCACGCTCCGCCGCCGTTGTTGAGGACGGTCGCCAGCATCACGCCGGCGATCGTCCCGACCATGAGCAGGCCGGCGACCGCCTGGTAGCCCAGCAGGACGCCCACGATGATCGGCGTCGCGACCGCCACGACCCCCGGCGCGACCATCTCGCGCAGGGCCGCCCGGGTCGTGATGTCGACCACGCGGGCGTAGTCCGGACGCTGCGTATAGTCCATGATCCCGGGCATCTCACGGAACTGGCGGCGCACCTCCACGATGATCGCCTGGGCGGTCGTGCCCACCGCTCGGATGGCCAGCGACGAGAAGAAGTAGACGAGCATCGCCCCGATGAGCGCCGCGATGAACACGCTCACGTCGGCGAGGTTGACCGATGTCAACAGCTGGACGCCCGGCTTGCCCGCCTCGATCTGGCGGCCCAGGATGAGGTTGATCTTGTCGATGTAGGCGCTGAACAGGAGGAAGGCCGCAAGCGACGCGGAGGCGATGGCGTAGCCCTTGGTGAGCGCTTTCGTCGTGTTGCCGACCGCGTCCAGGCGGTCGGTGATTTCGCGAGCGCCGGCCTCGGCCCGGCTGAACTCGGCGATGCCGCCGGCGTTGTCCGTGATCGGTCCGAACGTATCCATGGCCAGGATGTAGGCGGT
>DASPWU010000086.1:0-6582 GCA_035637675.1 Candidatus Limnocylindria bacterium | reverse complement strand
AGGTGCGGACGCTCATCAAGAAGGACTTCGACGACGTGTTCGCGACCGGGATAGACGCGCTCGTGGCGCCCACCTCGGCGACGGTCGCTTTCGGGTTCGGTGCGAGGCTGGCCGATCCCGTCGCGATGTACCTCTCGGATGCCTGCACCCTGCCGGTGAACATGGCCGGCCTGCCGGGAGTGTCGATCCCATGCGGGCTCGCCGAGCGCCTGCCGGTCGGGCTGCAGCTGATCGGGCCGGCCTGGTCCGAGCTGGCCCTCCTGCGGGCCGCCCGAGCGTACGAGGCGATCACCGCCGACGCGGCGTGGCGCCGGGAGGAGCCCGCCCAGCTGGCTCAGGCGGACGATCCCAGCGCGCCGACCCCGGCCGAACGCGCCGCCGCACGGCGGTCCGGCTCGCCCGCCTGAGCCGCCGCCTGCTCTGCCGCCGTCGGTATCGCTGCCAGGGCCAGCGCTAAACCCGGGCCTGGGATGGCCGCAAGCCGCTCCTGGCCCAGCGCCGGCCAACGGTGACCTGACCGATCGTGCGTGGCGGGGCCCGAAGGGGCGACCAT
Source organism: Candidatus Limnocylindria bacterium (assembly GCA_035637675.1). GTDB lineage: Bacteria > Chloroflexota > Limnocylindria > Limnocylindrales > CSP1-4 > C-114. The sequence goes on along the minus strand of DASPWU010000086.1, from coordinate 6,029 downwards.
CGACCGGCTCGATCCGCCTTCGGGCCGCCCAGCGGGCCCTATAGCTCTGCCAGCAATATCGGCAGTGGCAAGTCGCCGCCCGCCTCGTACTCAGAGGCATCGTCACCCGCCCCGCTCGCTCATCGCCGGTCAGGGCACGCGCTTCGCTCGCGACACGTCGATGCCGTAGGCTTGACGATATGACGACGGAAACGCCCAAGGTCGAGCCGGCCCTAAGCAGCCAAGCGGGGGGCAAGACAAGGATGAGTGAGGGCCGCGCCCCCCTCTCCGAGCGTGCGCTCAGCCAGCGCGTCCGAGCCGTGCCGCCGTCGGGGATCCGCCGCTTCTTCGACATCCTGGCCACGATGGACGACGTGATCAGTCTGGGCGTCGGCGAGCCGGACTTCGACACGCCAGCGCCGATCGTCGAGGCAGGCATCGCGAGCCTCCGTCGCGGCCGCACCCACTACACCAGCAACTACGGAACGGTGGCGCTCCGTCAGGCGCTCGTCGACCACCTGGAGCGACGGTACGGCGTCCGCTACGACCCGGCCCGCGAGGTGCTCATCACGGTTGGCGCCAGCGAGGCCGTGGACCTGGCCCTGCGGGCGACGTGCGATCCGGGCGACGAGGTCATCCTCCACGAGCCGTCGTACGTGGCTTACGTGCCGGCCGTCACGTTCGCCGGCGGCTCCGTCGTCCACGTCGCGACCCGGCAGGCGGACGAGTTCGCGCTCGATCCAGAGGCGGTCGAGGCGGCGATCACGCCGCGCACCAAGGCGCTGTTCCTCGGGTATCCCTGCAATCCGACCGGGGCCGTCCTGCCGGCCGACGTCCAGGACGAGCTGGCGGCGATCGCCGTGCGGCACGACCTGCTCGTGTATTCCGACGAGATCTACGACCGCCTCGCCTATGGCTCCTACGTCCATCGCGCGATGAGCGCGCTGCCCGGGATGCGCGAGCGGACGATCCTCGTGGGCGGCTTCTCCAAGGCCTACGCGATGACCGGCTGGCGCGTCGGCTGGCTATGCGCGCCCGCGGCGATGCTCGAGGGGATCGTCAAGGTCCACCAGTACGCGATCATGTCGGCGCCGACGACCGCCCAGGACGCCGCGCTCGTGGCGCTCATCCAGGGCGAGCCGGACGTCCTCCGGATGCTCGCCGAGTACGACCGGCGCCGGCGGATGTTCGTCGATGGCCTGAACGCGCTCGGGCTGCCGACCTTCGAGCCACGTGGTGCGTTCTACGCGTTTCCCGAGGTGACCGCGGCGACCGGCCTCGACAGTGAGAGCTTCGCCCAGCGCCTCCTCGAGGAGGAGCGAGTGGCGGTCGTCCCTGGCGCGGCCTTCGGGCCGTCCGGCGAGGGCCACGTGCGGGCCTGCTACGCCACGTCGTACGAGCAGCTGGAGGAGGCGCTCCGCCGGATCGGCCGCTTCGTCGAGCGCCACCGGGCCTGAGCGGATGCGGCTCATCCTGGAGACCTGCGGCCTCGTGGCCGTCGCGATCGGGGGCTGGCGAAGCTACGTCATGGCCCGCGAGGCGCTGGGACCGATCGTGCACGAGGGCGATCCGACCCGGACCGCGCTCGAGGCCGGCCAGCCGATGCTCGCCCGCTCCCGCGTGCGATTGTTCCTCCGCCGCGTGGCGCTGTCGTTGGCGTGGCTGATCGTTGCCGGCTACGGCCTCTACCTGGTCGTCGCCGGTCTCGAGCTGGCATCGTGACGGCGCCGGCCCGTCCCGGACGTGGCGAGCGATCGGCCGCCCTCGCGCGCTACGAGGTCGTCGTCGGAATCGAGGTTCACTGCCAGCTCCGGACGGCGAGCAAGATGTTCTGCGCCTGCTCGACCGACTACGACGGGGCCCCGCCCAACACGCACACCTGTCCGGTCTGCCTGGGCCTCCCGGGCGCGCTGCCCACGATCAACCGGCGGGCCGTGGAACACGTCCTCACGACGGGCCTCGCCATCGACGCGAGCACGCCCCCGACCACCCGATGGGACCGCAAGAACTACTTCTACCCGGACCTGCCCAAGGGCTATCAAATCAGCCAGTACGACCTGCCGCTCGCATCGACCGGGAAGCTGACGTTCGATACGTCCGAGGGGCCCGTGACCGTCGGGATCACGCGCGCGCATCTCGAGGAGGACACGGCCAAGCTCGCCCACGTCGTCGAGCCGGACGGGCGCCGGGTCAGCCTGGTTGATTTCAATCGCGCGGGCGTGCCGCTCATGGAGATCGTCACCGAGCCGGACATCCGCTCGGCAGAGCAGAGCCGCCGTTATGCGGAGGACCTCCAGCTGCTGCTCCGGACGATTGGGGTCTCCGATGCCGACATGGAACGCGGCCAGCTCCGGGTGGAGGCCAATGTCTCCCTGCGACCGCGCGGCAGCGAGGCGTTCGGGACGCGGGTCGAGGTCAAGAACATGAACTCGTTCCGGAGCGTGGAGCGGGCCGTCGGCTTCGAGATCGAGCGTCAGGCGAAGGCCATCGATTCCGGCGAGCGAATCACGCAGGAGACGCGCGGCTGGAGCGACGAGCGTCAGGCCACGTACACGATGCGGATCAAGGAGGACTCCGACGACTACCGCTACTTCCCGGAGCCGGACCTGCCGCCGCTGTCCGTCGACCGGCGCTGGCTGGACGGCCTGCGCGCTCGCCTTCCGGAGCTGCCGGCCGCACGTCGCCGGCGGTACACGGGCGGTCTCGGCCTCTCCCCGTACGACGCGGCGGTGATCGTCGCCGATCCGGTCATGACCACGGCCTTCGAGGCGATCCGATCGGCCGGCCCGGCGATCCCGGCCAAGGAGATCGCCAACCTCGTGACCGGTGACTATGGCCGGGCGGCCAAGGAGGACGCGACGCGGACCGCCCGCGGCCTGGTCGGCAGGGCCGAGGCGTCCGAGCTGGCCGACCTGCTCCGGCGGGTCGGCTCGGGCGAGTTGTCGCGGGCCAACGCCAAGGAGGTGCTCGCAGAGCACCTCGCGAGCGGCGCGACGGTCGCCGCGATCGTGGAGGCGAGCGGATTCAGGCAGATCTCTGACGCGGGAGCGCTGGCCCCGATCGTCGCCGAGGTGATCGCGGCCAATCCACGCGCCGTCGCCGACTTTCGGGCCGGCAAGCCTGTGATCGGTTTCTTCGTCGGCCAGGTCATGAAGGCGACGCGCGGCCAGGCGAACGCGGCGCTGGCCGAGGCCGCCATCCGCGAGCAGCTGGACCGGTTGCCTGGGGCAGGGGAGGGCTGACCCGGATGGGCCCGATCAACGTCGTGTTGTGGGTCGGCGGGGTCGCCCTGATGGCGATCGGCTACAGCCGCGCCCGCGGCCCATGGGCCCGCTACCAGGAGCTCAAGGCACAGGAGGAGAACGTCGCCCGCTACGACGCCTGGCGCGGCGGGGTCCGCGACAGCGGCGGCAGGACCGGCGCCCAGGTCGCGATGGAGATGTTCCGCCGCCAGGCGCAGGTCGGTGCCCTGGTCGCGATCGCGGGCTTCGTCTCCGTGTTCCTCGGATTCCTCATCCGCTGAGGCGCACCGGTCGGCCGCACCGTCCATGGCGCCACCCGGCGGGCGATCGGTGCCACATAGCAACCGGGGTGCTGATAAGTCGCTGACGTTCACACACGGATTGCCGTCAACGACGGCCAGCACGGGTGGGGCGCTCGTCTACCAGCACTGGGAATGCTAGGTGGCGAGAACTCGCAGAATTCTTTGCGTCACCGCCCCTGGCGCACGAGCCGGCGGTGCTCGATCGCGGTGCAGCGGTCCATGACCACCGAAAGCCCTCCCTCGGCCGCGATGCGGGCGGCCTCCCAGTTCACGACGCCCAGCTGGAGCCAGAGGCAACGGGCGCCGGCCGCAACAGCCTCGCGGGCGTGCACCTCACAGAGCTCGGAGCGGCGGAAGACGTCCACGATGTCGACCGGGTCACTCGCCGCGACCGCTTCCGCGAGTGAGGCGAACGCCCGCCGGCCGTGGACCTCGGCTTCGTTGGGATTGACCGGCAGGCAGTCATAGCCGGCGTCCAGGAGATACCTAACGACTCCGTACGACGGTCGCGCCGGGTTCGACGAAGCTCCGATGACCGCGATCCGGCGGGCTGCGGCCAATACCTCCGCGATGCCGGCGTCGTCGAGCAGGTTGACGGGGCCACGACCCTCGGCGGCGTCGAGCAGGCCGCGCACGCGCGTTCGGTCGTCGTCGGTCAGGTGCGCGCTTCCTTGGCGTACGGCTGGCCGACCGCGGCCGGCGCCACGCTCCGTCCGACGAACCCGGCCAGGACGATGATCGTCACGATGTACGGCAGGGCCTGGTAGAACTGGCCAGGGATGAGGCGGAAGACGGTGCCGAGATCGCCGGTCGGTGGTGCGATGCCGATCGCGATCCGGAGCGCGTCAGTGGCGGCGAAGAGCAGCGCCGCGGCCAGTGCACCGACCGGCGTCCAGCGCCCGACGATCACGGCAGCGAGCGCGATGAACCCACGGCCCGCCGTGAGACCGAGCTGGAAGTGTCCCTGCGATTCGAGTGTCAGGAACGCCCCGGCGAGTCCCGCGAAGATGCCGCCGAGGATCACGTTGCGATACCGCGTCCGGATCACGTCGATCCCGACCGTCTCGGCCGCCTTCGGGTGTTCGCCGACGGCCCTGGTCCGCAGTCCCCAGCGCGACCGGAACAGGAGGACCTGGAGGACCGCCACAGTGAGCAACGACGAGATCGCGATCGGCCCATGGGCGAGAATGGCGTTGACCGCCCAGCCGAGAACCGGGATCTGGAGCAGGGCCGCCGGCGGGACCCACGTCGCGAAGATCTCGCCGCCCAGCCCGGGGTTGGGCGTGATGACCAGGGCGTGGAGGTAGCCGGTCAGGCCGCCGGCGAAGATGTTGATGATCGTGCCGCTGATGATCTGATCGGCTCGGATGCTGATCGCCAGCCAGGCATGGAGTGTGGACACGGCCATCCCCGTCAGCACCGCAACCAGCACGCCGATGAGCAGCGGGATCGTGATCCCGAAGATGGGCCAGGGGTCCGACGGCATCACCTGCGCCGCCACCCCGGCGCCTAGGAACGCGAAGAAGGCCGACATCAGCATCATCCCCTCGATGCCGATGTTCACCACTCCCGAGCGCTCGTTCATGATCCCGCACATCGCGCCCAGGATGAGCGGGGTCGCGAAGAAGAGCACCTGACCGGAGATCGTCGGGTTCGTGGTGGCCGCGACGAGATAGCCGATGAGCTGCCAGACGATCCCGATGACCGGAATCCCGGCGATTGCATCCATCAGCGAGCCACCTGCTCGCCGTACGAGCGCGTGACCGTCTGCAGCTCCTGGACGGCCGGACCGGCGGCGCGGATCCGGAGCACACGCCGGACGATCACGTCGGCGGCAATGAACAGGAGCACGACCGCCTGCAGGATGTCGACGATCTCGACCGGGATCTGGGTCTGGATCTGCATGAGGCCGGCACCCGCACGCATCGCTCCGAACAGGAGCGCCGCCAGTGCGATTCCAAGCGGGTGGGCGCGGCCGAGCAGGGCGACCGTAATCGAATCGAAGCCGACGCTCGTGCCGTACGAGGCGTTCATGAAATGGGTGATGCCGGTGATCTCGATCGCCCCGGCCAGCCCGGCCAGCAGCCCGCACAGGGACATCGTGAAGATGGTGATCCGGGCCGGCCGCATGCCGGCGTAGCGTGCCGCGCTCGGGTTGGCGCCGACGGTCCGAATCTCGAATCCCAGGGTGCTCCGCCAGAGGAGCCACCAGATGATCGACACCGCGACGAACGCGATGATCACCCCGAGGTGGAGGTTGCGTCCGAAGAGGATCGGCAGCGCCGCGTTGCCGATGTCTCCGGTCCGGTCGAAGGAGAACCCAGGCGCCAGGAGCGGGCCACTCACGAGGTACCCGATGAACGTCGCCGCGATCGTGTTGAGCATGATCGTCGTGACGACCTCATGGGCGCCCGTCCACGCCTTGAGCGCACCCGGGATGAACCCCCAGACGCCGCCGACGAGCGCGCCGGCGAGAACCGCCGCGGCAATCGCCAGAGGAGCCGGC
>DASPWU010000085.1:0-7266 GCA_035637675.1 Candidatus Limnocylindria bacterium | reverse complement strand
CGGGCCCGCGATGACACGGGCGGAGGTCAGCGCCGCGATCGAGGCGGGGCGTTCCGTCGTGGCGGAGCTGATCGCCGGAGGCGCCGACGGTCTGGCCGTCGGCGAGATGGGGATCGGCAACACGACCGCCGCGTCCGCCCTCGTCGCCGCGATGACCGGCCGGCCGGCCTCCGAGGTCACCTGTCGCGGCACCGGGCTCGACGAGATCGCGGTCCGCCACAAGGTCTCCGTCATCGAGGCGGCGCTCGATCGGCACCGCCCCGAGGCAGCCGACCCGGTGGGCGTTCTCGCCGCCGTCGGCGGCCTCGAGATCGCGGCCCTCGTCGGCGCGATCCTCGCCGGCGCGGAGTCGAACGTCCCGGTCGTCCTTGACGGATTCATCACCGGAGCGGCCGCCCTCGTCGCGTCGGCCATCGCACCGGCGGTGACCGCTCGGCTGATCGCCAGCCACCGCTCGCCCGAGCCCGGCCACCGGGTCGCCCTGGAGCGCCTCGGGCTGGAGCCGTTCCTCGACCTCGAGCTTCGCCTGGGGGAGGGGAGCGGGGCCGCCCTGGCCCTGTCCCTCGTGCGGGCCGCGACCGCGATCCTTGCCGAGATGGCGACGTTCGACGGGGCCGGCGTGTCGGGCCCGCTCCAGGTCAGCTCAGCCGGCGGTAGCGGAGGTGCAGGACGCCTGCCGACTCGACCACGCTCGCCAGCTCCAGCTCCGTCGAAGCGTCGATGGACTCGAACAGGCGAACCCCATCGCCGAGCAGGACCGGGATGACGTGGAGGCGGACCTCCTCGACGACGCCGGCGGCCAGGCACTCCTGGACGAGGTTGAAGTAGACGACTCCCACCGCCAACCTCCTCGAGCGTGTGCCGGGACGATCGTGGCAGGTTGGCGCAACCCTGCTTCGTCCGCTTCAGTCGATTGGCTCCTCCGCCGACGAGGCGTCCAGGTCCCGCCCAGGCTCTGCCTTGCCGTCCGATCGAGGCCGGACCGCGATCACGATGAGGATGCCGAGTCCGACGGCGACGGCCGGACCGCTCCAAGTGAGCGAGACGGCGTCCCTGGCAGGGTTGCCGCCGAGCAGCACCAACCCGACGCCGACGTACAGGAGCCCGAACAGGAACGAGAGCGGATCGAAGTCGTGGCGGCCCATGTCAGAAGCCCTCCTCAGCCGCCCGCTGTACCCGCACCGACCCGAGCCCCGCCTGGAGCGTGAGCATGAGCGAGGGACCGCCGGCGCGCCCCGCTCGCTCGATCCGGTCGACGAGCGATGTGCCGGTGTGGTCCCGATCGAACAACGAGAGCCGCCCGCCGTCGACCCTCGCATCGATCTCGACCCGGGCGTCGTCGGAGATGACGACGACGAGCCTGCCAATCCCGACGCTGGCGGCGATCGTGATCGGCTGGCTCCCTGTTCGGAGATGGCTCAGGTCGAGCCACATCGTGCCGCCGACCAGGCGATACGCGGGCTGGAGCTCGCCGAGACTCTCCGGCCGGTACGTGTGATCGCCTGCCCCGCCCTCCAGCGGTACCGTGATGAACGCCGCCGTCAGCGCGATCGGGAGGACTGCCACACCAAGCGTTGCGAGGACCCGTGCCCGACCCCACCAGGCGCCGACGACCAGCGCGCCGCCCAACGCGACGAAACATGCGCCGAAGTACTGGCCGAGCGCCACGTCCACCCTCACGACATTCTCGGCGACGGCCAGCGCAGACGTGACGAGCAGGACGGCCGCGACCGCGTACCAGCCCAGCGGCGAGCGTTCGCGGGGAGGCGACACGCGCGTCGGCCAGCTCCGCGCGACCAGGCCGGCCGCCGGTGGATCGGCGGCCGCCGCGCCGATACCCAGGGCGGCGTTCTGGCCCATCCGGCGATTGCGACCGAGGAGAAGGAGGATGCCGACCACGATGATCGCCAGGGACCAGAAGGCCGCGGGCTCGATGTAGAACATCCCTTCGTACCCGCCGACCGATGGGCTCACCAGGAGGGTGGCGATGAGCACGAAGATCGCCGCGGCGAGGAGACCGGGCGGTCGCGCCAGCTGACGAACCAGGTCGTCCGCGATCGAGTCCTCGTGGCCCTGAGCGGGGATGAGGAGCCAACCCACGCCGTACAGGACGAGCCCCGCGCCGCCGAAGATCATCAGGCCCGCAAAGCCTGCTCGGAGCAGGACCGGGTCCACGTTGAGGTAGTCGCCCAGGCCACCCGCGACACCGCCCAGGACCCGGTCCGAGGTTCGACGTCGAAGCCGACGGGCGTTGATCGACGTGGCGGTGTGGGGGGCGGCTTCGGGCTGCTCGGTCGTCATGCTTCGATCGTCCGGGCAACGAGCCGGCGCCGCCATCGGGTATTTCCCGGACTCCTCCCTGACTCGGATCTACCTGACTCCGGCACCGCCCCTCAGGGTCATCACCGATCGTTGGCCCACCCACCCGTATGGGAACATTCGGAGGCGATGACCGAATTGAATCTCCCGAGACCCACCCTCGAGGCACGTGACCTGCGGCCGAGCCTGCGCCGCAGCCGGACGAACCGGATGGTCGCCGGCGTGGCCGGGGGGATCGGAGAGCACCTGGACATCGCACCGCTCGCGGTCCGGGTGGCGTTCATCGTGCTCGGCCTGGCGGGCGGATTCGGCGTCATCGTCTACCTGCTGCTGTGGCTCCTGGCGCCCGCCGAGGAGCTGAATCGTGGTGTAGCGGCGTCCGCCCGGGAGCTGCCCAGGCCAGAGGTCCGACAGGTGCTCGGCGTGGGCTTCCTCGTGCTGGGCGTCTTCACCCTCCTGTGGGTCAGCGGCTTCTGGTTTGGCGAAGGCCTGGCCTGGCCGGTCACCCTGGCAGCGATCGGCTTCGCGGTGCTGTGGGCGCGCAGCTCGGCGGACGACGGCCGAGGTCGGCTGGAGCTGCCCAGCTTCGGCAGTCCGTTCGAGGCGCTCGTCCGTGCGCGCGTGTCGTGGACGCGACTCGTCCTGGGCGTTTCACTGATCGGTGGCGGGATGGCCGTCTTCCTCGCCGCAACCACATCGCTCGAGGCTGCCGCCAACGTCGTGCTGGCGGTCATCGTCACGGCGGGCGGCCTCGTCCTGCTGGCCGGGCCCTGGCTATGGCGCCTGGCCAACGAGCTCATGGAGGAGCGGAGCAGTCGCATCCGCTCCCAGGCCCGGGCGGAGATGGCCGCCCACCTCCACGACTCCGTGCTCCAGACGCTGGCGTTGATCCAGCGAGCGAAGGAGCCACGCGAGATGGCGAGCCTCGCTCGGACCCAGGAGCGCGACCTGCGCGCGTGGCTATATGGCCGGGCGCCGAGCGTCCACGGTGCCCGCCTGCGCGACGCGATCGACGCCATGGCAGGCAGATCCGAACGCCTGCAGCAGGTCAAGGTGGAGGCGGTCGTGGTCGGCGACGCGGACCTGGACGACGACCTCCGGGCGCTGGTCTCTGCGGCCAGCGAGGCGGTCCTCAACGCCGCCAAGCATTCCGGTGTGTCCGACGTGTCCGTCTACGTCGAGGTCGACGATGGCCAGGTCGACGCGTTCGTCCGCGACAACGGCACCGGCTTCGATCCTCGACTGGTTCCCGAGGACCGGCGTGGGATCGCCGATTCGATCGTCAAGCGCATGGAGCGGCACGGCGGGACGGCCAGTATCCGGAGCCGGCCGGGAGCCGGCACGGAGGTCGTGCTCCACCTGCCGCGGCGGCCCGAATTGCCGCGGCGATCCGCATGACGGTCCGCGTCTTCGTGGTCGATGACCACGAGCTCTTCCGATCGGGCGTCCGCTCCGAGCTCCGTGACGGTCACGAGATCGTCGGCGACGCGGGGAGCGTGGACGAGGCGATCGCGGCCATCCGCGCGACGCGGCCGGACGTGGTCCTGCTCGACGTCCACATGCCCGGTGGCGGCGGCCGCGCCGTCATCGATGCGGTCCGCGGCGAGCTCCCGGAGGTGAAGTTCCTCGCCCTGTCCGTCTCCGACGCCGCCGAGGACGTCATCGAGGTGATCCGGGCCGGCGCCCGCGGTTATGTCACCAAGTCGATCTCGCCGGAGGAGCTGGATGTCGCCGTGCGCCGCGTTCACGACGGCGACGCGGTCTTCTCGCCGCGTCTCGCGGGCTTCGTCCTGGACGCGTTCGCCGCGGAGACGTCGCTGCCGATCGATCCGGAGCTTGACCAGCTCTCGCCCAGGGAGCGGGAGGTCCTCCGCTACATCGCCCGGGGCTACGCCTACAAGGAGGTCGCCCACGAGCTGGGCATCTCCGTGAAGACCGTGGAGACGCACGTCTCGGCGGTTCTCCGGAAGCTCCAGCTGTCGAGCCGGTACGAGCTGTCGCGCTGGGCGGCCGACCACAGCCTCGTCTAAACGACCCGGATCGTCCCGGTCGTTCCGTCCACCGTGACGACATCGCCCGTGCGCAGGAGATCCGTCGCATTGCCCGTCGCCACGACCGCCGGCACTCCGTACTCTCGGGCGATGATCGCCGGATGCGAGAGGATGCCGCCGTTGTCGGTGATGAGCGCTCCCACTCGCGAGAACAGGACCGACCAAGCAGGGGACGTCACGGGACACACCAGTACTTCGCCGGGTTCGAGGGCGCCGAACTCCAATTCGGTCATGATCCGGCGCACGGACCCGGTGTATTGCCCGGGGGACGCGCCCACTCCCTGCGGGACGGTGGCCGTGGCGGGTTGCACTACTTGATCCATCGCGAAGATGCGGTCCGTGTACCACAGGAACGCCTCGTGCGCGAAGCGCGCTTCGGCGGGTAGGACCGCGAACGAGGGAGGCGGCCCAGGATCGCGACCATAGGAGGCCGGGCCGGATTCCAATGCATACCGAGCCTGCTCGCGCTCTCTCCGCGCGACGAGCTCACGCCGGTCCGTTCCGTCCTTGAGGGCACCGAGCGCTTCTTCCATCTCGAGCAGGAACACGTCGCCGGAGCGACCGAGCTGGCCCCGCTGGGCGAGCCGATCGCCAACCTCGAGCAGCGCGTAGCGGATCAGCGCGAGCGGGACGCTCAACGTGTAGAAGACGTTCGCCTCGCGGGTCGGATAGGTCTCCTCGGCATCGGCCAACGCCCGTTCAAACAGCTGGCGTTGCGTCGCGGACCGCCCGCTGAGGCCGGCGCGCGCCTCCGCAACCGTGCGGGCCCGTTGCTCCAGGGAGGCATCGGGCGAAGCCACCGGGTCCCCATGGGCAGCGACGCGGTCGGCGAGGAGCCGTAGCGTGACGGTCGGGTTCTCGGCGAGCGTCGGGTCGGCGACGTCGTAGCTCATCAGACGCGTGCCGAACTCGTTCTGGTAGTCCTTGAGCGAGCGACCGAAGTCCGGGTCGATCCGCGCCAGGTCGTCGATCGTGGTCTGATGGGTTGGATCGGCGAAGACGGCCAGAATCTGCGGCCGAGAGCGCGCCGTTCGGGCAAGCTCGTCGAGCCTCCGGCCCGGTGCGGTCGATATGGTGGATAGGCCCGAAAGCAGACCCAGGGCCGCCTGGTCATCCCAGTCGAGCAGCTCGCGGCAGGTGAGGGCCAGCCGACCGAGGGCGACCGTATGCGAGCCGTGAAGGAGGAAGTGGACGTCGGTTCCCCGAGCGAGGAGGGATCGCGCCTCGGAGACGTGCCCGGCCAGGGCTTCGTCGGAGAGGCTGCGCAGGTTCCGCTCGCGCAGGACGGTGATGTCACGTGCCAGCTGAGGCTGCCATTCGTCGTGCCACCGACGGACGAATTGCATCGCCTTGCCGGTTCGCACGGCCTGGACGGCCTTCCGAACGCGGCCACGAAGCGAAGGGATCGTCCGGGTCAGTAGCCAGAACACCGGTGGAGGCGGAACTGGACGGTCCTTTCCGCCAAGGGGGACGAGCCGCGTGTACGTCCAACCGCGGATCACGCGGTTATCGAGCGTCTCGAGCAGGAGACCGAACTCCTCGAAGACATGTCGGAGCCCGGCCGTCGCGGGCTCGGGGAAGATGGAGGCACTCATCGGCGAGTGCGGGCGGGCGAAATGGCTCGTGTCTCGGCGCCAGAAGCCAGGCGGCGGCTCGAAAGCATCGGGGCCGTCCTCGGCTTCGCCGATCGCCGCCGCCGGGGCCGGCAAGGCCGTGATCGCACGAGCCTGCAGGAGGTAAAGCCGACCGTGGGCGATCGCCCATTCGATGTCAACGGGATACCCGAAGAAGGCCTCCACCCTCGAGGCGAGCCGCGCGACCTCCAGTGCGGTGTCGCCGTCGATCGCCTGTTCGGGGCTGCGGCGGCAGGTCGCGCTGCCTCCGCCGACCACCCATTCGTCGGGACTCGCCTCGCCCGAGACGAGGCGCTCGCCCAGGCCGCACACGGCGCTCACCAGGGTCACCGAGCGGTCACCGCTCACCGGGTCGGCGGTGAAGGCAACGCCTGCGGCATCGGCCGGCACGAGCTCCTGGATCAGCACCGCCATGGCGGCCGGGCGCTCCAGCGATGTGCCGTGGTATGCCTCAACTCGCTCGTTGAAGGAGGACGACCAGCATCGCTCCAGCGCGGCGAGGATCGACTCGCGGCCCCGCACACCGAGCGTCGTCTCGTACTGGCCCGCAAACGAGGCCTCGGCGAGGTCCTCGGCGGTCGCGGACGAACGCACAGCGAGCGGTCCGTCTCGAAGTGTCGCCACCGCCGCGAGAATCTCCTGCTCGACATCCGGCGGGATGGGCGCGTCGCTGCTACCCGGGTCGGTCAGCCGATCCACGAGCGCCCATCTCGCGAACGCCGGCGCGGTGACCACGATGGCGGGCGGCACGTCGAAGCCGCCTCGGACGAGCCGCGCGAGGTTGTAGGCCTTCGTGCCGACCAGCGCCCGCGAGCCTTCGTCGCAGTCCGGCAGGCTGAGGACCTTCGGCCCGAGGGATTGCTGCTCGTCATGCTCGAGCTCGAGAGCGCCTGGACCGGCGACGGACATCATCTCCTCCGCAGTCGCTGACGAGTGGTCGTCACGCTGTTGATCGCCTCGGGCGCCGCGACTCGGTCATCATTGCGCCGCTTCATGTCTTCGATGAGGGTTCGCGCCGCCCACTCGACGGCCTCCGCCGCGGAGGCGGTCTCCAGGCCGAACCGCTCCGACAGGGTCAGCCAGACCCGAGACGTGAACAGCAGCCGGACCATTGCCCACGCTCGATTCGCCTCGTCCGAGTCGAGGTTCCGCATCTCTGCCCGAAATAGCGCGAAGGTTTCCTTATCCCATTCGGCCCGCGTGGCGGGCTCGGTCCCGAGTGCGAGGGACGCCAGGACACTCGCTCGTGCCAGAGAGGACTC
>DASPWU010000084.1:0-4329 GCA_035637675.1 Candidatus Limnocylindria bacterium | reverse complement strand
GAGCGCCTGGCCGCCCTCCGTGCAAGCGGTGATCTATCCGAGACCGAATTCGAGGCAGCCAAGGCGGCGCTCATCCGGGACGCAGGCGCCGGCTCGTGAGCCCGCCGCGCTGGCTGCCATTCGCGATCGTAGTCGCCGCGGCGGCGGGCATCGGGCTTGGCGTCTGGCTGTTCGGTGTGATCGCCGGCGGCACGTAGGGGTGGCTACGCCCTCCTTGAGAGGTGACTCACCTTCGTTGGGTTGAGGCGTTCTACCCTGTGTTCCATGAGCAGACGATGGGCTCGGGCAGGCCGAAGGCAAGCGGTTCGCGCGATGCTGGCCGCCCTCGTGGTGAGCGTGCTCGCTTGTGGCCCGCCGTCTACTTCTTCGCCGCTCCCCGAAGCATCCCGCGTTCCCGTCGGGGATCGGATCCTGTACGGCGTCGCCTGGCTCCGCGATGGAACCGCGGTGGTCACGTTCGCTCCCGAACGCGACGACACGCCGGCTCGGTTGGGCACGGTCGATCTCGCCAGCGGGGAGATCGACGAGCTTCCGGTGCCTGCGAATCGAGGCTGCAGGCGTCAGCAGACGCAGGAACCTACTCTGCTTCCTGACGCACGATTGGGCCTGTTGTACGTCTGCGAACAAGACGACGTAGGCCATAACGCTTCCATTCAGGCCTTCGATCTCCAGAGTCGTCGCTTCGAGCGGCTGTTCGGACTGGAATCGATCTGGGTTTCGAACGGGCCCTTCACCGTCAGTCCAGACCTCCAATGGGCCGTCATCGCTCACGGCGGGCTGATTTGCGAGGGCCTTTCCCGCTTCTCACGGTCAGGCCCCGCTCCGCTGCCGGTCACCATCAGCGATGAGGGGCGGAGCTTTCGGCTGGACACGCCGGTTGACGGTGCCGGCAAATGCGCCGACACGGGCCGTGCCCATTTCCCGGCCTGGTCACCGGACGGCCAGACGATCGCCTTCCTCGGCTCGCCGGCATCGATCGGTCACAGCGGCCAGGGCCGCCTCGATGCCGACTGGAATGAGTACCTGCTGGACGCGGCAAGCCTGTCGCCGCGCCGTGGCCTCGGTGGGATTCACAACGCGCGTGGTCTTCGATGGTCCCCGGATGGGACGCGGCTTGCATTTGCGGGCGAGATCGGCAGCCAGAAGGGGACGTGGACCGTGAAGCCAGGCGACAAGGTCCCGCAGTTGATTAGCTGGACCGACCTGGGCTGGCTGGCCTGGTCGCCGGACGGAACGCAAATCGTCGGAACGAAAAGCTACGTCTCCGCAGCCGGGGACCTGTCGTCAAGGCTCTTCGTCATCCCCGTGCCGGCCCCATAGCACACGGATTGAGGACGGTGTTGCGCTGGGCCCGAGAGCCGAAAACGCGCCCCCTTGGCCCAACAAGTCGCCGGTAATCGCGTGGCGCGATCATGGCCCGGGTGGACGACGCGAAGCTCGGGCGGGCGTTACGACAGCTGCGCCGCCGGCGCGGTCTGCGTCAGGCGGATGTCGCCGGTGTCGCAAGCCTTGCGCAACAGACGATCTCGCTCATCGAGTGCGGCCACGCCGCAGCATTCACGATCGACACGGTTCGTCGTGCGTTCGGGGCTCTTGGGGCGAGCTACGAAGGGTCGGTGGTGTGGCGCGGCGGGGCGCTCGACCGGCTCCTGGACGAGCGACATGCCGCGCTCGCGGGCGTGACCGCGGCGCGACTCTCGGCGCTGGGCTGGGAGGTGGTCGTTGAAGCGAGCTACTCGATCTACGGCGAGCGTGGCTCGATCGACATCCTGGCCGGTCATCCGAAGACCCGCAGCGTGCTCGTCGTCGAGGTGAAGTCCCAGCTGATGTCGATCGAGGAGTTGGGACGCAAACTCGACGAGAAAACACGGCTTGCCCGGCCCCAGTTGTGTCGCGAACGGTTCGGCTGGCCGCCAACCGGCGCCGGGAGGCTGCTCGTGCTGCCTGATCTTGACTCGGCCCGACGAGCCGTGGCACGGAATGCCGCGTTGCTGGACAGGATGTTTCCCGCGCGAGGCCCGGACGTACGCCAGTGGCTCCGCCGACCCGGCGGGGACCTCAGCGGGATACTCTTTGTCGCTGATACCAATCCGGTTGGTGCTAGCGCCGGGCGGCGCGGCGGGCAGCGGATCCGTCGGCCGCGTTCAGCGCAGCCCACGCTCGGATGAGTCGACTCCCCGACCCGAGACTTGAACCGGCCAGGCAGCCCGCGGTGTCAATACCAATGGGATTCGTATCCGCGGCTGACGAGCCGTTCCGCGCTGATTAGTACCAACCCGATTGGTACGCCGGCGCGCCGCGCTACTCGTCTGCATTGGCCGCGATCTCGGCGGGCGTCGCGCCTCGGGGCTCTTTCCCTTTCGGCCAATACAGCTCCTTCTTGACCTGCGCCTCGGGGAAGCCACGCTCGAGGAGGAGCTGCTCCGCGGCGAGGATCATGTCCGGGTTGCCGCAGATATAGGCGATGGCGTTGTGGGGTGCGAGGCGGTGCTCGTCCAGGATGTCGCCCAGCACCGCCTCGGCCCGTCCGGTGCGGCCGGTCCAGTCCGCGTTGTGCGGATGGCTCGGCCGCGAGACGGTGGGCTCATATCGAACGGGATATCCGCCCGAAGTCCAGCCCTGGACGACGTCGCGGTAGCCGAGATCGCGCTCATAGGACACGCCGTTCACGAAGACCACCTCGCGCGGCCGGCCATCTATGACGAGCGTCCGGATCATCGAGACGAACGGGGCGTTGCCCGTTCCCGAGGAGATGAACAGGTGCACCCGCTCGTCGTCGGGTTCCAGCATGAACTTTCCCTTGGGCCCGATCATGCGCATGCGGTGTCCGACCGGCAGCCGCCACAGGAGCGGCGTGAACTGGCCGCCCTCGACGAGCCGGACATAGAACTCGTACCCCTCGGCAGCCGTGCGCGGCGACGAGGCCACCGAGTACGGCCGCTGGACGAGCTTGCCGTCGGCGAAGACCCCGATCGTCATGTACTGGCCCGGCTCGAACGGAGTCGGCTCGCCGTCGAACGCCACCCAGAAGTAGGCGAGCGATTCCGTCTCGTCCTCGCGCCGCACGATACGGGCGTTGTACTGCGGTGCCGCCGGATCGACGATCCGTGGATCGTCGGCCAGCTCGAGATCGGTCATTGGCGGGCTTCTCCCCGGTCGCGCACGGCCGCCGACGGCAGGCCGCGGACCAGTGTACAGACGGGCCGCCGCCGCGACCGGGGCCGGGCAGGCAGGCAGGCCAGCTCAGTTGAGCTATGAGGCCCTCCAGGCGCGGTTGCGGGCCATCGGCGCGGTGATCGTCGAATCGGTTGCCCAGGCCGCGACGCGCTCGATCCGGCCGTCGACCTCGATCGTGAACGAGAAGCCGCTCGCCGTCAGGCGCAGGCTGGAGACCCGGACCGTGGAGCCCGGTCCGGCCGTGGGAACGAGCACGGTCAGGTAGCGAACCGAGCTGCTGCGCTTGACCGCTTCGACGACCGGTGCGGCCACGCGGTGGCCGAGCCGGTAGGAGAGCCAGCCCTGGATCGGCGAAAGCTGCCCCTTGACCAGCCGGATCGTAGGGCGACCGCTGAGCTGCAGGATCTGGAGGTTTCCGCCACTCGCGATCCGAGTCCTGACCTGGCTGCCGCTGACCGCCGGGTTCGCGTCTGCCTCCAGATGCCAGAGCTGGCGATACGTGTGGATCGTGGATGACGTCAGCCGATCGTCGATGACGAGATAGCCCAAGCGAGTCGAGAACAGCAGGCGCCGCCGATCGTCCACGCCCGCGTACCCGAGGTTCCGGACCCTGATGTCGATGCGGCTGGCGTTGGCGTGGCGCCCGATGACGGATGTCGAGACGCGGCCGTGCGTCAGGCCGTCGACCGCGACGAGGTTGTGTGCCCGGTTGGAGAGCGCATACCGGCGCCAGCCGTTGTTGTTATACGTGAACTTGCCGCTGTCGTCGACGAGCCTTCGGCCAAAGCCAAAGTGGGTGACGGCCGTGCCGTCATCATGGCCGTGGTAGCGCGGCGCGGGGCCGAACCGGAGCGTGAAGGCCGCCTCGTCGGCGAACGCCCGCTGCTCCCCCCAGCCGGTTCGGCCAAACGCGAAGCCGGCCGTGTAGAACGCGTACCAGCTTGGCGGCTTGGGTCCCGACAGCCCGGCCGTGGCGAATTCCGCAATCGTCCCCGGAATGGCCGGGGCGTTTTCGCGGCCGGTGTCGCCCAGCGCGGCGTACGTACCGTCCGGCAACGTGGCGTACGCCAGGAAGCCGGGCATCCGGTTGATGCGGGACAGGCTCGACGGTGGCGTGACGCGGCAGTCGACGATCCGCTGGCGGGCGGCCGA
>DASPWU010000083.1:0-3172 GCA_035637675.1 Candidatus Limnocylindria bacterium | reverse complement strand
GCTCGGAGGCCGCCACCCGGACGTTGATGTCGCGGGCTCGCGTCCAGCTGCGGCGGATCCTCGAGACGCAGGAGGACGCGCGATGACGGCACACGACCGCTGGCTGGAACTCGCGGCAACTGCGATCGATTTCGAGTTGAGGTCCGCGCCCGTAAACCCCTGGCCGGACAGGATCAGCGCGGTCCGCGCATCGGAGGCGATCTGGCCAAGGGCGGATTCGAGAGCGATGGATCGTTCCAGGCGGAGGACGCCCACCTCCGGCGACTCCGTGACGGTGTCTTGAGGGTGCGTCGAGGCGACTCGGCCCAGCCAGGCCAGCACGGTGCGCACGAGCCGGGCTCGACTGATCGTCAGGTTCGTTGCGACGCGGTAGAGCCAGGCGCGAGTCTGCTCCGGAGGACGCCCGGCCCTGGCCTCGCGCATCAGCCGCAGGAACGACTCCTGCACGAGGTCCTGTGCCAGGGCATCGTCGCGGGTCGTCCGTCGGAGGAAGCCGTACAGCTCCTGGTGGTACGACTCGAAGGCCACCCGCACGAATGCCTCGGCGGTCGCGCCCGCCCGGATCGCGGTGACGTGGTCGACCTCTTCGAAGAGCGGCATCGTCGGCTGCGGCATCGTCGGCTGCGGCATGTCGTGGAAACGCGTGGCAGCCGGACTTGTTTCGCCGGAACCCGCCCGTCCGCCCGCGGCATCCTTCCTGTCATCAGCAGGATCAGGGCCCGAGGCCTGTCTCCCGAATCGAAGGCGCGCGGTCAGGCATCTGTCGCGGGGAGCAGCGGTCCGCCGCGGTCGACATCGACATCACGGCGGCACCGCGCGAGTCCGGGTGGCCCCAGCGCCGGTAAGTCGGACCGGTCGGTGGGGACGGGCCCGCCACGGCCGCCGGAAGCCGCAACGACGGTCAATGTGTCCGCCGTCGAGACACCCGGCCGACGGGCGGTTCCGCTCGACAGCCTCGGGCTCCGCCCTAGCGTACCTCCGTGGCGAGCGCCCGGCCAGTCCCTGGCGCACCTGCCGGAGGGCTGAATCGCCCGTGCTATGCTGCGCCCCCCGCCGGCCGGTTTGCGGGCGCGGACCATCCCACGACGGAGGATCGTCAGCAGCGTGGCAGCCAGACGGGCCGCGAGCGCGGGAGCCACTTCGACCGTGCCGGTTCCGCGATCCTCGGACCAGCTCGACCTCCGGCTGCCGCTCGGGTTGCCGGAGCTGCCGATGCTGACCGAGTGGAAGGATCAGCGGCGACTGTGGGGGCACAGCCTCCACCCGATGTGCTCGTACCTCGCCAGCTTCCCGGCCGCCCTGGCCCACGCGTTCATCGCCCGCTGGTCCCGTCCCGGAGACGTCGTGCTCGACCCGTTCAGCGGCCGCGGGACCACACCGCTCCAGGCCTGCGCCGAGGGTCGGGTGGGCGTCGGCAACGACCTGAATCCCTTCGCTCACCTGTTGACGGCGGCCAAGGTCGATCCGGCCGCGTCGGCCGCCGCCAGGACGAGGATGACGGCGCTTCGGCTGGGCTGGGCGCGGACTGGCCCGGGCTGGGTCGAGCTTGCCGAGCGCGTACTCGCCCCGTCCGACCGCACCGCGCTCGTGCCATCCGCCGGGTCGGGTGCCGGCCCGGACAGCGGGGTTCAGCCCGTCCCCGCCGAGGTCGCCCTCGCCTTCCATCCCCGGACGCTCGGGCAGCTGCTGTTCGTGCGCTCGGCACTGCAGTTGGACGAGCGGGTGGATCGGTTTCTGGCCGGCGCCCTCACCGGGATCCTTCACGGCAAGAGCCGCAGCTACCTGTCCGAGATCATGCCGAACACCTTCAGCATGGCGCCCCGCTACGTCCGCGACTTCGCGGCCCGGACGGACTTCCGGTCGCCCGAGCGGGACGTCTTCCACTGCCTCGACGCCAAGCTCGACCGGCTCTATCGGGAGCTCCCGCCGAGCACTCGGGGCATCGCGCTCCTGGGCGACGCCCGCGACTTCGGCGCGCGTGCCAGGGTGGCACTGCGGGCGCGATCGCTGCCCGACCGCGCCCGCCTCGTCGTGACCTCGCCGCCGTACCTGCGGGTCGTCAAGTACGGCTACTACAACTGGCTCCGGACGTGGTTCCTGGGCGAGGACGCCCGGGCGATCGACGCGGCACTCGACGATGCCCATCATCGCGAGCCCTACCTGGTCTTCATGCGTGACGTCCTGGCCGGGCTGCGGCCGATCCTCGCCGACGACGCGGTCATCGTGATCGTGGTCGGCGACGTCGAGCTCGATCGCGGCCGGCCTATCCGGGGCGGCTATGGCCTGGCCGAAAGGGTCTGGGAGATGGCCGCGGCGCCGGAGGGCTACACGCTGGCCGGGCTCGTCGTCGACCCGATCGCGTCCCACCGCAAGATGACCAAGCTCTGGGGTGAAGAGGCCGGGCGGGCCACGAAGACCGATCGGATCCTCGTCCTTGGCGCATCCGAGGCCGGCCGTCGCCGGGCGCTGGCCGGCGCCTTCACGCCGATCACCTGGGACTGGCCCCCGCGAGGCCTCCGCGCCCTCTGACACCGGACCCGCCGGGTCCCTGTGACCCGCCGGGTGCATGAGAACCGTCGGGTGCCTGCCAGCGGCGCCTCGTACAATCCGGCCATGCAGGAGATGTACCGCCCGTCCGACCTGGCCGCGATGGATCCGCTCGTCCTCATGAAGAACCTGGACCACGTGCGGATGACGAGCCGACGCCTGAGCTACATCCTCCAGCAGCAGGTCCACCTCTACACCCCGGAGGCCAACCAGCTGCGGGAGCAGATCGACCGCTACGTCGAGGCCGAGCGCCAGATCGAGAGCGAGATGGCCCGCCGCCGCATCCGCGCCTGACGTCGGCGCGGCAGCTGGCGACGCCCTTCCTCGCTCCGCATCGACCTCACCATTATCGATCGACAGTGCGACGCGGCGGAGGCTCGCTGACGTCGCAGATATCGACCTGGATAGTGCGGTGGCGCACTACGCCGTCTCGGAGGCCCGATTCCGCGGAGATCTATCCGCCATTGCCGCCACATATCGATAGGGTGGCCAAGTGTCAGTACGTCCCGGTCACCTGAACGAAGAAACGCTGACAGTGCCACCACGTCCCGGTCACCGAAACCAGCGCCCGGGGATGACGTACGGGGCTTGAGCCAGGAGCGGTTGATCGAAGGGATCCCGCCGA
>DASPWU010000082.1:0-3576 GCA_035637675.1 Candidatus Limnocylindria bacterium | reverse complement strand
GCGCCATCTCCATTACGCTCCGACCTACATGATCCGGATCGCGATCCTGAGCTTCTGGCACGTCCACGCCGACGACTATTCGCGTGAGGCGCAGGAACACCCGGGGACCGAGATCGTCGCTGCGTGGGACGAGGATCCGATTCGCGGTCGGGCGAAGGCTCGAGAGCTCGGCGTTCCGTTCCACGATGATCTCATCGAGTTGCTCGAAAGAGAGGACGTCGACGGCGTCGTCGTCACGACCCCTACGAGCGCGCATCGCGCCGTGATCGTCGCCGCGGCCCAGGCGGGCAAGCACGTCTTCAGCGAAAAGGTGCTCGGCCTGACGCCCGCCGATTGTCGCGAGATCATGGACGCCGTCGACCGTGCGGGCATCAAGCTGACCGTGTCCCTCCCGCGCCTGTCGGGGGGTTACACGCTGGCGATCCGGCGCCTCCTCGCGGGAGGCCGGCTCGGCGAGGTCACCCTGGCCCGGACCCGGCTGTCGCACGACGGGGCGCTGCCGCCGGGGTGGCTGCCGGCCCAGTTCTTCGACGCGGAGGAGGCTGGTGGAGGCGCCCTCATCGACCTCGGCTGCCACCCGATGTATCTCACCAGGCTGTTCCTCGGCGGCATGCCGGAAACCGTGACCGCGACGTATGGCCACGTGACCGGGCGAGACGTGGAGGACAACGCCGTCGCGGTCCTGCGCTACCCGAGCGGCGCGATCGGCCTCGCGGAAGCTGGCTTCGTCAACCGCCACTCGCCGTTCACGATCGAGGTCCACGGGACCGATGGCAGCGTGCTGTACGGCACGCCTTATCCGCGGCTGCTGATCGCCAGCGGAAGCGGCGGGCGCGACGACTGGAGCGAGCTGCCACTGCCCGATCCCCTGCCCTCACCCTTCGAGGAGTGGGTGACGCACATCGAGCAGGGCACGACGGCGACCGAGAACATCGCCCTGGCACTCGACCTGACGACGCTCATGGACGCGGCCCATCAATCGGCGAGGACGGGCGAGGCGATTCGGCTCGCGGTCGTCGACAGCTGACGGGCATGGTGGGGCAGACGGAGGCGGGCGTGGCTGACGACAGCCCGATCAGGGTCGCACTCATCGGCGGCGGATCCATCGCCGACGCCCACCTCGACGGCTATCTCCTGGCGACCGATCGGGCCAGCGTGACCGCTGTCGCGGACATCGACGCCGAGCGCGCCAGGCACTGCGCCGAGCGGGCGGGCGGAGCCCGGGTCTTCGCGGACTACCGGGAGATGATCGGGTCAGGGCTCGTGGACGCTGTCGACATCTGCCTACCCCACCATCTCCACAAGGACGCGATCGTCGCCGCGGCCGCGGCCGGCAAGCACGTCCTCTGCGAGAAGCCGCTCTGCCTCACGGTCGCGGAGGCAGAGGCCGTGCGCCGGGCGGTCTCCGACAGCGGGATCACGCTGATGTGCGCACACAACCAGCTGTTCCTGCCGGCCGTCGCTCGGGCCCGGGACATCGTCCGCGAGGGCGGCCTGGGCACGGTCTACGAAGCCCGGACCACGGACAGCTTCTTCAATCCGCTCGATCCGGAGACCATCGGCTGGCGGGCCGATCGCGCCACGAGCGGGGGCGGCGAGCTGATCGACACCGGCTACCACCCGACCTACCTGCTGCTCCACCTGATGAACAGCCAGCCCATCGAGGTGGCGGCGATGCTCAGCCGGCATCGCCTCGATTTTCTCGAGGGCGAGGACTCCGCACAGGTCCTGGTCCGGTTCGAGGACGGGGCGGTCGGCGCGATCGTGACGAGCTGGGCCTACGATCCGGCAGGCAGCACCGAGAAGTTCTCCGTCGTCGGCGAAAACGGAAGCCTGTGGAGCGACGGCAGCACCCTGCACCACCAGCCCCGCGGCGGCGACATCGTCACGGAGCGCTTCGCCGAGGCCGAACCGCACACGATCGCCCTGGAGGTCGTCGACTTCGTCGCCTGCCTCCGCGAGGGTCGGCGGCCGATCAACACCGAGGTCGAGGGAATCGCCGTCCTCAAGGTGATCCTCGCGGCCTACGCCTCCGCAGACCAGAAACGGATCGTCTCGCTGGAGGACCTCTAGGGGCAGGCTCGCGAGTTCAGGATTGCCGACCCGTTCTCCGACGCGTTGCCGACGCCGACGAGGGTGCCGTCGACCGACACGATCGCCATGAGCACACGACCGCCCGTGTCGATGTCGGTCTGCCAGTGCAGCCCATCGGCAGACCATGCGGTAACCATCGGCTGCTCGCCTTCATCGCCCGTTCGACCGACCGCGACGAAACCCGCGCCGGCGGCCGTCACACCGAACCAGCGCTCACCCTTGGCAGGCGCGGCGATAGCTGACCAGCGTCGGCCATCCGTCGAAGACCAGCCGAGCCCGGCCGGCGAGCCCTGGAAAACCGCAATGGCGCGATCGGCTCCGGCGGCGATCGAGGACACGGACGATCCTGAGGCCTCGGGCAGCTCGGACGCGAGCGTCCAGGTGCGGGCGTCTACCGACCACCAGATCATGGCACGGCCAATCCCGGTTCCACCCTCTCCACCGACGAGCCACTGGTCACCGGACCACGCAATCGTCTTGGGCATCGCCGTGGTTGCTCCCGGAAGCTCGGTGGCCGTGGACCAGCTGACACCATCCGGAGATGTCCAGACCAGGCCTGCGCCCACGCGTTCCACGTCGAGAAATCGCGAGCCGGTCGCCACGAATCCGTCCGGCCCGGCACCCACCGCCGCCACGACGTCACCCTCGGCACCAAACCGCCGCGGTCCCGACCAGGTCATCCCGTCGTCGCTCGTCCAGGCAACGGAACCCTGCGACCGGGGGTTGGCATCTCCCGGCTCGCCGTGCCCAACGATCAGGTACCGCCCACCCAGGACTGCGATGGATTCGAGCCGGTGTGCCCCGCGCGGCCCCGGGATCGCATCGCGCCTCCAGGAGAAGCCATCGATCGACCTCCAGACGTAGCCAACGAACATGATGCCACCGGTCTCGTCGGGCATGGCGAGCGAGCCGATGGCCACATAGCCCGCCGGGCCGTGGACGATCGCCGTGAGGTCCGCCCCCTCGGCCGAACCATCCGCTGTATCGGTCCAGGCAACCGTGCAGCCCACCGTCGGCGCGGGCGTCTGCGTCAGCGGCGGCGTGGACGGCGGGACGACGGTGAGGCGGGACCTCTGCCACTGCTGCACGAGGGCGGCGCCCACCGCGGCGGTGCCGATCGCGAGAAGAGCGAGCAGGGCCGCGAAAGCGACCATCCGAAGGGCGGTTGGCTGGGCCGGCGATCGAAGAACGCGAGCGAGGATCGCGGAGGACGTTGCGGGCGACAGTCGAGCCCCCGCAGGCGCCGCGATCCGCCGGGCATCGGCGCGGAGCGCATCTGCCTGGGCTCGGCAGCGCTGACAGCCGGACAGGTGCTCGGCCAGCGCGTCGCGTTCGGGCGGACTCAACTCGAAATCGATCGCAGTTGCCGCGAGTTCCAGCCAGCGGTCGTGTGCCGTCATCGCGCGTCCTCCTGCGTCTCGAGGATCCGCCGCAGCTGGACGCGAGCCCGCGACATCAACGTCCGGGTGGCGGCCTCCGAGC
>DASPWU010000081.1:0-16921 GCA_035637675.1 Candidatus Limnocylindria bacterium | reverse complement strand
CCCGGCCAGCACCCGGTCCACGGGGAAGTCGACGTCGTTCATCGAGCGGAACGTGGCGTCGTCCAGCGAGTCCAGGCTGACCGTCACCCGGCGCAGCCCGGCGTCTGCCAACGCGCCGGCCAGCGGCGCCAGGGCCGAGCCATTCGTTGTGAGGGTCAGGTCCGGCGGCTCTCCATCGGGTCGTCGGATCGCCGCCAGCCGCTCGACGAGCCGCGGTAGGTCGCGCCGGACGAGGGGCTCGCCGCCGGTGATGCGCAGCTTGGTTACCCCCAGCCGGACGAACAGGCGAGCCACCCGCTCGATCTCCTCGAACGTGAGGACGAGCTCGCGGGGCAGGAACGCGAAATCGCGGCCGAAGACCTCCTTCGGCATGCAGTAGACGCACCGGAAGTTGCAGCGATCGGTCACCGAGATGCGCAGATCGTGCACCGGCCGACCGAGCCTGTCGCGCGGTGCGCCGGTCGCATCCCGGATCGCCAGGAGCGGAACGAACGTGCCAGCCATGGACAGCCATGGTACTCGCGAAGCGGCGATGGAGGGCCCGTAGGGGTCGTGACCGCCGGGTCAGGACACCGTGTGAGGCGCCCCGAACAACTCTGTGAGAGGCGGGCGGGCAACGCCACCGGCCGTCATGCGTGGCGACCCGCCACGCCCTGCCCCACCGCGGCGTCGGGCACCGCGATGCACCATGGGCCGCCGCCATGGGACGAAGGGCTGGTGCCGCCGCGCGACAGTTGAACGAGCCGATGACCGCTCGCGCCGCCTCCGCTGTTGGCACCGCCCGTCGCCGGTACCACTGGCACAGACTGGTGGTACCTCTTGCGGACTGCACCGAAGTCCAACGCGTCCATACGATGCGGCCACGCCCTGAGCACCAGCGGCATGACCCTACGTGGAGTGGACTTCGCACCATGGCGACAACTGACCAGCGGGCCGGCTTCCGGCTCCCCTGGTCGTCGGACCAGCGGCCGCAGGCCAACGAAACGGCGACCGAGGGTGCCGACCAGTCCGCCGCCGATACCGCCGTACGCGGCCACCATGTGACGGCCGGACCGGGATCCGCCGATCATCTCTCGACGGAGACCCAGCCGATGTCAGCCGATGCACCGATCGACTCCTTCGCCTCAGCGACCGGTTCCCTGAGCGGCAGGCGGCCGACCAAGTTCCTGGCCGACCTCACGAGGGCGATGCAGGCCGCCGCTGAGGAGGCACGCGCCCAGGCGCTCACCCAGCTGCAGGCCGACGCCAAGGCCTTCGTCGAGGAGATCCACGCCCGGTCCGCCAGCAACGTGACCGACCTCCGCAAGGAAGCCGACGACGACGTCGCCGGGATCCGCGATTGGTCGAAGGCGGAGATCGCCCGCATTCGCGAAGAGACCGAGGTCCGGATCACCGACCGCAAGGCCGAGCTGGAAGGTCAGCTGGAGCGGCACGCGGGCGTGATCGAGAGCGAGATCGACCGCATTCAGGGCCAGGTCACCGGTTTCGAAGAGGAGATGGCCTACTTCTTCGAGAAGCTCCTCACCGAGGAGGACCCGACGAAGTTCGCGGTCATGGCCGAGAACCTGCCCGAAGCGCCGCGCTTCCAGGCACGCACGATCGACTTCCGGGCTCGGGCGTCACAGGCCACGACCAGCGCGGTCGCGGAACCGCCGGTCAAGCCCGAGCCGACGTCCAGGCCGGCCGAGTCCGTCGGGGCGGCCGATGCCGTCGAGGAGCCGGATCGCGATGCCGGCTTCGTCGCTACCGGGCCCGCCTTCGAGACCGCCGCCCGATCGGATGCCCAAGACACCCAGGCAACGGCCGTTGCCGAACGGTCGGTCGAGGCCGAGGCGCCCGAACGGGCGACCGACTACGCCGACCCCTGGCGCGACACGAGGGTCCAGGCCGCCGACAAGGTCGAGGCGCTCGACGCGGCCGACGGGACGAAGGCTGCCACGCACGAGGCCGACGCGACGCGCGCCGAAGAGATGACCGGCACGAGCCTGTCCGGCTTCGACGCCGCAGAGGCGGAGGCCGCCGCGGCCGCCGAGACGACTGACGACGAGATCCCGACCATGAGTGACGACGCCCTGGCGGCGCGACTCGCCGGGCTCGTTCCGAATCGCGCCACCACCGAGGAGCGCCCGGCCAAGTCGGCCGACACGGCGACGACCACGCAGGTCGTCGTGGTCGGCCTGGTCAGCGTCGCCAGCATCGCCAGCTTCAAGCGCCACCTTGGCCGGATTCCCGGCGTCCAGTCGGTGGGCGTCTCGTCCGGGCCGGACGGCGAGTTCGTCTTCGCGGTCAATCACTCCGGGGATGTCTCGCTGCGGGACGTCGTGCCGACGGTCCCTGGGTTCCAGGCCCGCGTCACCAACGCCGGCGACGGCGTCGTGAACGTGACCGCTCACGATCCCGAATCGGAGGGCTGACCGGCAGTGGCTCGCCACGCCGTCGTCATCGCGCTCCCACCCGGCGAATCGGGTCCGGTCGGCGCCCAGCTCACCGGCGCAGGCTACGAAGCCATCAACGTCAGCGCTCCGGATCAGCTGGAGGCGGTCCTCGCCGACCGACGGGACGTGAGCATCGCGGTGGTCGACGGCGAGACCGACCTCGATACATCGCTTGACTATTACTCGCTCCTGCACGACGCCGGGCGCTCGATCCCGACCCTGATGGTCCTCTCGCCTCGGGCCATGGACACGCTCACGGTGACGCCGGGCAAGTCCTCGATCGACGACGAGTACTTCACCCGGCCGTACTCGGTGGAATCACTCCGCTGGCGAGTCGAGGCGATGCTCATCCGCTCGCAGACCGTCGACGATGGCAGCGGCAACGCGATCATCGAGACGGGGCCGCTCGACGTCCGGGGCTGGTCGGGCCGGGCCCAGGTGGTCGTCGTTTTCAGCCCCAAGGGCGGGGTCGGCAAGACGAGCATCGCGATCAACCTGGCCGAGACGCTCCAGGCACGGCGCGGCCAGAAGGTCCTTCTCGTCGACGCGGACACCGTCACCGGCCACGTGACGACGTCGCTCGGGCTCGAGCAAGTCCGGACCGCGGCCGACAGCTGGCGCGACGAAGCAGAAGGTGGTCCCACCGAGTCGCTCGACGGTCTCGCGACCGAGCACGGCAGCGGGATGCGCGTGGTGGCGCTGACGAGCTCGCCGCTGTCCGCCGACATCCTCGAGCCCGGCCGGATCGCCAACGAGATCGCGGCGATGCGCCGCTTCTACGACTACATCGTGGTGGATGTCCATCCCAGCTACTCCGCGGTCAACCGGGCGATCTTCGACCAGGCCGACAGGATCCTCGTGCCGGTGACCCCGGACGTGCCCGCCCTGCGCGCCGCGGTACAGCTGCGTGAAGCCGCCCGCGAGCTGGGTATCGCCGACAGGCTGGCGCTCATCGTCAACCGGGCCAACAGCGGCGTGTCGGTCGCCGACATGGAGCGCACGGTGGGCATGCCCGCCCTCGCCCTGATCCGGTCCGCCGGTCTCCTCTTCGTCCGGGCGGCCAACGAAGGCCGCACGGTTGTCGAGCGGTTCCCGAAGGAGCGGGTCAGCGAGGATTTCGAGGCGTTGGCCGACAACCTGGCCGGCCGCCTGCCGGGCGCGGGATCCTGGGCAGAATCGCCGAGCCGGCTCCCGACGCACGGCTTGTTCGGCCGCCAGCAGCCCGCCCGGGCCTGAGCGGCTCCGGCTGCCAGCCGGCGGCGCCGGCGGACCGGTTGCCGGCATGCCTAGCGCGATCGGTCCGAGTAGCTCACTCCGCCCAGCGGGCGGCCGGGCAGCGGCGGCACCGGGTTCCGAGTCCGCTTGTCCACCTGCTCCACGCCACGCAGGTAGAAACGGTTGACGAGGACGACGTCAACGCCCTCGTCGGTGACCGGCACGTCATCCAGCAGGGCAATGGCGTCCGTGACCGGGACGAACATCTCGGTGGCCCGGTCCAGCAGGCGAGCCGGCTCCGATCCCGGGTACAGGAAGACGGTGCCCACGATCCGGAAAGGCGGGGCCTCCAGGGCGACGTCGTAGGCGATCTTGTGAACCTTGAAGGCGGCCCTCTCCGAGTCGGACAAGGGCGGCTGCGAGTCCTCCCCGGCCAGCACGATGATCAGGTCGTACGGATCGAGGCTCTTGAGACCGGGCACCGTCGCAAAGGGCACCGAGCCATCGATGGGGGCCCATGAGACGTCGAGGATGGCGATCGCCTCGCGTTTGTTGAGGGCATCCGACAGGCGACCCTGGATGTCCATCGTGCCGGCCAGGCGCCACTCCTCGGTCAATCCCTCGAAGGCGACGCCCATCCCGGGCCGGCGGGGCGCTCCCCGTGCGGTCCCGGACGGTGGCGTCCGCGACTTGCGGCGGAACCCGAAGGGCACGCGTCAGTCCTCCTCTGCCTTGCCGGTGTTCGCCCGGATGGCATCGACCACCGTGCTGTCCGCCAGGGTGGTCGTATCGCCCAGCGTCCTCCCTTCGGCGATGTCCCGCAGCAGACGGCGCATGATCTTGCCGGACCGGGTCTTGGGCAGGTCCGGCGTGAACATCAGGAACTTCGGCCGGGCGATCGGACCGATGATCTTGGCGACGTGCTCGCGCAGCTCCCGGCCCAGCTCGTCGGACGGCTCCATGCCGTCTCGCAGGCTGACGAAGGCGAAGATGGCCTGTCCGGTGACCGGGTCGTTCTTGCCGACCACGGCGGCCTCGGCGACACCGCGATGGTCCACCAGGGCGGACTCGACCTCGATCGTGCTGATCCGGTGGCCCGCCACGTTCATGACGTCGTCCACCCGGCCGAGCAGCCAGAAGTAGCCCTCTTGATCGCGCTTCGCGCCGTCACCCGCGAAGTACATGCCGGGGAACCGGCTCCAATAGGTCTCGCGGTAGCGTTCCGGGTCGCCGTAGATTCCCCGAAGCATGGCCGGCCACGGCCGCTTGAGAACGAGATAGCCGCCGCCGCCCAGGGGAACCGATGCGCCCTCGCCGTCCACGACGTCGGCCGAGACGCCCGGGAACGGGAAGGTGGCCGAGCCGGGCTTGGTGGACGTGACGCCGGGCAGCGGCGTGATGAGGATCATCCCGGTCTCCGTCTGCCACCATGTGTCGACGATGGGTGCCCTCCCACCGCCGATGTTCTCGTGATACCAGAGCCAGGCCTCTGGATTGATCGGCTCGCCAACCGAGCCCAGCACCCGCAGCGAGCGCAGGTCGTGCTTGGCGGGGAACGACTCGCCCTGCTTCATGAAGGCCCGGATGGCCGTCGGGGCGCAGTACAGGATCGTGACCTTGTAGTCCTCGACGATCTGCCACCAGCGGTCCCAGGCCGGCGTGTCCGGGGTCCCCTCATACATGACCCCGGTCGTGGCGTTGGCGAGGGGACCGTAGACGATGTAGCTGTGGCCGGTGACCCAGCCGACGTCGGCGGCACACCAGTACACGTCGTCGGGCTTGACGTCGAAGATCATCTCGTGGGTGTACGAGGTGCCCACCAGATAGCCGGCGGTCGTGTGGATGATGCCCTTCGGCTTGGCGGTCGTGCCGGAGGTGTACAGCAGGTACAGCATGTGCTCGGAGTCGACCGGCACCGGCGGGCAGTCCGCGGCCTGGCGGTCCACGATGTCGTCCCACCAGACGTCCCGTCCGTCCTCCATCACGCACGTGGTGGCGTGGTCGCCGAGCCGACGGACGACGAGCACGTGCTCGACCGAGGGAGCCGCCGCCAGCGCCTCGTCCACGGCGGGCTTGAGCTCGCCGGGCTTGCCCCGCCGCCAGCCGCCATCGGCGGTGATGACGAGCTTGGCCTCCGCATCGTTGATTCGGCCGGTCAGCGCTTCGGCGCTGAAGCCGCCGAAGATGACCGTGTGCGGCGCGCCCAGACGGGCGCAGGCCAGCATCGCGATCGGCAGCTCGGGGATCATCGGCATGTAGATGGCGACCCGGTCGCCGGTCTCCACGCCGAGCTCCTTGAGCGCATTGGCGGCCTTCTGGACCTCCCGATGCAGATCGGCGTAGGTCAGCGTTCGCGTGTCGCCCGGCTCGCCGATCCAGTGATAGGCGACCTTGTTGCCAAGGCCGCGCTCCACGTGGCGGTCCACGCAGTTGTACGAGATGTTCAGCTGGCCGCCGGTGAACCACTTGGCGAACGGCAGGTCCCATTCGAGTGTCGTGTCGAACGGCTTCACCCAGCTGACCCGCTCGCGAGCGATGTCGGCCCAGAATGCCTCGAAGTCTCGCTCGGCAAGGTCGTAGAGGTCGGCCGTGGCATTGGCCTGGGCGGCAAAGTCCGGCGACGGCGGGAACGTCCGGTTCTCGGCGAGGAGCGCCTCGATCTCGGGGTTCGACGTGGACGGCTCGACGCTCACGGGACGACCTCCTGGTTGCAACGTGGGCATTCTACGCGGGCGCGGCGGCAGGCGGCCGGTGCCACCCTGCCTATTTCGGTTGCTCCTCCTCGACCGGCTCCTCGGCCGATAGGCCGTCGGCGCCCGCACCGCGGCCGTCCGGAACGGTGGCCGCGAGTCCGCCCTCCTCCGGGCTGAGGACCACGCGCTGCGGCCGGGGGATCTCGATCCCGTTGGCGTGGAAGGCGGCGAGCAGGCGCTTGCGGAGCTCGCCCGCCGCGTTCCATCGGTCCTCCGCGCGGACCGTGCCGAGGATCTTGAGGATCACGCCGTATTCGCCGAGCGACTCCACGCGCTCGACGCGTGGCGCCTCGAGGAAGGCCTGGCTCCAGGCGCCCTCGCCCTCCAGGTGCCGGCCGACTTCATCCACCACCTGGCTCGCGCGGTCGATGTCGGTCCCGTAGGCAACCGTGACGTCCAGGTTGATTCGCGCCCAGGTCCGGGTGAGGTTGGAGGCGACCGCGATCGCGCCGTTGGGCACCGTGTGGACCGTCCCGTCCAGATCGCGCAGCGTGGTCCGCCGGAGGCTGAGGTCCTCGACCGTCCCGCTGACCCCCGCGATGCGGACGACGTCGCCCTTGCTGTAATGGTTCTCGATGAGGATGAGGGCCCCGTTCAGGTAGTCCTTGACGAGGCTCTGGGCGCCGAAGCCGAGGGCGACGCCGGCGATCCCCAGCCCGGCGATGGCCGGACCGATGTCCAGACCCGCGGCCGTCTGGAGGACCCACAGCCCGACGATCGCCACGATGAAGAACTGGATCACGCTGGTGGCCAGCAGCTCGATCGTGGCGATCCGCTTCGTCATCTCCACGGCAGTCAGCTGGCCGGCCGTGCCTTCGGCCGCCTCGCGATCCATGAGCGCCTTGACGATCCCTCGGACGAACAGCCGGGAGACCCGGAGCGCGATGAGACCGACCACGAGCGCCACCACGATCGGACCGATGTGCCGGTCGTAGAACGCGTGGAGATCCGTGAACGGCGGCTGGAAGAGGTTGGGCATGACCCTTAGTGTGCCCGAGTCCAACCCGCCCCGGTAGTCGAGTCGGGCCGCACCACGGGTGACCCTGCCGTCGTGCGCATCCGCCTAGGACGACCCCTCGAGGAGCAGGCGAGCCGCGGCTCGGCGGAGCTTGCCGTTGGCCGTCCTGGGAATGGCGTCGACCCGCCGGAAGGCGACCGGCACCTTGAACGCCGCCAGGCGTGACCGACAGTGAGCGATCAGCGCCGCGTCGGTCGGGCTGGCATCGGGATGGTCGGCGCGATGATCGGCGAGAACGACGAGGGCCACCGGCACGGCCCCCCAGCGTGGATCCGGCCGACCCACGACCGCGGCGTCCACGACCGCGGGATGCTCGCGCAGCACGGCCTCGACCTCGGCCGGATAGACGTTCTCGCCGCCGGAGACGATCAGGTCGTCGCGCCGATCGGCAACGGTGAGAAACCCGTCAGCATCGAGCGAGCCCAGGTCGCCGGTCGGCAGCCAGCCGCCGGCGAGCACCGTCGCGATCGCCTCCGGCTGGCCGTCGTAGCCGGCGAAGACCATGCCGCCACGGACCTCGATCTCGCCGATCTCGCCGGCCCCGGCGGTCGATGACTGGCCGGCCCCGCCACCCTCGCCTATCGCGATCCGCATCTCGACGCCCGGCAGCGGGCGGCCCGCCGAACCGGGCAGTCGGTCCGCGTCGGCAGGCTGCAGCGCGGTCACGCCCGAGGCCGTTTCCGTCGCGCCGTAGGTCGGCATCACCGGCAGGCCCAGCCGGCGCGCGGCGCGGATCCAGTCGGGTGGCGTTCGCTCGGCGCCGACGAGGACAGCCCGCAGCGTGGGCGGCGCGGGACGGCCATCGCGCGCATCGACCAATCGGCGGAGCGTCGAGCCGACGATCGAGCAGTGGCTGATCCCATCCTCATCGAATGCCCGCCAGATCGCGGCCGGCTCGAAGCCCGACGCGAGATGGAGCGGGACACCCCACAGGCTCGACCGGAGCACCATCGCCAGGCCGGCGACGTGGTGGAATGGCAGGCAGGCCAGCCAGCGATCGGTCGGCGCAGGGCGAAGGACCCCGGCCCACGCTCTGGCGCTGGCGAGATGATTGCCCTGGGTGAGGATGGCGCCCTTCTGCTGGCCGGTCGTGCCCGAGGTGAAGACGATCGTGGCCGGCGCTGCCGGATCGACGTCGTCTCGGAGGACGGCGACCCGACGGGAGACCGCGCGCTCGGCGTCGACTTGGCTTTCGAGCAGCCACTCCAGCGCCATCGCTCGCGGATGGACTCCGGTGGCGCCTGACATCGCGGAGACTTCCGCGGCCACCGCGCCGTGGCCCTCGTCATGGATGAGGACGGCGGGCCGAGCCTGGGCCACGAGCCGGCCGAGCTCACGCGGCGCGGCGCGGCGGTTCAGGGGAACCAGGATGGCACCGATCCGGCGGGCGGCATGGATCGCGGCGACCGCCCCCGGCCCGTCGTCGGCGAGGACGGCGACCCGGGATGCCTCCCCGACGCCCGCCTCGGCCAACGTCATGGCCATCCGCCCGGAGATGGCCTCCAGGTCCCGCCAGGTCCAGTGGACGCCGCGGCCGACGACCGCATCCTCGCCCGGCCGGCTCGCGGCATTGGCAGCGAGGGGCTCGCGGACCGTCATCCGACCAGGTGTGCGCGGACAGCCTCGGGGTCGAGCTGGACGCCGAGGCCGGGCCCGCCGGACAGGGCGAGCTTGCCGGCGTCGGCGACGGGGCCGTCGACGAGCAAGTCGGAGGCGAGCAGCCCGGAGGTCGCCAGGCCGTGGGCGGCCTCGCCGTCGGGCACCGTCGCCGCGACCTGCAGGGCGGCGGACACCCCGATGCCGCTCTCGAACAGCGTCGAGATCGTTACGCCGACGCCGAGATCCGTCGCGAGCTCCACGATCCGCCTGGCCTGTCGCGGCCCGCCGACCCGCGAGGGCTTGATGACGAGCACGTCGACCGCGCCCGCCAGGATCAGCTCGGCGGCCGCGGCCGGATCCGTCACGGACTCGTCGGCGGCGATCGGTACGTCCACGGCGCGCCGCACCCGGGCCATCGCGGCCGGCCCGAGGCTGGGCGGGATCGGCTGCTCCACGTACTCCAGGTCGAACGGGACCAGCTCCTCGATCACCTGGACGGCGTGTCGCTCCGGCCATGTGCCGTTGGCGTCCAGACGGAGCCGGATGCCCGGCCCCACGGCCGATCGGATCGCGGCGACCCGCTCGACCGTGTCGCCGCCCACCTTGAGCTTGAGGCAGCGGAATCCCGCCTCCACGAGGGCGATCGCGGTACGGGCCGCCTCCTCCGGAGCATCGGCTCCAACCAGCCCGTTGACCCAGACCTGGTCGCGGGCTCGGCCGGCAAGCCTGTGTCGGAGGGGCATACCGGCGGCCCGGGCGGCCAGATCGAGGGCTGCCGACTCGGCTCCCGATCGAGCGGCGCGACCGAGCGTCCAGCCGTTCTCGATGGCGACCAGCGCTCGATCCAGGGCAGCCGGCGCCATCACGTCGACTCCGACGAGGAGCTCGAGCAAGCCCGGCGGGATCGGGACCGGCAGCCCGCCCGGTGCCTCCAGAGCGATCTCTCCGAGCCCTTCCAGATCGTCGCCGACGAGGTGCAGGATGGCCAGGCGACGCGACCGCCAGGCCATGTCGGCGGCCTCGAAAGGCACCCGGAACGGGATCTCGAGCTGGTCGACCCGAACGGCTCGGACCCGCATCAGCCGGCCCGACCGCCGAGCGCGAGGCCCAGGGCCAGCAGGGCCGCAAAGACCAGCGACAGGCGCGCCGTGCCGCGCAGCACGGCATTGAGTCGGCGCGGATCGCCGCCGGCCGCGATCGTTCGGACCAGTGAGATCGCGAGCGGCAGGCTGAGCACGGGTAGGAGCGCGATTGGAGCCACAGCGCCGGCGAGAACGAGCGCCGGCGGCACGGCGAAGGCCACCACCAGGAGTGCCACGTACTCGGCGATCGTCGCTCGCGAGCCGACGATCACCGCCAGGGTGCGCTTGCCCGCCCGGCGATCGGAGTCGATGTCTCGCAGGTTGTTGACGACGAGGATCGCGGTCACGAGGGCACCCACGGGCACGGCTGCGGCAAACGCGACGGGCGGCCACCGCCCGACCTGGAGGTACGCCGTCCCGGCCACAGCCACCACCCCGAAGAAGGCAAAGACGAACACCTCCCCGAGCCCATGGTAGCCGTAGGGCCACGGCCCGCCGGTGTAGGCCAGCGCGCTGATGGCGGCGAGGATGCCAAGGGCCAGGACGATGGGCCCGCCGATGACGACGAGGGCGAGCCCGAACAGCCCGGCCAGGCCCAGGGTGACCAGGATGGCGGCGGTCAGGTCTCGCTCGCTCAGGAGCCCGCTGGCGGCCGCTCGCTGCGGGCCGAGCCGGTCGGCGGCATCGGCGCCGGAGCGGAAGTCGAACAGGTCGTTGGCCAGGTTGGCCGTGACCTGGAAGAGCAACCCGACCGCCAGGCATGCGGCGGCGGGCAGTGGCCGCAAGCCGACGGCAGGCCAGGCGACGCCGAGACCAACGAGCACCGGTCCGATCGCCGCGGGCAGCGTCGCCGGACGGATCGCGACGAGCCACGCCCGGGCGCGCGGCGACATGGACGTCAGGGCCGCCGCGGGAAGCGCCGGAAGTCGGGCTTGCGCTTCTCCAGGAACGCCCTGCTGCCCTCGTGGGCCTCGTCGGTCTCGTAGAACAGCATCGTCGCGTCGCCGGCCAGCTCCTGCAGCCCGGCGAGCCCGTCCGTGTCGGCGTTGAAGGCCCGCTTGAGCAGGCGGATCGCCGTGGGGCTCTTCTCCAGGATCTCGTCCGCCCAGCGCACGCCCTCGGCCTCCAGCTCGGCCAGTGGCACGACGGCGTTGACGAGCCCCATCGCCAGGGCCTGATCGGCCGTGTACTGGCGGCACAGGTACCAGATCTCGCGCGCCCGCTTCTGGCCGATCGTGCGTGCCAGCAGGCCCACCCCGAAGCCGCCGTCGAAGCTGCCGACCTTTGGTCCTGTCTGACCGAAGACCGCGTTCTCCGACGCGATCGACAGGTCGCACACGACGTGGAGCACGTGGCCCCCACCGATCGCATAGCCGTTGACGAGCGCGATCACCGGGATCGGCAGCGATCGGATGAGGCGCTGCAGGTCGAGCACGTTGAGGCGGGCGATCCCGTCCGAGCCCCGGTAGCCGCCGCGCACCTTCACGCGCTGGTCGCCGCCCGCGCAGAATGCCTGGTCGCCCTCGCCTGTGAACAGCACGACGCCGATCGAGACGTCGTCGCGCACGCGCCGAAAGGCATCGATGAGCTCGGTCACGGTCTCCGGCCGGAAGGCGTTGCGGACCTCGGGACGCGCAATCGTGATCTTGGCGAGGCCGGTCCCGGAGTGCTCGTAGCGGATATCCGTATAGTCGTGGGCGGCGGACCAGGCGATGGCCATCGGGACTCCTTCAGCTCGGCCGGCCGCCGGGCACGGCGTCGAGAAATGCGGCGACCAGGCGGCGGAAGGCGGCCGGCCGTTCGAGATGGGGGGTATGGCCGGCTCCGGGCACGATCGCGATGCGGGCGTCGGGCATGGCCGCAGCCACTTTCGCGGCCCGCTCCCGGCCGGTCTCGTCGAGGGCTCCCGCGATCACGAGCGTCGGCGCATGGACGCGAGCCAGCCGCCCGAGGAGCGGCAGGCCGACGCCCTGGCCGCCGCCTCGGAGGCTGGGCGCCAGGCCCGCCGGTCGGTTGGCGAGGCGCTCATGGCGAAGCCTGCGCCGTGCCGGGGCCGGCAATGCCGCGTGGCTCGCGAACACGGGTTGTCGCTCCCAGCGTTCGACGAACGCGGCAATGCCGTCACGCTCGAGCGCGTCGGCCAGGAGGTCGTCGCGCGCGCGCCGCGCAGCCCGCTCGGCTGGGTCCACGATCCCAGCCGACGGGCTCTCGAGGACGAGGCGATGCACGGTGGTCGGGTGATCGACGGCCAGCCGCAGCGCGATCCGGGCGCCCATGGAGTAGCCGATCACGTCCGCCCGCTCGTGACCCAGCCTGGCCAGGATCGCCGCGACATCGCCGGCCTGGCACTCCACGGCGTAGCGCGCAGGGTCCGCGGGCGCCTCCGATCGGCCGTGGCCCAGGAGGTCCACCACGATCGTCCGGTGGCCGCGCCTGAGGGCGGGCAGGTGGGCCGACCAGCTGGACCCGCGACCGGTGAGGCCATGAAGCAGGATGAGGGGCGGGCCGGTACCTGCCGATCGGACCTCCAGGCGAACGCCGTTTACGAGCAGGCGAGCCATCGTCACCCGGCCCCTGCCGCAGGCCCCGTCGGCGCTGCCGATTCGGCGACATGGTCGAGCGACTGGCGGACGGTCTCGACGCAGGCGCGGTGGAGCTCGACGTTGCGCCGGCGATCGGTGCGGAGCTCGAGCACGCGGACCCCCGGTCGGGCCACGGAATCCCGGATGGCCGATGCCGGCTGGCCCGGGCCGAGGAGCCGATGCTCCCCGCCCAGCGCTCCCACGATCGGCGCCACGTCGATGCCGTGCGGGGTCCCGAACAGGGCCTCGTAGTGCTCGGGCAGGCCGACCTCCGGCCGGTCCGTGGCGGCCTGTGGCAGGAACGAGAAGATCCCGCCGCCGTCGTTGTTCACGAGCACGATCGTCGCCGAGAGGTCGTGCAGGCGGGCCGCCACGAGCGCGTTGAGATCGTGCAGGAACGACACGTCGCCCACGACGAGCACGACCGGACCGATCCCGGCGGCGGCCACTCCGAGCGCGGTCGACACGACCCCGTCGATCCCGTTCGCTCCCCGATTGCCCAGGCAGCGCAGGCTCGTGGGCCCGCCGGGCAGAAACGCGTCCAGATCGCGCACTGGCATGCTGTTGCCGGCCAGGAGGACCGTGCCCTCCGGGAGCGCCGCCGCGTCGGCGAATGGGCTGCCCTCGAACGGCTCGTCGAGCGATTCGAGCCAGGCGTCGATCGCCCGGTCCGCCACTCGGTCCGCAGCGAGCCAGGAGTCGAGCCAGGCCGATCCGCCAGCCGGACCCAGACGCTCGAGCCGGTCAGCCAGATCCGTGGCGAATGCGACGGGATCTGCGCGGACGACCGTGACCGGGCGCAGGGTGGGCTCGTTCCAGCCGCCGTCATCGACGGCGAGCTGTTCCGGGGCATCCTCCTGGAGCATCGTCAGCAGTGCCTTTGAGGTGGGCGTTCCGCCGAACCGGATCACGAGGTCGGGCCGGTGAGCGGCTCGGAACGCCTCGCTGCGGACGATCGCATCGTGGCGGGCCACGACATGGCTCCGATCGTGGGGGCCGACGCGAAGGTTGGCCAGGCCGTCTGCCAGGATCGGGAACCCGCTCGCGGCGGCGAGCCGGGCAACCGCCGGGGCGAGGCCCGGTCGGTCGAGCGGGCCGCACACGATGATGCCGCGATGTGCCACGCGAAGCCGCCCAGCCAGGTCGTCGAGGGCCTGGGGCACCGGTCGCAGCTGGCCGGCGACGATGCCGACTAAGGCCTCCGCACCCTCGGCCGACTCGTCAGCGGCCACGTGGGCCCGCAGGCCGCCGGCCGGCACGAGCGGCTCGCGAAACGGCAGGTTGAGATGGACCGGGCCGGCCGGCTGCTCCTGGGCAATGGCCACGGCACGGCCCACCACCCCCCGAAGGTGGCGTTCCAGGATGTCGCCCGCCGCGGTCTCCTCGGGGGCCGGGAGCTCGACGTACCACTTGACGTTGCGGCCGTACAGGTGGTCCTGATCGATCGTCTGCGGCGCGCCCCGATCTCTCAGCTCGGGCGGCCGATCGGCGGTCAGGACGAGCAGCGGCGTCCGACCTTCACGCGCCTCCACGATCGCCGGGCCGAAGTTCACGACGGCGGTGCCGGAGGTGCCCAGGACCGCCACCGCACGCCTGGTGGCCTTGGCCAGGCCCAGGGCGAAGAACGCGCCGGCACGCTCGTCGATGTGCGTGAAGCATCGGATGCCCGGCTCCACGGCGAGGGCGAGCGCCAACGGCGCGGACCGTGAGCCCGGACAGATGACGGCGTGGCGAACGCCGGATCGAACGAGCTCCTCCACGAAGGCGCGCACGGGCGCCGCCGGCGTCATCGGCTGTGCGGTCACGGCAGCCGCCCGAGGGCCGAGGCAAGCGCGCGCAGCTTGACCTGCGACTCCTCCCATTCCCTCGCTGGCTCCGAGTCGGCAACGATTCCGCAGCCCGTGAAGAGGCTGGCCGATGCCCCGTTCACCACGCCGGAGCGGATGGCCACCACGAACTCGCCGTCGCCGCGCCGATCGAGCCAGCCGACCGGCCCGGCATACCAGCCGCGATCGAGGCGTTCTTCCTCCTCGAGCAGGGCAAGCGCCAGCTCGCGTGGCGCGCCACCCACCGCCGGTGTCGGGTGCAGCCGCTCCACGAGATCCAGGATGCCCGCCTGCTCGCGCAGCCGGCCGCTGACCAGCGTCACGAGATGCTGGATGTGGCGAAGTCGGATGACGTGGGCAGCGGGCTCGACGTCCAGCCGCGCCGCGAGCGGGCCCAGGGTCTCGCGGAGCATATCGACGACGACCCGATGCTCTTCCCGCTCCTTCTCGCTCCTGAGAAGCTCAGCGGCCAGCCGGGCGTCGTCTTCCTCGTCCGACCCGCGCCCGATGGAGCCGGCCATCGCCACCGTCCGGAAATCGCGGCCGTCCGTGCGAACGAGTCGCTCGGGCGTGGCTCCCAGGAACGTCCGCGGCCCGCGACTGAAGGCGAAGACGGTCGACTCGGGGGCGCTCGCCTCCAGGCGGCGGAGGACCGCAGGGACGTCGATCGGGGCGTCCGCGCTCACCTCGACCTGGCGGGCGAGAACGACCTTGTCGACGCGGCCGCGGCCGACAGCTCCGGCCAGACGAATGACCGCCGCCTGCCAGGCCGCCTCTGGAACGATGCCGGTCGCCTGGAGCATGTCGACGGCCGGCGTGAGCGGCACTGACACGCCGGCCCGATCGAGCTCGGCCCAGGCTGACTCGAGACCCGCCACGATCCGCCCTGCCGCGCCGGATCCCGCGTTGCCTGGTTCCACGACGGCGCTTGCCGTGAGCCAGGCGTTCCCGTCGGAGACCGTGAACAGCAGCCGGGGCAGGACGAGTGCCGCGGAGTCGAAGCCGCTCCACGCCGCGCCGTTCCGCCTTGATTCGGGAGCGAACGCAAAGCCGCCGAGCAGCAACGGTCCCGCTCCCCGCTGGCCCGGCGCGTCGCCTGAC
The DNA here is from genome assembly GCA_035637675.1 of Candidatus Limnocylindria bacterium. Lineage (GTDB taxonomy): Bacteria > Chloroflexota > Limnocylindria > Limnocylindrales > CSP1-4 > C-114. The sequence continues at coordinate 1,310 of DASPWU010000081.1, read as the reverse complement.
ACCAGGGCGCCACGGGCGACGCTCGTCCAGGCCGCCGCGGCCTCACGGAAGCGCCCGGGACCGGTCGGGCGGACCGCCCACGCAGCCCCGATGCCGACGAGCGCGAAGCGTTCGGCAGGCGCGAGCCAGAGCGCAGGGTCCAGGCCCAGCGAGCGTGCGGCGGCGAACAGCTCGATCGGGTCCCGGCGGGGTACCGGCACGGTGCAGCTGACGAGGGTGGGATCTGGGCGGCTGCGTGCCCGATCGACGAGAGAGCGCAGCCCGGCCTCGAGCGGCGACGCATCGCCGGCCACCGGCGCGCCGCTCCGCTCGCGCCGTTCGGGAGTCGCGATGGCCGTCGCCGGGTGCTGTCGCGGGCTCACGGCGGCAACCGGCCGATCTGCTCGTCGCTGATGCTGACGCCGCGGAAGAGGATCCGGCGCAGCGCCGGGTAGGCATCCTCGAGCGGGCCGGCCTTCTCTGCGACGAGCCAGCGCGTGACGACCTCGTTCAGGGCCCCGAACCAGGCCTGACTGGCGATCTTCGTGTCGATGGGCGGGATGATTCCGTCCGCGACGGCCTGGTCGAGATAGCCCTCGATGAGGCCGGCGAAGCGGGCGTGAAGGCGCTCGATCTCCGCCCGGAAGTCGCGGCCGGCCCCCAGCGCATCCACGATCAGCAGGCGGGCCATCGTCCGGTGGCCGGAGAACGTCGCGAGGACGGTCCGGAGCGCGGCGTCCGCCCGTGCGACCGGATCGGAATGGGCGGCCACCTCCCGCTCGACCCGGTCGACGAGCTTGTCAGCCGTCGTGCGCATGAGCTCGATGAACAGGGCCTGCTTGGTCGGGAAGTGAAAGTACAGCCCGCCCTTGGAGGTCGCCGCTCGCTCGGCGATCTCGTCAACCGCTGCGTCGCGGTAGCCGACCCTGGAGAAGACGTGAAACGCCGCGTCCAGGATCGTCTCCCGGCGCCGCCGGCTTCGCTCGTCGTTTCGCTCGTGCGCGCCCTGGGTCACGTCGTGTGCCTTGGCCTCCGACAACAAACCGACTGGTCGGTCGGTTAGGTCACGCCTACGGTAGCACGATGCCCGGCGCAGGCACGTTCACATCGGCGTCACGGGAGGGTCCTCCACGGTTCGGTAGGTGGCATGCCGCACCCTAGGCCCGCAGGTGGACCGATGCATCGTTAGATTCCCTATCCACCGCCCATCGTGGAGGGCCGCGGCGAACACCCTCCGGGCCGACGGCCGCCAGCCGCCGGCCACGGCAGCCCCTGAGGCCCTCCGGCCCTACGCCACCGCGCCGCTGAGGCGGAGCGAGATTGCGGCCGCG
>DASPWU010000080.1:0-11564 GCA_035637675.1 Candidatus Limnocylindria bacterium | reverse complement strand
TTCGGGTTGGGCGGCGGGGGCGCGGGTCCTGCAGGCGGAGGCGGTGGCGGCGGGTTCAGTGGCGCCGCCGGGCTCCTGCGCCTGTTCAACGCACAGCTCGGTGGACAGGTCAGCTGGCTCATCCCCTTCTCAGTGGCCGGTCTCGCGACCGGACTGTGGCTGCGCCGGCGGGCCCCCCGGACCGATCGCGCCCGCGCCGGCTACCTCATGTGGGGCCTGTGGCTGGCCGTTCACGCCCTCGTGTTCAGCTTCATGTCCGGCATCATCCACAGTTACTACGCGGTCGCCATGGCTCCGGCCATCGGCGCCCTGGTGGGGGCCGGGGCGGTCGACCTTTGGGCCTTGCGGACGCGAGCGCGGTTCGGCGGCCTGGCCCTTGCCGGCACCATTCTCGCGTCGGCCGCATGGGCATGGCAGCTCCTGGAGCGGACGCCCGACTTCGTCCCCGGGCTCGGCCCGGCCGTGCTGGTCAGCGGTCTGCTCATCGCGGCGGTCGTCGCAATCCCGTCCACGCCGACCCGGCGGCGGACGCAGCTCGCGGCCGTCGGCCTCGGCGTGGCCGTCCTGCTGGCCGGACCTTCGGCGTACGCGCTGGACACGATGGCGACCGCCTATGCCGGAGGCGACCCCAAGGCAGGACCCGCCATCGCCGACGCCGGGCCGGGCGGTGCCGGCGGTGGACGTGCCGCGCTGGGAGGTGCCGGCATCGGGACTCCCCCGGGCGGCGTCGGCGGCGGCTTCGCCGGCGGTCCGACCGGGCAGCCGGGCGCGGGGGACGGCGGAGGCGGCAGCTCCGATCCGGCGCTCATCTCCTATCTCCTGGCCAACCGCAACGGGGCGACCTGGATCGTCGCAACCACCTCGGCCAATGCGGCAGGCTCGATCCAGCTCGCGAGCGGAGAGCCGGTCATGGCGATGGGCGGCTTCAGTGGCTCCGATCCGGCGCCGTCGCTCGCCCAGCTCAAGGCGCTCGTGGCGTCCGGGCAGCTCCGCTACGTGCTCGTCAACGGCGGCGGGTTCGGCAGGCCGGGCGGCGGTGGCGGCGGCGGTTCGACATCCGAGATCGACGCCTGGGTGACCTCCGTCGGGACGGTGGTCGATTACGGCGGCAGCGGTGGAACGCTATACGACGTCTCGGCCGCGGCGACGGCTGGAGCCTGAGCGATGCATCACGGGAGGAAGGGACATGTCGACGTGGCGATCGGGGCGCTGCCTCGCCGCCACTGGCCCGGGCGCCATTGCCCTGGCCGATCAGGTCCCGTTCCACGGAGGCGACGCCTATGGGCTCGTGACATGGCATCTCAGCCAACCTCGCAATCGAAGGAGACCACATGGAGCTGAACGAGATCCCCACGGGGTGGACGTCACGGGATCCGCCTCCGCGGGACCGGGCCATTTCCGGTCCGCGGAGGATGGTCGCAACGGTCCTGCTCGCAATCGGCCTGATGGCCGCCGGCGGCGTGGCGATCGTCAGTGCGGCCAGCCCCGACCCGTCGGGGTCGCCGGCGGCAACGTCGCCCGGCGGCTCGTCCGGCGGGACCTCGGGCGGGACCACGACTCCCACCCGAACCCACGACTGTCCGAACATGCCCGGCGCCTCGCAGGCGCCATCCGGCTAGGGCAGCAACACCGGGGTGGCGGCGCGCGCCGTGCGTGCCGCCACTTCGGCACGATCCCGACGGCCGCAGTGCGTGCCGCCACGCGCTCACGATCGCGGCGGCGGCTCGACGTCGATCAGGCGGCGTAACGCGCTCGAAAGATTCGACCCGGCAGACTGGCATCGTTAGCGAACGCCCAGCATCGGCGACGAACCGGCGACGAACCGGCGACGATGCCAACCAGGAGGACAACATGGAAGCAGCAGCACAGAACCGGCTCGGCCGATCGCCCCGCCGCTCGCGCCGCCGGCCCCTCCTGATCGCCGCCGGCGTGGTGCTCCTCGCCGTCCTGGCCGTCGGCGGGTACGGGTTGTGGTACCTGTTCCTGCAGCCTGCCGGACCCGCGGCGATCGCCGACACGAGCCTGCCGGCGGTGCCCACCGCGGCGAGTGGCTCGTCGCAACCGCTCGGCTCCTCGCAACCGCTCGGTTCGGGCGGCATCGACGGCACGTGGAACGTGGACACCTCGATCGGCTCGTTTGCGGATTCGACCAGCTCGTTCGTGGGCTACCGCGTGCAGGAGCAGCTGGCCTCGATCGGCGCGAACATGGCGGTCGGCCGCACCCCCAACGTCACCGGATCGATGACCATCAGCGGCACCCAGGTCACCGCGGCAACCATCACTGCCGATCTGACGACGCTACAGAGCGACGACCAGCGGCGCGACGGGCAGCTTGCGCGCCAGGGCATCCAGACGAGCGAGTTCCCGACCGCGACCTTCAAGCTGACCTGGCCGATCGATCTGGGCTCCGTGCCCGCGGACGGCCAGGAGACCCAGGTGACGGCAACCGGCCAGCTGACCCTGCACGGTCAGACAAAGGATGTGCAGATTCCGCTCAAGGCCCGACTCTCGGGATCGACGATCACGATCAGCGGGTCGCTCCCCATCGTCTTCGCGGACTACGGCATCCAGAAGCCCAACTCGTTCGCGGTCCTGTCGATCGCCGACGAGGGCACGATGGAGCTGCAGCTGTTCTTCACCCGCGCCTGATCATGGACCCGCGGGCTGGGCGGCCGTCCAGGCCCGGCCCGGCCCCGGCCGGCCGGCCCCGGCCGACTCGCCGACCATGGCCCCAGGAGCGCGCGGGGCCGCCGGCTCAGCGGGTGACCAGGCGCCGGCTGCCGAGCCGAAGCAGCTCGACCGCGTCGCGCCGGACGTTGCGCTGGGTTCGCGACCGAATCGTGACCACGGACCGGGCCATGGCGGCGAGGCGTTCGTGGTCGGCCTCGCGAACGAGATGGGCCGCGTGATCGCGAGCGATGAGCTCGCCGATGGTCGGGTGCATGGGGACCTCCGATCTGGTTCTGCATGACGATCCTGACAGGCAGCTGGACACCTGATAAGGTCCACTTCGATGCCCAGATCGAGGACCAGTTCGTCGGTGGAGCTGCTCGTGACGCTTCGTCGCGAGATTCCGACGCCGATCCACCGCCAGCTGGAGCACGAGCTGCGCGACGCGGTGCGGGCCGGTCGGCTTCGCGCCGGTTCCGTCCTGCCATCCACACGACAGCTGGCCGATCAGCTCGACGTGTCGCGGGGCGTCGTCGTCGAGGCGTACGAGCAGCTCGTGGCCGAGGGCTATCTCACGAGCCGTCCGGGCCGAGCCACCCAGGTTGCGAGCGTGGCCGCCGGCGCGCCCACGGCCGAGCTGCGCACGTCGTCCCCGGAGCCGTCCGTCGACTTCCGCTACGGCCGGCCCGACGTGTCGCTCTTTCCTCGGAATCTCTGGTTGCGGTCGCTGCGGCGGGTGCTCACCGAGGCACCGAGCGACCGGCTCAACTACCTCGACGCCCGCGGAGCCGCCGAGCTGCGTGACGCCCTGGCCGCGTATCTGAGCCGAGTCAGGGGCACGGCGGCCGACGCCGACCGGATCGTGATCAGCACGGGGTTTGCCCAGGCACTGACGCTCGTCAGCAACGTCCTCAGGGCGTCCGGCGCCCGGCGACTGGGCGTCGAGGATCCGTCGGAGACGAGCGTGGCCGAGGTCGCCCGATCCGCCGGGCTCCAGGTCGTCGCGATCCCGGTGGACGAGTCGGGCCTTCGGGTCGACGCGCTGGACCGAGCCGATCTGGACGCGGTCGTCGTGACGGCGGCCCACCAGTTCCCGACGGGCGCCGTCCTCCCACCCGACCGCAGGGCGGCGCTCGTCTCGTGGGCAACCGAGCGGGGTGGCCTGATCATCGAGGACGACTACGACGCCGAGTTCCGCTACGACCGTGAACCCATCGGGGCGATCCAGGGCCTGGCGCCCGACCGGGTCATCTATGCCGGGTCGGCCAGCAAGACCCTGGCCCCCGGCCTGCGCCTGGGCTGGCTGCTGGTTCCGGCCGCGCTCGTCGAGGACGTGGCGGCCGCCAAGCAGGCCGCCGACCGCGGATCGCCCGCCCTCGATCAGCTGGCGTTCGCTGACTTCCTGTCGCGCGGCGAGTTCGACCACCACCTCCGGCGGATGCGCCCGATCTACCGGCGCCGACGGGACGTCCTGCTCCGCTCGCTCGCCCGTCACCTGCCCGAGCTCCGCCCGGCCGGTGCCTCGGCCGGCCTGCACGTGCTCGCCTGGCTGCCCGACGGGCTGGCGGAGGCGGCCGTCATCGACGCGTCCGCCGCGCTGGGAGTCGCGGTCTACGGCCTGAGCCCGTACCGCATGTCCGAATGGGACGGACCGGCGGCGCTCCTCTTCGGGTACTCCCACCTCACCGAGTCGGCCATCGAGGAGGGCGTCCGCATCCTGGCGGTCGCGATCCACACCGCGAGGCGCTCGACCTCCCGAGTCGCAGCCGGTGCGATGGAGTTGCAAGGCCGGCGGCACGGAACCGTGCCCCTTGACGAAACCGCCGGGGACCGTCGAGCCGTACCGTAGACACGGCCCTTCATCGCCCCGTCAGGCCCATCCGAGGAGGACTCCTGATGAATCGTCGGCTCGCGTTCGCGCCCGCCCGCCTTCCGATCCCTCGCCGTGGTATCCCTCTGGCCGCGTTGGTGCTGGCACTCGTCGTCGCGCTGGGCGCGACCAGCGCCTTGGCTGCTCCGCCAACGCGGCAGTACGTCCTGCCTGGCCCCGCCGTGTTCCCGGAGGGCATCGCCTTCGAGGAATCGACCGGCGATTTCTTCGTCAGCAGCACGACGGACGGCTCGATCCTCCGAGCCAACGTCGCCGACGACACCGCCCACACGTTCCTCGCCGGCGGCAGTGACGGCAGGACGACGGCCATCGGCGTGGCCGTCGATCGAAAGAACAGGCTGTTCATCGCCGGTGGCGGAACCGGCAGCGTCTGGGTCTCCGACAGCACGACCAGAGACCTGCTCGCCCGCTTCACGACCCCGGCCGGGACGACCTTCCTCAACGACGTCGCGATCGATCGCTCCGGCGACGCGTACGTCACCGACTCGCTTCGGCCGATCATCTGGCGGATCACCGCCGAGGCTGTGGCTGCAGCCAACGGTGGAACGGTCGCCGCCGAGCCGTGGCTCGACCTGACCGGAACGGCGATCACCTACCAGCCCGGCTTCAACCTCAACGGCATCGAGGCGACGGCCGATGGCCGCTCTCTCGTCACGGTCCAGTCGAACATCGGCGCGCTGTTCCGGATCGATATCGCCACGCGGACCCCGAGCCGGATCGACCTGGGCGGCGAGACCGTCCCCGCCGGCGACGGGCTCCTGCTCATCGGGCGGACGCTATATGTCGCCCAGAACTCCCTCGGCGTGATCGCCCGGATCGGCCTGGATGGAGCCCTGACGGCCGGCAACGTCATCTCTCGCACCGGCGACCCGACACTGAGATTCCCGACCACGATCGACTTCGCGCGCGGCCGGCTCCTCGTCGTGAACAGCCAGTTCAACAAGCGAGGCCCCGGCCTGACACCCGAGCTGCCATTCACCGTATCGAGCATTCCCCTGCCGTAGGTCAGGCCGCGTCTTCAGGAGTGGCGATGGCGGTGGTGAGTCGCTCCACACCGTAGGCATAGGCACGGTCGACGTCGCCACCGAGGCGAAACGCCCCGGCGAGCTCCATGCTGAGGAAGCCATGCGCCCAGGCCACGACCGTCCTCGCCGCCTCGAGTGAGTGATCGCGGCCGGCGAGCGCGGCGGCCGTGCGGAGCAGTGCCGCGCTTGCACGGGCGGTCAGGTCGGGATCCAGCCACGAGCCGTCGGGGAGGCGAGCGAACAGCAGCCGGTAGCCCTCGGGATGGCTGCGCGCGAATGCCCGGAACGCCTCCGCCAGCGCCCGGAGATCGAGGCCCGGGCTGCCGGACGAGGCGGCCTCGTCGAGAGTCGCAGTCAGCTCGCGGGCCACGTCGGCCGCGATGAGCCCGACGAGCTCGGCGCGGTCGCGAACCCGCTTGTAGAGCGACGGCGCGCGGACCCCGACCGCGCGGGCCACGCGCTGCATCGTGAGCCCGTCGACCCCTTCGGCCTCGAGGATCGCACGACCGGCCCGGACGATCTGGTCGACAGAGGTACGGGCCGGCGTGGGCATGGACGGGCCTCCGATTCTCCTGGCCGCGACGACGGATCGGCGGCTATTGACAGTAGCCATCATGGCTATGTACAGTAGCGATGGCCGCGATGCTACAGCGCGCGGGCCGGTGGCGCAAGACATCGCCCTGAAGTCGAGGAGAACCCGTGAGAATCGCGCCGTCGCTCCACCGCATCGGCTCGAGCCTCGTCAACAGCTATCTCGTGGAAGAGGCCGGTCAGGTCACCATCGTCGATGCCGGCCTGCCCGGATACCGGGGCTATCTGCGGGACGAGCTGGGAGCCATGGGCCACTCGCTCGACGACGTCCGCGCCATCGTTCTCACCCACGGCGACACCGACCACGTCGGGTTCGCCGAGCGGCTCCGCCGCGAGCGCGGCGTGCCCGTGTACGTCCACGAGCTCGATGCGGCGCGCGCCCGGGGTGAGGTCAAGAAACCGAGCTCGGGCTGGGGGCCGGTGAAGGTCCGGCCGCTGCTGGGCTTCCTGGTCTACAGCGGACTCCGCGGCGGCCTCCGGGTCCCACCGCTCACGGACGTCGTCACGTTCGGCGACGGGGTGACGCTGGACCTCCCCGGTGGGCCGCGGATCATCCACCTGCCCGGCCACACTCCGGGCAGCGTTGCGATCCACGTACCCTCCGTCGATGCCGTGTTCATGGGCGACGCGATGACGACGCGAAGCGTCCTCACCGGCGACGCAGGCCCCCGGCTCGCGCCCTTCACACTCGAGCCGAGTCAGGCACTGGCCTCGCTGACGAAGCTCGATGGCGTCGAGGCGACCTGGGTGCTGCCGGGCCACGGCGAGCCGTGGGGAGGCGGCCTCCAGGAGGCGCTGCGCCTGATTCGGGCATCGGCAGAGTAGGCCGCGGGCCCCACGGTTGGCGCATCATGGGCGGGGCCCAGACAGGCCTATGCGGACTCGCAACGGGGAGGCCGGCGATGCTCCCGGGCCAGGACCGCGCACGCGAACGCGCGAGGATGGTCGACCGACAGCTGATCGACCGAGGGATCCGTGACCAGCGACTGCTGAACGCCTTCCTGCAGGTGCCGCGCGAGGCGTTCGTGGACCGTTCCTACACGGACCTCGCGTACGACGACAGGCCCCTGCCGATCGCCGGGGGCCAGACGATCTCACAGCCATACGTCGTGGCACTCATGATCGAGGCGCTGGACGTCCGGCCCGGCGATGGGGTCCTGGAGGTTGGCGCGGGATCCGGATACGCGGCGGCGATCCTGTCGCAGCTCGGCGAGCGCATCCACGCGATCGAGCGCCAGCCGGCCCTGGCGAAGGCCGCCGGCGACCGCCTCCATCGGCTTGGCTACGACAACGTGGAGATCCGAACAGGTGACGGGACGCTGGGGTTGCCGGATGCCGCTCCGTTTGACGCGATCCTCGTGTCCGCCGGCGGCCCTGGGATCCCAACCCCGCTCATCGACCAGCTGGCGCCGGGCGGCCGGCTCGTCATCCCCGTCGGGAAACCGCACGCGCAAAACCTGCTCCGGATCATCAAGCGGCAGGACGGCAGGGTGCAGCAGGAGGACCTGGGGCCGGTCAGCTTCGTGCCCCTGCTGGGCGACGCCGGCTGGCAGTAGGCCGATAGACTCCACGCGGCTCCACGAGCTCACACGATGGTGGCCTCGAGGCGCTCGAACGCGAGCTCGACGCCGAGGTCCAGCGCCTGGCCGGGATCGAGCATGGTCAGCCCGCCCGGCTCCTGGCGGAGCATTCGGCGGAGCCCCTGGGGCGCGTGAGTCTGTGGCTCGACGGCGATCGCGCCCAAGCCAGCCGGGCTCGCCGCGACGACATAGACCGTTGGAGCCGCGATCCGCATCGTGGCGCCAATGCGCGCCTGCGGCCAGCGGAGCACGACCGGCGGGTCGGCAACGTCGGTCCAGGTCGCGTCGAGATCGTCCGCCATTGCCCCGAGCCTCCGCAGGTCGAACGCTCCGTGAACCGGTTCCGGCTCCGGCGGGGGATGGATCGCGGTGTTCAGCGGATGGACGGCGTTGCCGCGAATGGCGACCGACAACGGCCTGCGAAACCATGGATGGATGCCGAGTCCGGCAGGCATCGGATCGGCCGACCGGTTGGTCAGGGTCAGACCGATCAGGAGCGACCGATCGACGACCTCCATGCGAAGGCGGACCTCGTACACCCATGGCCAGCCGTCGCCGCCGGCCGTGACCTGCAGGGTGCCGTCCTCGCGTCGGTGCCACGGGCGGTCGTAGACCTGCCCGTGGATGGCCGTGCCGTCCGGGAAGTTCGGCTCCAGGGCGATCCGGCGCCACCCGAGCGTAGCCGTGCCGGCCTCGATCCGGCCTCCCCAGGGCGCCATGACGTACGAACCCCAGAAGAACGGGTCGCGCCGGTGCTGGTCGAGATCCTCGGGGGTCCGCAGGATGTCCTGGCCGAATGCCCGCAACCGGTGCAGGCGGGCGCCGGCCTCGGGCAGCACGACCGCCTCGACGACGTCGTTCGAGAAGAGCACCTCGTCCATGGCCGTCCGGACTTACGCGGCGAGCGTCATGGCGCGATCCGGCCGGAGCAGAAAGGGCGGCAGGTACGCCGGGATGTTGGAGAAGGGCAGCACGTCGGGGTGGAGCGTAATGCCCAGCGCCTCGTCCATGAAGCGGCGCCGGGCCTGGATCCGCTGCCACGCCGCAGGGTACCCGGCCGCGAACGCCTGACGGAGCGATTCGTCCGCCAGCGCGACGCCATCCTCGATGTTCGTCGTGAAGTAACGGGTTCCGGTCGCCGGGATGATGTCGACCTGGAGGGCCATGCCCGAGCGGAGCTCGATGGTCGACCCAGGGAACACCGGGGAGTTCACCCATTCGTCGAGATGAATCTGATGGCCGGGGTTCAGGAAGATGCCGAAGAACGGGTCGCCAAGGCGCCGATAGACGATCTCCTGCAGGGCGCCGCCGGCCTGGCCGATCCGCAATGCCCCGTACCACTCGCTCACCGCCTCGAAATACGGCCCGACGAGCCGCTCGACGTAGTCCTCGATACCCGCCGGCAGCCCCGTCCGGTCCGCGACCACGAAGCCGGCCCGGCAGTTGAGCCCGCCCCAGACGCCGAAGGCAACCGTGAGCTGGTCGCCACGCTCGATCCGCCGGTCGCCGGGGCTGAGCAGCCCGAACGAGGCCCGCGGTCCGCTCGAGAGCATGAGATGGCAGGATAACGGCATCCCGTTCCAGTCGAGCAGCCGGACGGCCTCGCCCTCGCTCATCTGCGGCCGAAGGCCGAACAGCAGGCGGCGGACGCCCTGCGACGTCTGGCAGGCGGCGTACTCGAGGTAGGCGAGCTGGTCGACCTCGTTGATGACCCGCAGCCCGCCGCCAGCATCGATGAGCAGGTCGGTCGCGTTCTCGACGACGCCGGCCGGCCCCGTGAGTCGGCGGAGCTCGTCGACGATGTACGCGGGCACGTCGATCGTGTTCCGGTCCGCGTAGGCCTTCCAACCGATCACGCCGACCCGGCTGCCAGGCCGTGGCACTCGTTGCCGACGAGGATGGCGGGCTGGCCCTCGGACCCCAGCACGAGAAGGGCCTCCTCGAAGCGCGGGTCGAACCCCGTCAGGTACGCGAGGTTGGCGCTGTGCTCCCGGTCCGCATAGATGACGAGCCGGTCGTAGCGGCGCACCTCGGCGCGCTCACGGAGGCGCTCGACGCGGTTCGCGTAGAGTGGTGGCGGGATCTCCGGCCGCGCATCCGGCATCCCGAAGTCCGGCAGGCTCAGCTCCGCCCGTCGGGCCGTCGGGGGCCTCGCGGTCACCATGCCCGTCAGCCGCCTGGCGGCAGCCAGGGCTGGATTGCCCGGGCGCCACGCTGGACCAGCGCGAACTGATTGGCGTGTGCATCCAGCCACGGGCTAGTCTCGCCATCCGGCCATTGCACTCGCACCGTGGCGTCGCTGGCCGCACCAAGCCCGAAATGGATCCAGCCCAGCTGTCCGCCCGCGTGCCCTCCGCCGATCGTCAGCTCGCGGCGCTGCGTCGTCCCGCCGACCTTGACCTCCACCCACGCTCCAATGGCATCGCGGTTCGGCCCCGACTGGCCGATCTCGAGGGCCAGCCAGTTGCCCATCGGGGACGGCTTCGCGGCGTCCCCACCGTCAACGTTGCGCCACAGCTCCACCGGGGAACCATAGTTGACCTCGACGAGGTCCAGGAGCCCGTCGAGGTTGAAGTCCGCGAGGGCGGCCCCCCGCCCCCGGTCGAAGCTCACGATGCCCGCCGCGTCGGCTGCTTCGGTGAACGTCCCGTCGGCCTGACCCAGGAAGAGGTCGCTCGGGTCCCGCTGGGCGTAGTCCGGCTGGTGGCCGACGTTGCCCTTGGACACGAAGAGGTCGATGAAGCCGTCGTTGTTGACGTCCTGGAATTCGGGATGCCAGGCGGTCGAGGGCAGGACCTCGTCGCCTGTGAACGGCCGGGTTGCCGTGACCCCTCGCTTGAGCGCGATGTCCCGGTACGTCGGCTGACCCGGGCCGCTCGTGAGCGTCTGCAGCTTGTTGTCACCCTGGCTGGTCAGGAACACGTCTGGATAGCCGTCGCCGTTCAGGTCGTAGCTGGCGATGCCCATCCCCCAGATCTGCATGGAGACCCAGCCGTCGGCGTCGGTGTACAGGCGCGGCGCCTCGCCGGCCGCGACTCGCCACAGCTGGTCCTCGCCGTCCACGTAGTAGTGACGGTCGTTCGTCATGCGCAGGTCGCGGCGGCCGGAGCGGTCCCAGTCGCTGAACAGGATCGACAGCGTGCAGTACCCGGGCGTGAGGGGGATGGCTGGCGCGTACCGCTTGCCGTCGGCGGCTGGCCGGATGAGCGCGTTGCCGGCGCAGTCGGTCGTGGGAGCGCCCGCGGCGTCCAGGGCCAGGTAATTCCCCACGGCGATCGTGGGAAGCGCCGCGGAGCGCTCCCACTTGGCGCTGAAGGCCGTGGCCCAGCCGCTGCCGCCATCGAAGGAGAGGGCCTCGTTCGCCCGGCCGAAGCGGCAGTCATTCAGCCCGCGCAGGAGCACGACGCCGCCGACCTGCAGCAACGCGAGGTCCACATGGCCGTCGCCGTCGATGTCGATCGGATAGGCGCCGCTGACGTTGCGGAGGTCGGTGGCGGCCTCGGCCAGCCGGGTGAATCGCAGCGCGCCTCGTACTGGACTGTCGTTGCGGTAGAGCTCCGCCGGGTTGCTGCCGCCGGCGACGTACATATCCGGCTTGCCGTCGCCGTTGCAGTCGAAGACCGCCACGCCGCCGCCCACGAACGCCGTCGAGTCGCCGTCGTACGTCTGGCTCACTCCGGCAGTGGCCGCCTCCTGGACGAAATGGGGTGGCCCCAACGGTGTGGCCGGCCCGCCCCGCCCCGTCCCGATCAGCAAGGAGCCGACGAGGATGAGGCCGACGACGGGCACGACGAGCCCTCCGATGGC
>DASPWU010000079.1:0-18864 GCA_035637675.1 Candidatus Limnocylindria bacterium | reverse complement strand
GGAGCTCCATCGGCAGCTGCACGAGGCCGAGCGGGAGGGCGGCCCCGGAAGCTCGGGCTCCGGGTCGGGTTCCGGCTCGGATCGGGGGCCGAGCACGCCGACCACCCTCTGACCTCGTCGTAACGACGGGCGAAGGCCGGTTCGCCGGTCTTCGCCCGTTCGGTGTCTCTACCATGCTCGACGTGAAGACCGTCCTCGTCGTGGACGACGAACCGAAGATCGTCCAGCTTGCTCGCGACTATCTCGAGTCGGCGGGCTTCAGCGTCCTCAGCGCCGGCGACGGCCCATCCGCCCTCCAGGCGGTTCGTACCCGCCGGCCGGATCTCATCGTGCTCGACCTGGGTCTGCCCGCACTCGACGGCCTCGACGTCACGAGGGCGCTCCGACGGGACTCGCAGGTTCCGATCATCATGCTCACGGCGCGCGCCGACGAGTCGGACAAGCTGGTCGGCCTGGAGCTCGGCGCCGACGACTATGTCACCAAGCCATTCAGTCCCAAGGAACTCGTGGCCCGGGTGCGGGCCGTCCTCCGCCGGACGGAAGAGGCGACCGCCGCATCCACCGCCGAGCTGATTCGCGTCGGCGAGCTGGAGATCGACGTGCCGCGCCTGGGCGTCAGCGTCGGCGGGCGCGACGTGACCATGACGGCGACGGAGTTCCAGCTGCTGGCCACGCTGGCCCGCCAGCCGGGCCGCGTCTTCACCCGATCGCAGCTCCTCGACGCTGTTCATGGCGTGGCGTTCGAATCGTACGAGCGGGCGATCGACGCCCACGTGAAGAACATCCGGCGCAAGCTCGAGCCCGACCCACGGGCACCGCGGTTCATCCTCACCGTCTACGGCGTCGGCTATCGCCTGGCCGAGCCGGGCGACTGATGCCTGGCTGGGACCCGCAGCGCATGCGGCCGCGCAATCGGCCGCCCTGGTGGCCGGAGGCTGAGCCGTGGCCGCCACGCGAGGGTACCGGGCCCGCCTGGGGCGACTGGCACGGCGGGCGTGGATGGGCGGGCGAGCGCCGCGGCCGGTATGGCCCGCCCTGGCCGAGACGCGGATTCTTCTGGCGGATCGCGATCGCGGTCTTCTTCTTCGCGTTCTTCATCCTCTTCGCGGTGACCGTGGCGATCGTCCTGGTCGGGGAGCTGCTCGGTCTCGTCGGCTTGGGCGGGAGCACGCGCCTGGCGGCCATCGTGGTGCTCGCGCTCGGCGTCGTGGCGATCTCGGTATTCGGACGGTCGATCGGGCGGGCGGCCGCTCCGCTCGACGATCTCGTGGAGGCCGCTGGGCGCGTCGAGGCAGGAGATCTGTCGGCCCGGGTGGAAGAACGGGGTCCGCGCGAGGTCCGCACGCTGGCCCGTGCGTTCAACGCCATGAGCACCCGACTCGAAGCGGACGAGGCGTCTCGGAAGACGCTGCTCACCGACATCACCCACGAGCTGCGCACGCCGCTGACGGTCATCCAGGGCAACCTCGAGGGCCTGCTCGACGGCGTCTATCCGGCGGACGAACCGCACCTGTCCACCATCCTCGACGAGACGCGGACGCTGGGCCGGCTGATCGACGACCTGCGCACGCTCGCCCTCGCCGATCGCGGCGCGCTGGCCCTCCGGCGCGAGGACGTGGACCTGGCCGTCCTCGCCCATGAGACGATTGCCGGCGTTCGTGCGGCCGCCGACGCGGCCGGCGTGACCGTCGCGGTCAAGGCTGACCCGGGCCTGTCACCGGTGTCGGCCGACCCAACCCGCATCCGCGAGGTGCTCGGCAACCTCCTCTCGAATGCCCTCCGGCACACCCCACGCGGTGGCTCGATCGACGTGGAGGTCGCCGGCGGCGCCGATTCGCGAGTGTCGGTGACCGTCCGGGACTCGGGCCCGGGCATCGCACCGGACGTGCTGCCCCGGGTCTTCGAGCGGTTCGTTCGCACCCCGGACTCGCCGGGCTCCGGGCTGGGCCTGGCGATCGCGAGCGATCTCGTGGAGGCGCACGGCGGGACGATCTCCGCCGAGAGCCCGGCCGGCGGTGGGACGGCGATCCGCTTCAGCCTGCCGGGGGTCGATCGGGCCGCGTGAGTGGCGAGCGCATTCGACAAGCCGGTCGTAGCCATGGCCCCGATGTGCGACTAGGATGCTCCGCGTGAACAATGGACTGGGACCCTCGGACCCGGAGGCGCTGATCGAGACCATCCGCGCGTCGGTCATCGGCGACGATGAGGCCGTCGCCGGACCCTTCGGCGTGCGGCGGGTGACATACGCCGACTACACGGCCTCCGGCCGGTCGCTGGGGTTCATCGAGGACTTCATCCGCGACGCCGTCCTGCCGCTGTACGCGAACACGCACACCGAGTCGTCGGGGACCGGGCTCCAGACGACGCGCTTCCGTGAAGAGGCGCGCCGGATCATCCGCGACGCGGTGGGTGCCTCCGACGACCATGCCGTGATCTTCTGCGGCTCGGGCTCGACCGCCGCGGTGAACAAGCTGGTGGCGGTCCTGGGCCTGCGGCTGCCTGCCGAGCTGGACGACCGCTACGGCTTCTCGCGGGCCATCCCGCCGGCTGAGCGACCGGTGGTCTTCGTGGGCCCGTTCGAGCACCACAGCAACGAGCTGCCCTGGCGCGAGTCGATCGCCGACGTCGTCGTCATCAGCGAAGACCAGGACGGCCACATCGACATCGATCAGTTGGAGGCGGAGCTGCGCCGCCACGCCGACCGGCCGCTCCGGATCGGCAGCTTCTCCGCGGCGAGCAACGTGACCGGGATCGTCTCGAACACGCATCGGGTGGCGGCGCTCCTGCACGAGCACGGCGCCCTGTCGTTCTGGGACGTCGCGGCGGCGGCGCCCTACGTGTCGATCGAGATGGACCCGCCCGGCGAGTCACTGGCCTACAAGGACGCGATCTTCCTGTCACCCCACAAGTTCATCGGCGGGCCGGGCACGCCCGGCGTCCTGGTCGCCCGCAGGGAGCTCTTCCGCAATCGTGTCCCCACCATGCCCGGCGGCGGCACGGTCGCGTACGTCAACCCGACCGAGCACGTTTACCTGGCCGACGTCGAGCACCGCGAGGAGGGCGGCACGCCGGCCATCGTCGAATCGATCCGGGCGGGGCTCGTCTTCCAGCTGAAGCAGGCGGTCGGGGTGGAGGCCATTCGCCGCAGGGAGACGTCATTCATCCGGCGGGCCATCGAGCGCTGGAGCGCCCATCCGAACATCGAGATCCTGGGCAACCGGGAGGCCGAGCGACTGTCCATCGTGTCGTTCGTGGTCAGGCACGAGGGCCGCTACCTCCACCACAACCTGGTAGTTGCCCTGCTCAACGACCTGTTCGGGATCCAGTCGCGCGGCGGTTGTTCTTGCGCCGGCCCCTACGGCCATCGCCTGCTCGGCATCGACATCGAGACGTCGCACGAGTTCGAGCGCGAGATCAACCGCGGCTGCGAGGGCATCAAGCCCGGCTGGGTCCGGGTCAACTTCAATTACTTCATCAGCGAGGCCGTCTTCGAGTTCATCCTCTCGGCGGTGGAGCAGGTGGCGGCCGAGGGCTGGCGGCTGCTGCCGCAGTACGCGTTCGAGCCGGCGACGGGCCTCTGGCAGCACGCCGGCGGGGTTGCGGAGCCACCGCTGTCGCTGGACGACGTGCGCTACCCCGATGGCCGGATGTCGTACCAGGCGCACCGCCACCGCGAGCCCGAGTCGCGCCTGCCCGACTACCTGGCCGAAGCGCGTGCCCTGTTCGCATCGCCACCGGCGGCGCTACCGGCCGCGGTGGAGGGGTCGGCCTCCCTGGCCGTGGGGCCCGACTTCGAATCGTTGCGCTGGTTCTGGCTGCCGCACGAGGTCGCCGCCGCCGTCGCCGGCTGAGGCCGGGCCGGGGGCCGGCCTGTTGACCGCCCCGAATATTCCGAGCATTGCTATCGATGGGCAAAGTGCGCCTTGCGCGGCCGTCGACAGGGCGAATTGCGGGCATGACGCGGTGACCGTCCGTGCAATTTGACCCTCGCGAACACGAGATCGCCGGGCCCGATCGTGTGACGATGGCACCGGGGGCCAGAAGCGTGCCTCGTAATCATGCTCGGAATACGGGCACGGTTAGGGCTCGGTCAGGAGCGCCCGTCGGTGGAGTGCAGGGAGCGCGGCTTGACCGGCAGGTCGTCGTAGCGCTTCCAGCGATAGATCAGCGTGGAGATCACCCAGCTCGCGGCGAAGACCACGATGACGCCGATCCCGATGAGCCCGAAATCCATCTCGCCCAGCGTATCCCACAGACCGCCGGAGAGGCCCAGCCGGTTGGCGACGATGGCGACGATCTCCAGGCCGCCCACGACGAACGCGATGAGGACGCTCAGGAGCGTGACGTTGAGGTTGTAGTAGAGCTTGCGGATCGGCTTGAGGTACGCCCAGCCGTAGGCGCCGAGCATGAGCACACCGTCCGTCGTGTCGATGAGCGACATCCCCGCGGCGAAGAGGGCCGGCAGGAGGAGGATCAGCGGCACAGGCAGGTGGCTCGCGCCGGAGGTTGCAGCGAGCCCGAGGAGGGCGACCTCGCTCGCGGTGTCGAACCCGAGCCCGAACAGGACGCCGAGCGGGTACATGTGCCAGCTCCGCCGGATCATCCTGAGCATCGGCCGGAAGATCCGCGCCAGGAGGCCGCGCTCGGACAGGAACTCCTCGAGGGTCTGCTCGTCGTACGAGCCGCCCGCGGCGACCCGGCGGAACACCCGGTAGATGTCCACGAACACGATCAGGTTGATCGTCCCGATCAGGAGGAGGAACGCGGCCGAGACCGACGTCCCGATCAATCCGCCGACCTCCCGTAACCATGGGATGTCGCTGACGATCCCGGCCGAGATCGCGACGAGGACGGACAGGGCGACGACGATCGTCGAGTGGCCCAGCGAGAAGAAGAAGCCGACCGCCACCGGGCGCTGGCCGTCCTGCATGAGCTTTCGCGTCGTGTTGTCGATCGCCGCGATGTGGTCGGCGTCGACCGCGTGACGGAGTCCGAACGTGTAGGCCAGGATGCCGAGGGGCAGGAGGATCGGGTAGCTCGTCGATGCGACGAGGACGGCGCCCCACCCCGCGACGTGCACGAGCGCGAGGAACCCGTAGACGCGCAGGATCCGGTTGCGGAGCTCGCTCGAGGTGGTCAGCAATCGCGCCGCGCTGGCGATCATCGGAACTCCTGCGGAACGGAAGACGGGCATCGTAAGCCGCACGTGCCGCTTCCTGCAACCCGTTGCAACAGGGACTTGTTGCGACCGTTCAGGAGTACATTCGTCTGTGGCGCATTTCCGGATGCGCGCACGGAGGTGTGTACCCTGACGAAATGAGGACGAGCCAGCGGTCTCAGCCAGGCGATGCCTGGGCTCCGATCCGGGAGCGCCTACGCGCCCGCGGCCTGCGCTGGACGCCGCAGCGGCGGACCCTCATCGAGGTCCTTTCGGAGACCGACGGCCATGTCACCGGCGCGGATCTCGTCGAACGCTGCAGGGCGCTGGACCCCGGGACCATCCCCTCGACCGTGTACCGGACGCTCGACGTCCTCGAGGAGCTCGGCTTCATCCGTCACGCCCACGGCGCCGACGGGAGGGAGGAGTTCCACGTCCTGCCCGAGCGCGAGCACGGCCATCTCCACTGCCAGCACTGCGGCGGCGCGTGGGAGATCGGGGCCGACGAGGCGGCGGAGATGGTCGCTTCGATCGAGGCCCGTCGAGGCTTCTTGGTCGATCTGTCGCACGTGACGATCGTCGGTCGCTGCCGGGCCTGCCGCGAGGCGGATCCGTCGGCCTGACGGGACGGCGAGCAAACGGTGTTGCCGTCGATCTGACGTCCCGTGGCCCGTCGACGGACGCCGGTCGGCCTGGCTTCAGGCCGACCGCTGGTCCCTGCGAATGATGTCCCGATAGATGAGTCCGCCGAGAAGCAGTGTGATCAGCCAGACGATCGCGTTTCCCGACGCGGCCGATCCGAGCACCACTCCGGCGACCAGCGAGACGGCCAGCCAGGCGGCCACGATGCAGCCGAACGCGATGCCGACACGGCGAAGCACCCGAAGCATGGACTTCCCTCGTCTACCGGACGTGTTGCCGCGAGCATGGACTCAGGCTCAAACCCGGTCAACCGTTGCCCGGCGTCCCCAGCTCCGAGGCACGGACGATCGATGAGGGCCACTCCTCGCCGGGCGATCCGTCAACCTCAATCTGACTCCCGTCGGTCGTGCGGAACTGGAACGTCTGGCCGGACTCGACGTCACCCTGGACGCTCACGTAGTGCAGCTCGGTCTCTGCCTCCAGGACAACGGCTCGGCCGGTCCCGTCCCGCCCGTCCGTGGGCTCCGCGGTGACCCACCGGCCGGTCCGGTTGATCTGCGAGGGAGCCTCTGGCGCGTAGTCCTGGAACCGAAGCTCGTGCCGGGCGACCTCCGACAGGCCGGTATAGAACTCACGCTGGAGGCGTAGCTCGCGAGCCGCTTCGTCCTCGACCAGTTCGCTCGCCGACGGCTCGCCGGCAGGCACGGTCGGGGAGCCCGGCCGCGGCTCATCCCCGCCCCCGAACAGTGAACGCAGGCGCTTCATGCCTCGGTCGGCACTCCCAGAACGTTGAACCCGCCATCGACGTAGTGGACCTCGCCGGTCACCGCCGAGGAGAGGTCGGAGACGAGATAGACCGCCGACCGACCCACGTCGTCGATCGTGATGTTGGCCCGCAGTGGCGCAACTTCGGCGAATGCACCGTACATCGATTTGAAGCCGCTGATCCCCGCCGCGGCCAGGGTTCGGACCGGCCCCGCCGATATGGCGTTGACCCGGATGCCGTCAGGCCCAAGATCGGCCGCCAGGTACCGAACCGAAGCCTCCAGCGCCGCCTTCGCAACACCCATGACGTTGTAGTTTGCGACGACCTTCTCCGCCCCGTAGTAGCTGAGGGTGAGGACGCTCGATCCGCGACGGAGCACCGGACGGGCCTCCCGGACGAGCGCCAGCAGCGAGTACGTCGACACATCCATGGCAAGCGCGAAGCCTTCCCGCGAGGTGTCCACGAAGTCGCCGTCCAGATCCTCCCGCCTGGCGAAGGCAAGGGCATGGACGAGAATGTCGAGCTCTCCGTGAGCCGTCCGCCAGCGCTCGAAGACCGTCCGGATCTGCTCATCCGACTGGACGTCGCACGGCTCGACGAAGGTCGATCCCAGTCGGTCGGCGAGCGGCCGCACGCGTTTCTCGATGAGGCTTTCCACGGACGAGAAGCCGACCATGGCTCCCTCGGCATGCAGCGCCTTGGCGATGCCCCAGGCGATCGAGTGATCGTTGGCGACGCCGAAGATGAGCGCCTTCTTGCCCTCGAGCAGTCCCATGGCTCCTCCTGGCGGCGGGCGATCGGCCGCCGACCGATCCCGGCCGCGATCGGCACGGTGGCCCGCGGGGCGGTGCCGCCGGCCTCCACGGCGGAGAATACCCGGTGAATTGGAAGCCGCGAGAGGGCGAACCTGATGGATGAGGAGGGCGACGCGCGGCTGCCCCCGACAGAAGAGGTGCAGCGGGCGGCGCGAATGGCGGCAGTAGGTCGCCTGGCGGGCGGGATCGCCCACGACTTCAACAACATCCTCACCGCCGTCAACGGGTATGCGGAGCTGGCACTGGCCGGGCTTTCTGCCGAGGATCCGGCGCGCGAAGACATCCTCGAGATCCGTCGGGCCGGTGACCGGGGCGCGATGCTCACCGAGCAGCTCCTCACCCTCGGCGGGCGACAGGTCATGAGGCCATCGGAGGTGGACCTCGACGCGTTCGTCGTCGACCTGGTCGAGCCCATCGGGACGATCGTCGGCGAGGAGTTGACCGTCGCACTGGAGCTGGCCGCCCCTGGCGTGCAGATCCTGGTTGACGCGCGCCGGTTGCGAGAGGCGATGCTCTCCCTGGCCCACCATGCCCGCGACGCGATGCCGGACGGCGGCAGGCTGTCGATCTCGACCGAGGTGGTGAGAGCTCCCGAAGGCTCGCGATCGGACCCGGCCGTGCCGGCCGGTCGCTGGGTCCGAATCGCCGTCGCAGATACCGGAGCCGGGATGGATGCTGAGACCCGGGCGTACGCCTTTGAGCCATTCTTCAGCGCCAGGGCTCACGGCAAGGGCGCTGGACTCAACCTCGCGCTGGCGTGGGCGAACGTCACCCAGAGCGGCGGCCACATCGGCCTGACCAGTGCGCCTGGCCAGGGATCCACGTTCCGCATCTACCTGCCGATCCCGGAGTCGGCGCCAGCCGAGCGCCCGCCCGTCGAGCGCCCGCCCGTCGAGCGCCCGCCGGCCGAGCGCCCGCCGGCCGAGCGCCCGCCCGCCACGTGACCTCGATCGAGGCCGATCGACCAGCGAGCGGCCGGCTGGCCGGCGTTCGCGGGCTGCTGCTCGATATGGACGGCGTTCTGGTCCTGCGCGGGCGCCTGATCGTCGGCGCGCCGGAGGCGCTCGCCGAGCTGGAGCGTCGTGGCCTGCCCTATCGGGTGGTCACGAATACGTCGGTCCTCAGCCGGGACTCGCTATCGGCATGGGGCGCCTCGGTCGGGCTGTTAGTGCCGCCCGATCGAATCATCTCGGCCCTCTCGGCGAGCGCGGCCTTCACCGCACGCGCGTACGCCGGCCGTCCGCTGTTCGTTCTCGCGTCGGAGGACGCCCGGCGCGAGTTCGCCGGCCAGTGGCTGCTCGATCCAAATAATGCCGATGAACCGGGCGCCGAGGCCGCCGCGGTCATCGTCGGCGACTCGCCCGAAGCGGCCACCTACGAGAATCTCAACCGGGCGTTCCGGCTCATTCGCGGGGGAGCGCGACTCATCGGGATGCACAAGAACCGCTGGTGGTTGACGCCGGCCGGGCCAACCCTCGACTCGGGGGCGTTCGTCGCCGGACTCGAGTTCGCGACAGGGACGCGTGCTCTCATCCTCGGCAAGCCGTCGCCGGCCTTCTTCCGGGAGGCGGCCCACGAGCTCCTCAGAGCGATCAGCGGAGCGAGAGGGCGTGCGCCCCGTGCTCGTCTCGCGAGCGTGGCCATGGTCGGCGACGACCTGTGGACCGACGTCCTCGCCGCACAGCGACTGGGCATGCGCGGCATCTTCGTGCTGTCAGGCAAGCACGGTCGGGCCGAGCTGGCACAGGCCGCCGCTCAGACGCGCGGCGGGGGCCGCCCCCACCTCGTGGCAGACACGCTGGCCGGCGCAATTGACGCGCTAGACTAGGCCAACTGACGGGTCGCCGATGCTCGGCACTCCATCCATATCTTCAGATCCGGCCGGATCGTCCCGGCCCGTGCGCAGGAGCACGCCGATGACCACCACACACGATCAGCCGCGGCTGAAGATCACCTACGCCACGCTCCGCAACGACAACGACCAGCTGCACGCCCAGTTCGAGGCGGGCCTGGCCAAGGTCCGGGCCGAGCTGCTCGGCGGCTACCACCGCAACTTCGTCGGCGGAGCCGAGCGCGACGGCGACGGCACCTTCGAGAAGCGCTCGCCCATCGACGGCTCCGTCATGGGCACGTTCGCCCGGGGCACCCGGCAGGATGTTCGCGACGCGATCGCCGCGGCACGGGCGGCGTTTCCGGCTTGGAGCCGGCGGCCCTGGCACGAGCGGGTGGCCCTCCTGCGCCGTGCCGCCGACGCGGTCAGCGATCGCCAGATGGAGTTCAGCGCGCTTCTGTCCATGGAGGTTGGCAAGAACCGGCTGGAGGCGCTGGGCGACGTCGAGGAGACGGCGGACCTGATCCGCTGGTCGTGCGACATGATGGAGCGCAACGAAGGCTTCGACCATCCGATGGGCAACCTGGGCGACGAGACCGTCCACACTCGCTCAGTCCTCAGGCCCTACGGCGTGTGGGGCGTCATCAGCCCGTTCAACTTCCCGTTTGCGCTGTCCGGCGGCCCGGCCGGTGGCGCGCTCGTCGCCGGCAACACGGTGGTCTACAAGCCCAGCTCAGATGCGCCGATCTCCGGCCAGTGCCTGACCCGGGCCATGCGCGACGCCGGCATCCCCGAGGGGGTCTTCAACCTGGTCATGGGCCCCGGCGAATCTGTGGGCGCCGAGCTGCAGGAGAACGACGGGGTCGACGGGATCATCTTCACCGGCAGCTTCGAGGTCGGCTTCCACCTCTACAAAAACTTCGCCACGCGATTCCCCAAGCCGGTGATCGTGGAGATGGGCGGCAAGAACCCGGCGATCGTGTCCCGCAAGGCGGACCTCGACGAAGCCGCCGAGGGGATCATGCGCTCGGCCTTCGGCTTCACCGGCCAGAAGTGCTCGGCCAACAGCCGGGTCTACGTGGAGCGGCCGGTCCTGGCCGACCTCACCCGCCGGCTCATCGAGAAGACCGAGGCCATCACGATCGGCGATCCGGTCGATCGCGCCAACTGGCTGGGCCCGGTGATCAACCAGCGGGCGGTGGACCGCTACGGCCAGGCGGTCAGCGAGGCCCGCCAGGACGGCCGGATCCTCATCGGCGGCGAGCGGGTTACCGAAAACGGCCTGGACGCCGGCTACTTCGTGGCGCCGACCGTCGTGGGCGACCTGCCCACGGACCACCGCCTGTTCCGGGACGAGCTGTTCCTGCCGTTCACCGTCGTGGCATCGGTCGACTCGGTGGACGAGGCGCTCCGCCTGTCCAACGATCACTACCTGGGCCTGACCGCCGGCTTCTACTCGGAGGACAAGGCCGAGTGCGATCGGTTCCTCGACCAGATCGAGGCTGGTGTGGTGTACGTCAACCGGCGGGCCGGCGCCACCACGGGGGCCTGGCCCGGCATCCAGCCGTTCGGCGGCTGGAAGGGCTCGACCGCGACCGGCAAGGCCGGCGGCGGCTTCTACTACGTCCAGCAGTTCATGCGGGAGCAGAGCCAGACCGTCGTGGACTGACGGCGCCTCCCGTCGAGGGAACCACTCCGCCACCTGAGGTGTATCTGACGCATCGAGCCGCAAGGAGTGGTGCTATGCGTCGCATCGTCGTTCTGCTGATGTCGGTCGGGTTACTCGCCCTCGCCGGGCTCTTCGCAGTACCGGTAGTGTCCGCCGGCGACCCGTGCTACCACGGCTTCACGATCCCGCCGCGGACATCTGCCAGTGAGACGCAAATCAAGGTGGCGCCGTGCGCCTTCGCGCCGACCGTCACGACCATCGCCGCTGGATCCACCGTGACGTTCTTCAACGGGCCCGACTACACCCACCTCATCACCGGGGCGAACGCGGAATGGGGCTCGCGCGACGTTGAGCTCAAGCCGAATTCGGAGGTCAGCTACACGTTCGACACACCCGGCATCTACCCGTATGCCTGTGCTCTCCATCGCGGCATGTCGGGAACGATCGTCGTTGGCGACCTCGCATCCACTGGGGGCACAACGACCGGGGGGACGACGGCAGTCGGGAGTGGCCCCGCGACCTCCGACGCGGCGCTGGCAGCCTCGACCAAGCCCGCGGCCTCCGGCCCGGATCCGGTCGGGATCGCGGCCGGAGTCGGAGCCGGCGTCCTCGTCGGCACTGCGGCCGCCTGGCTGGCCATGCGCCGCCGGCGGACCGACGTCGCGGGCGCCGCCGGTCGAGTCGATTAGGGGAGGCAATCCGTCGAGCCCGCCCGCCCGGACAACTTGGGTGCCGTGGGCGCCCGGGACGCCTATTGATCGGTCCCGAGCAGCTTCGCCTCGGCGGCGAGGGCGGCCTCGGCGGCCCTCTGCGCGTCCTCACCAAGCTCGGCGGCCTGATGCTGGAGGTCGGTCGCGGCGACCTCCAGCCCGGCGGCGTTCATTTCCCACCTGATTCTGTCGGCGTCGTTCGTCGCGCGGCCGGCGAGTTCCTCGGCCGTCTGGTGCCCGGCTGTCGCGACGTACGACTCCCCAGTCGCCTTGGCTTGGCCGTCCAGATCGTGGGAGACGGTTCGCCACTGGT
Organism: Candidatus Limnocylindria bacterium; assembly: GCA_035637675.1. Lineage (GTDB taxonomy): Bacteria > Chloroflexota > Limnocylindria > Limnocylindrales > CSP1-4 > C-114. Next base: position 6,960 of record DASPWU010000079.1, on the reverse strand, counting down.
CGGCGGCATCGCCGTAGAGCTGGCTCTCCGCCATATCCTTCTGGGCAGCATTGGCAGCGAGGTCGGCGGTCTGGTCGAGCGCGTCGCTCACGACGCCGAAGCCCATCGTCCGCAGGTTGTCCGCGGTCGTCCCCAGATTGGTGGCGGTCTTGTAGAGGCTATGGGCCTCCCCTCTTTCGGCGGCCGCCGCCTGATCGTCGAGGTCGGCTCGCTTGTTCGGATCGAATTCGTCCATGGTTCGATTCCTCCGCACTAGTGGTCTCGACACAACGCGCGTCCGCCGAGCTGGCCCTCCCTGAGCAGGCAGGTTCCGTTGGCAGCCGGATCATAACCGGCGCGTGCACCGTTTCCGTCTTGCCGCCGAACCCTCTGGTAGAGGGAAGCTCCTATTCGATGATGAATGGCGGGCACGATGAGCGAGGAGGGGCCGAGGGCCTGAGTGACCATTGGGCCGAGCAGCCACGCTCCGTCGTGGCGAATCTCATTCCCAGTCGAATAGCCTGCAGACGCGGTCTCCTCGCCCGTCCGGCCGCCAGGCAGGGCCTCTGCTAGACTCCGGGCTATCCACACTGCATAAACCGTATGCGTCGAGGTGGTCCTTGGCCGAGGCCCCGTCACCGCTTGCGCAGGCGCGGACCGTGCCCCACATCGTCACGGAGCTGCCGGGCCCCAAGGCCCGGGCGCACATCGAGTTCGACGAGGCCTGGACGTCGCCGAGCCTGCCGCGGGCCTATCCCATCGTCCCCGTGCGCGGCGACGGGCTTGCGGTCGAGGATATCGACGGCAACCTGTTCCTCGACTTTGCCGCCGGCATCGCGGTCACCTCCACCGGCCACAGCCATCCGGCAATCGTGGAGCGCGTCCGGCGCCAGGCGGGCGAGCTCATCCACTTCTCCGCTTCGGATTTCTACCTGCCGATCTATCCGGAGGTCTGCCGGGAGCTCGCCCGGATCGCTCCGATCGAGGGACGATCGCGGGTCTATCTCGGCAACAGCGGCACGGAGGTCGTGGAGGCCGCGATCAAGCTGGCCCGCTTCGCGACCCGGCGCGAGTACCTCGTCGCGTTCCTGGGCGGGTTCCACGGCCGAACGTACGGCTCGATCTCGCTGACCGCATCCAAGGCGAAGTACCACGAGGGCTTCGGTCCGCTGCTGCCGGGCGTCTACCACGCCCCGTTCGGTCACGTCGCCGACCTGGCCTGGTTCGACGAGGTGCTGTTCGACAAACTCGTCCCTGCCCACGAGGTCGCCGCGATCATCGTCGAGCCGATCCAGGGCGAGGGCGGCTACATCGTCCCCGAGGACGGCTTCCTCGAGGGGCTGCGCGCCATCTGCGACCGGCACGGCATCCTGCTCGTCGCCGACGAGATCCAGTCGGGCGCGGGACGGACCGGCCGGATGTGGGCCGTTGACCACTGGGGAGTCAAGCCGGACATCGTCCTGACCGCCAAGGGCATCGCGTCGGGGATGCCGCTGGGCGCGTTGATCGCCCGGGCGGACCTGCTGGAGGCCTGGGGCCCCGGCGCCCACGGCTCCACGTATGGTGGCAACCCGCTGGCCTGCGCGGCCGCCCTGGAGACGATCATCCTCCTCGAGGACGGGCTGGTCGACAACGCGGCTGCCCGTGGCCGGCAGGCGATGGCCGGCCTGGAGCCGCTGCGGGCCCGTTTCCCAGGGCTCATTCGGGATGTGCGCGGCAAGGGCCTCATGATCGGCATCGAGCTCGACAGCCGCGAGCGTGCCGACGCGGTTCAATGGGCCGCCTTCCAGCGCGGCCTGCTCGTCCTGGAGGCCGGCCGGTCGACCATCCGCATGTCGCCGGCGCTCATCGTCAGCGCGGCCGAGGTGGACATGGCGGTGGGGATCTTCGGCGATTCCGTTGCCGAGGTAGCCTCCAAGGGGTGAGCGTCTCCAAGGTCGCCACGATGCGCGACGCGATCGCCGAGCTCGTGCGGGACGGCGACACGGTCGCGATCGAGGGCTTCACCCACCTCATCTGCTTCGCGGCCGGCCACGAGATCATCCGCCAGCGCAAGCGCGACCTCACGCTGGCACGGCTGACCCCGGATCTCATCTACGATCAGATGGTGGCCGGCGGGGTCGCCCGCAAGCTCATCTTCAGCTGGCTGGGCAACCCCGGCGTGGGCAGCCTGAGCGCCATTCGCCGGCGGATCGAGACCGCCGACCCGGCCCCGCTCGAGGTCGAGGAGTACAGCCACTTCGGCATGGTCGGGCGGTACACGGCCGGTGCGACGAACCTCCCCTTCTATCCCCTCCGCAGCTACTTCGAGACCGACCTGCCGGCGGCCAACCCGCTCATCCGGCCCATCGAATCGCCCTACGGCGACGGCATGGTCTACGCGGTCCCGCCGCTGAAGCCCGACGTCACGATCGTCCACGCCCAGCGCGCCGACGCGTCGGGAGATACCCAGGTCTGGGGCCTGCTCGGCTGCCAGAAGGAGGCGGCCTTCGCGGCTCGTCGGGTCATCGTCGTGGTGGAGCAGCTCGTGGCGGAATCGGTCATCCGGGCCGACCCGAACCGGACCATCCTGCCCGGCCTGATCGTGGACGCCGTGGTGGTCGAGCCGTTCGGAGCCCATCCTTCTTACGTGCAGGGCGCGTACGATCGGGACAATCCCTTTTACCTCGCCTGGGACCCGATCTCACGCGACGAGGCGGCGGTCCAGGACTGGCTTCGGGAATGGGTCTACGACCTGGACGGCAGGGCCGCCTACACGGACAAGCTCGGCGCCGACCGGGTGGCCAGCCTGCGGCCGAGCGGGCCGGCTCCGTCCGGCTCGGTCGACTACGGTGCCTACCGGTGACCGAGTCGTACTCGAAGTCGGAGATGATGATCGTGGCCGCCGCCCGTGAGCTGACCGGCCAGCGCGTCTGCTTCGTGGGGGTCGGCCTGCCGAACATCGCGGTCAACCTCGCCCAGCGAACGATCGCCCCGGACCTGGAGCTCGTCTATGAGGCCGGCGTGTTCGGCGCCCGGCCGGCGCGGCTCCCGCTGTCGATCGGCGACCCGACCATCGTCACCGGCGCCACCGCCGTCACGAGCATGTGGGACCTGTTCAGCCTGTACCTCCAGGGCGGGCTGATCGACGTGGGGTTCCTGGGAGCCGCCCAGATCGACCGGTTCGGCAACATCAACACTACGGTGATCGGCCCGTACGACCGGCCCACGACGCGGCTCCCGGGCTCCGGCGGCGCGTGCGAGATCGCGATCAACGCCCGCCAGGTGTTCGTCATCATGCGCCAGAGCCGGCGCAGCTTCGTGGACCGGATCGACTTCCGGACGAGCCCCGGCAACCTCGGCGGCGCCGAGAACGCGGCTCGCATCCGGCGCGAGCAGGGCTGGCTGGGCAGCGGCCCGTCGGTCGTCGTGACCGACCTGGGGATCTACCGCTTCGACGAGTCGGGCGAGATGCGGCTCGACTCGATGCATCCGGGTGTCACCGAGGAGCAGGTGCGTGAGTCGACCGGCTGGGAGCCGAGGCTCGCCGCCGACATGCGGACCACGCCCGAGCCGACCGCGGAGGAGCTCCGGCTCATCCGGGTCGAGCTCGACCCCGCGGGCGCCTACACGCGATAACGAACGGTCTCTAACCTGGGACAGCGGTCTCCGTCTCCGCTTCCGCCGGGGCGGCGGGCTCGGCTTCCGCGGGAACGCGGTCTCGATAGGCGACGACGGTCAGCGCGGGGAAGAACGGCGCCAGCGCCACGATGAGCGCGAGCAGCAGGACGGCACCGGTCGCCACGCCGACGGCGATCGACCCGGTGCCCAGCCCCATCACGAGCGCGACGATCAGCCCGATGAACTCGAAGACGAGGAATATGAGGCCCGCCACCAGGATTGCCCCGAACAGCCGCAGACGGATGCCTTGGGTCAGCTCGCTGCTCCGGCGCAGGCCGGCGCGAAGGCCGATCCCCTCCGCGAGCAGCGCCGGGATGGCGAGCGACCATCGAATGACGAAATAGACGACGACGATCGTGATGAGGATGCTCACGCCAAACAGGAGGAGCCCGAGCCGCGCCCCTTCGGGAGTCCGACCGGTGCCGCTGAAGGCGGTCTGGTTGAAGCCGTACGGTAGCGAGAGGATCACGACGCAGAGACCCAGGATCACGCCAGGCACGAGGAACGTCGTCAGACGGGCGGACACCACGCGCACGGCGGCCGACACAGAATCGGACCGGCCATCGCGGCTCGCCAACCCGACTGCCGTGAAGAGGGCGAAGAAGACGAGCCCCATCGGAACGGCGAGCCCGGAGGTCAGCGCATTCAACGCGCCCAGACCGGGTTCGGGCGTGAACGCGGCCTGCATCTGCGCTTGAAACCGTTCCTGAAACGCCAGGGTCTCGCTGTAGCTCTGGCCCCGGGGAAAGGTCGTGTGTTCCAGCAGGTCGATCATCTTCATGAAGCCCCGGCTCAAGATCACGAAGATCGGTATCCACAGCACGAGCTGGACGGCCTGTTGGATCAGCGCCAGGCCGAAGAGCGAGCTGAATGCCTGGCGGTACAGCCGGAAGGCTCCCCGGACCAGGCCACCGACCGTCGGGCCGCGCGGCTCCTCGGGCAGCGTCCACTGCCAGACGGGGCCGGGTGGGGCGGCGGCCGGGGGCGCCACCGGAGCCGGCGGGACCGGAGGCGGCGGGACGGGAGCCGGCGGGACCGGAGGCGGCGGCGCCTGCGGAGCGTTCTCGCCCGGGGCCGCCTGATCCCCAGCTCGGTCGCCTTCATCCTCGCCCATCGACGCCCTCCCTGCGTGCTCATGGCGATGGTAGCGCCGCGGCTGGGTGCGCGGGACCGTTGCCGCCCTTCGCCAGCTGGATCCGTTGCCGCCGTACGCCTCCAGCGTTGCCGCCCCCGTATGCCCCCAGCGGGCATCGATCCGGGACAGACCGGCGGTAGCCGGAACGGGCGGCCCTCGCCTTTCGGGGAACATGCCCCGAGCCGCATCACCACCGGACCACCTTCCCCGAGCCCCATCCGGAGAATCGCCGCTGCCCGCCCGGTCATGGCGTGCCACACTGCGTCGCGGAGAGATCGAGGAAGCCCACCATGCGTCGACCATCGGAACCGCAGGACGACGAGCCCGCGGGCGCCGAGCTGCCATTTCGCGACCGGGTCGCGGCGGGACGAGCGCTTGCCCGCAAGCTGGTGGAGGCGGGCGCGATGTCCGCCTCGGAGGCGCCGGGCCAGCCGCCGGTGGTCCTCGGGATCCCGCGCGGTGGCGTGCCAGTGGCTGCCGCGGTGGCTCAGGCGCTCGGCGGCGAGCTCGACGTCCTGGTCGCCCACAAGGTGGGTGCGCCCGGCGAGCCGGAGCTGGCCGTGGGTGCGGTCGCCACAGACGGAACGGCGCTCATGGAGCCCTGGGCTCGCGAGGCCGGAGTCACGGACGACGACGCCTTCGCGCGAGCGGCGGAGGCCGAGCTGGCGCGGGCCAGGGCCCACGAGAAGGCACTCCGTGCGGGCCGGCCGCCGGTTCCATTGGCGGGGCGGCTCGTGATCCTCGTCGACGACGGTATGGCGACAGGTGCAACGATGCACGTCGCGGTTCTCGCCGCGCGGGCCGCGTCGGCGGTCAGCACGATCGTGGCGGTGCCCGTCGCTTCTCGCGAAGCGGTCGATTCGCTTCGGCGCGTGGCCGACCGGGTGATCGCCGTGGCAACCCCGCCCTGGTTTCGCGCGGTGGGGGAGTGGTACCGGCAGTTCGACCAGCTCGACGACGCGGAGGTCGAGCGGATCCTGGCGGCAGCCGCCACCTGAGCCTCAGCGCGTCGCCAGCACCGCCACGATCTCCGAGAAGTCGCGCCGGTCGATGGTGGCGATGACATGGCCATCGGCAGCCAGCCGAGAGACGGCGCCGGCATCGTCCACGACGTACAGGGCGCCGTCCGCGGAGAGGGCCAGCCCGCGATACGTGCGATCTCCGCCGAGCCGGGCGGCCGGCGTCAGGCTGCTCGTGGCAACCGAGGTCACACCACGCTCGCCCAGGACATAGAGCGTCGATCCGTCCGGGCTGGCCGCGACCTGTCCGCCGCTGGGTGCCCGATCGCTGGCGAGCTTCGCGAGTCGCAGGCCCGGTTCCTCGGTCGCGAGGGCCTTCGTCCGAACCGAGAAGCCATCCAGGCTCACCTCGCTGACGAGGCCCAGCGCGCCGTTCGCCGCGTACAGCACGCGACCGGTCGCATCCAGCGCCAGTCCCCAGTGCCCAGCCGAAGCTTCGTCGGTCGCTTGGGTATCCGGCAGATCGATGCAGACGGCGAGACCGCGCTGGGTGTCGAGCGCATGGACGAAGTCACCGTCTTCGCCCCGGTATACCGTGTACACCCAGCCGTCCGCCCCCGGCAGCTGGGCTGCTGCGTAGCCCGCCATCCGCTCGTCCACGTTGCGCTTGTCGAGGATGGCGCCGGCGGCCAGGTCCCCGGTCCTCACGTCGACCTGGCGGACGAGGTAGTCGCTGCGCGTCAGGTGCTCGATGACGTAGAGCAGCGTCCCGTCGGGCGATAACGCGTCGAACGTGAATCGACCCGGCAGCGTGATCTCGCGCGGGGCGCGCTTGCCCTCCGTCGCGACGATCGCGAACCTGGTCGTGGCGCCGGTCCCGGACCCGGCGGCGGACGCCGCCTCCAGCACGAGCGTCTGCCCATCGGCCGAGAGGCCACCCGGCACGCGGGCGAGACCGATCGTCGGCAGCCGCCAGTCGCCCGCGACGGAGATCTCCCGCTGGACCGAGCCACCCATTGGGTCGATCGCCCGGACGACGGTCGATGCCCCAGAGGGATGGCTCGCGTACAGCACGTGCCAGTCGGAGGCCGGCACGCCGGCGGGCAGCCTGAGCATCACGCGGCCCTCGCTGACGTCCACGACGGCATACGGCGTTGCGTCCGAGCCGTCGCCGTCCCGGAGGATGAGCAGGTCCGCGGGCCCGGCCGGCGGCATCGTCCTGGCAGC
>DASPWU010000078.1:0-7171 GCA_035637675.1 Candidatus Limnocylindria bacterium | reverse complement strand
CGTGGCCACGACGGCCCTGCTCGGCGCCCGCAACAGCGAGGAGATCGATGCGCTCGCCCGGGTCGCCCGCTGGAACGTCGGCATCGCGGCGGCGTCGGACGGCGCGCACGTCCCCCTCCGGTCCAACGATGGCACGTCCGCCGGGTCGCCTCGGGGCGAGCTGTCGTTTGCCCGTTCGACCGGCGCGCTCGTGGTCGTCGTCAGGGATCTCGCCGAGCCACCCGCCGGCCGCGAGTATCGCTGCTGGCTCCAGGCCCCCGATGGCAGCCGGACTCGGGTTGGCCGGATGGACTTTGCCGCCGGCATCGCCTATTGGGTGGGTAACGTTCCTGCCGTGGCCAAGGCTGCGCCGGGCACGACCTTCGGGATCTGGCTGGTAGACCGCGGCGATGACCCGGCAGGCGCAGCGGCACTGGTCGGCGAGCTCTGAATCGGCGATCATCATGCCGGACAGACCGTCACAGTGAACGGATGGCCGATGGCCCGATGACGACATCTCAGCCCGCCACGACCGGGGAGCCAGACCCCGGCAAACCCAGGCCCGACAGGATGCTTCCGGACAGGAAGCCTCGCGGCCATCCGCAGCCCGGGGAGCCCGCGACCGACGTGCCGACGGCGGACGAGCGACCGATCGACGAGGCCGACGCCACGCCGCACGAGTCTGGATCACCGCAATCAGACGATTCGCCCCGGGAGCCCGCTGACGGGGTCTCCACGAGCCGGTCGGGCAACCCGGTCCCGGAGGCCGACGTCGCGGCGATGTTCGACGACATCGCGCCGGTCTACGACCGCATGAACACCCTCATGACGCTGGGCTTCGACGGGCGCTGGCGGCGAGCGGCCGTCACCGCGACCCACCTCTCGTCGGGCGATGCGGTCATCGACGTCGCCTGCGGCACAGGCAAGCTGGCCGGAGCCCTGGCCGAGCGGGTGGGTCCATTCGGCCGCGTGCTGGCGGTGGACCTGGCGCCGGGCATGATCGCGGAAGCCAGGCAACAGAATCCCGACCTCGTCCAGCTCGAGTTCGCGGTCGGCGACGCCCTCGCGTTGCCGGCGAGCGACGGCGCATTCGACGCCGCGACGATTGCATTCGGGCTCAGGAACCTGCCCAACTTCGAGGCCGCCTTCCGCGAGCTGGCTCGAGTGGTCAGGCCCGGCGGCTGGGTGGTCTGCCTCGAGCTTTCCGTGCCACGGCCGCGAATCTGGGGTCGCATCTATCACAGCGCCTTTCGGCGGTCGGCGCCGCTGCTCGGCTCGCTATTCGGCCGGCGGGAGGCCTACCGGTACCTGCCGCAATCGCTGGAGGGCTTTCCCAATCCGGACGAGCTGGTGCGAACGATGATCCGGGCGGGCCTCGTGGAGGTCTCGTACCGACAACTGGGCCTGGGGGCCGTCGCCCTTCACAGAGGCCGCGTACCCCGCTGACGCGTATCCGCCCGAGCGGCCGAACCGCGGCTGACTCGGCTGGCTGATTCAGCTGAGGGTCCGGGCGTCCTCCCGCGCGTCGGACGCCGACCCAACCGACGAACCTGGGCCGTCGCGCTCGGGTTCGGTGCGATCGGATTCGACAGCATGGGCCGTGTCGGAGACTGAGCCGACGCCGACCGATTCGACACCGAATTGATCGCCCTCGAACTCGTCAAGCTCGGGATCCTCCGCCGGGAGGCTGGCCAGGTAGAGCCGGTGCAGGCGCAGCACCTCGCCCACTGCCTCTGCGTCGGCCGGGATCCCATGAACGGTCATGTCCGCGGCAATCCAGGCGGCCTCGATATCGCGCTCCCGTGCGGTCAGGTCGTCCTCTCTCCGGCGCAGCTCGGCCAGGACCAGCCCGGTCAGGCCGGCCCCGATCACGAACCCGACGATGAGGAGCCACCAGTCGAACTGGACGTTCACGCGTGGAGCCGGGCATTCACGGGCGGACGGCGAAGCTCTGGGCGACGGCTCGGGTGACGGCTCGGGTGACGGCCTCTGCGCGGGCGACGGAATCCATGCGCCCGCAGTATATGCAGCCGGGCGCCCGGGCCCGGGACGGCGGTCCCGGTCCCGTCGACTACACTCCCGCGGATGATCGACGTCACCCCGAACCCGATCGCCGTCCAGATCGGCCCGCTGCCCGTCTACTGGTACGGCCTCGGCTATGCACTCGGGCTGGCTCTGGCGTACTTCGTCATCACCCGGGAGGCGCGCCGGCGCGGTCACGACGCCGAGCTCGTCGCCAACGGCCTCATCGTCGTTGCGATCGCCGCGCTCGCGGGCGGCCGGCTCTATCACGTCATCGACCAGTGGCAGAACCTGTACGCGGCCAACCCGCTCAAGGTGATCCTGCCGCCGTACACGGGTCTCGGGGTCTATGGCGGCCTCATCACCGGGACGATCGCGGGCGTCCTGTACGCCCGCTGGAAGCGTGCGTCGGCCTGGACATGGGCGGACATCGTTGCGCCCGGACTGTTCGCGATGCAGGCCGTCGGCCGATGGGGCAACTTCTTCAACCAGGAGCTGTACGGTCCGCCGACGAACCTGCCCTGGGGGATCGCGATCCAGTGCGATCACCGAATCCCGGCCTATCCGTGCGAGACGTTCCCGGTCGCGACGACGCATTTCCATCCGCTGTTCCTGTACGAGTCGCTCTCCGGGGCGATCGGGCTGCTCGTCCTGCTGTTCCTGGCCCGGCGATTCGCGGGACGGCTGCGGACGGGAGACCTGCTGGGCGTCTTCTTCATCTGGTACGGCGTCGTCCGGTTCGCGCTCGAGACGCTTCGGGCGGACAACTGGACCTTCTTCGGCGTTCCCACCGCTCAGCTCTTCTCCGTCGTCTTCGTGGTCGCCGGGCTGGCCCTCATCGCCTGGCGCCATGCTCGGCGGGCGCCGACCCTGGCGGAGGTCGACGCGCGGGCACGCGCGCAGCGCGAGTCCATCGAGTCGCGATCGGGCGATGGCGCGACCCGCAGCGATCCCGCCGGTGGCGCCCCCGAGCCCTCCTCCTCGGCCTGAGATGGCCGAGGCGGGCGCACCACCCGACCCACCACCGATGGGCCGCCGGCGGCTCGCGCCGGCGCGTGTCTCCCCGGAGGCGCTGGCGGCCGCGCGAGGCGACGCCCGCGAGGGCCTGGAGTGGCTGGGCCGGGCTCCCGAATCGCGCGCGTCGCTGCTGTACCGGCTCATCCGGCTGCTCGCCCGGGCCATCCTCTTCGGTGCCTTCCGGTTCCGAATCCGGATCGCGGGGCGGGAGCAGCTGCCGCCCGGCAGCTACCTCCTGGTCGGAGCGGCCCACAGGGGCTGGATGGATCCGTTCGTCGTCCTCCACGCGCTGCCGGCCGAGCCTCGCGCCTGGTTCCTGGGCAGCGCCCCCTCGACGTTCACGTCCAGGTGGCGCGAGTGGCTGGTCCGCCGGATCGGCGGGCTGCTGCCCGTCTGGCGCGGCGGCGTTGGCGTCGACAGGCACGTCGCCTCGGCTCGGGCCGTCCTGGCCAACGGCGGCGTCTTCGTCCAGATGCCGGAAGGGACGGTGAGCGGTCCGCCCGGCCGGCTTGGACCGTTCCGGACCGGCTGGGCCCTGATCGCGCTCCGCACGCGCGCCCCGATCGTGCCGTTCGCGATGGCCGGCACCGACGATCTCTACCTGGGCCGGCGGATGGCTGCCCGGATCCTTCCCGTATCGAGCGTGGAAGATCTGCTGGGCCTGAACGATGTCCTGCCGGCGATTCCCGAGGGCTCGCGGCAAGAGCTCGAGCTGGCCCGCCGGCTCAGCGATGCGCTCGCAGCCCGGCTGGGTCCGGTCGTCGCGGACCTGCACGCGTGGACCATGGATCCGCCCGGCCATCCTCGCCGCCTGCGCCGCCGCCTCACCTGGCTCCTGCTCCGGCCCGGGCGCCTGGATCGCGACGGCTGACCGGCCGCGACACCTCGCCGACAGGCCGGCGCGTTATCCTCGCGACCATGCACTACGCGGAGTCCATCCTCGATCTGGTGGGCCGGACGCCGCTGGTGCGATTGAGCCGGGTCACTCGGGACCTGGGACCCGAGGACCGCCAGCCGCTCGTCCTGGCCAAGCTCGAGATGCTCAATCCAGGCGGCAGCGTGAAGGACCGGATCGGACTGCCGATGATCGAGGCCGCCGAGCGGGCGGGCCAGCTCAAGCCGGGCGGCACGATCATCGAGCCGACGAGCGGCAACACCGGCCACGGCCTGGCGATCGCGGCGGCGCTCAAGGGCTATCGCTGCATCTTCGTCATGGCCGACAAGCAATCGACCGAGAAGCAGCAGCTCCTGCGGGCGTACGGCGCGGAGGTCGTCCTGTGCCCGACGAACGTCCCGCCCGATTCGCCCGAGAGCTACTACTCCGTCGCGGCCCGGCTGGCCCGGGACATCCCCGGCGCGTTCAAGCCCGACCAGTACTGGAACGACGAGAACCCCAGGGCTCACGCGGACACGACGGGCCCCGAGATCTGGGAACAGACGGAGGGTCGGATCAGCCATTTCGTATGCAGCGTGGGCACCGGCGGCACGATCACCGGAGCCGCCCATTTCCTGCGAGCGAAGAATCCGGACCTGGTGGTCATCGGTGCGGACCCGGAGGGCAGCGTCCTGTCCGGCGACGTCGCCCGGCCGTACCTGACCGAAGGGGTCGGCGAGGACTTCTTTCCGGGGACCTTCGATCCGCAGGTCGTCGACCGCTGGGTGCGGGTGAGCGACCGCGACGCATTCGCGGCGGCTCGCCGGATCACGCGCGAGGAGGGCATCCTGGCCGGGGAGTCGTGCGGGACGGCACTGGTCGCCGCGCTGGAGATCGCCCGCGAGCTGGCCGGTTCCGGCGCCGGCCCAGGGGCCGTCATGGTGGTCCTGCTGGCGGACGGCGGCCGTTCCTACCTGTCCAAGCTGTACAACGACGAGTGGATGCGGGTCAACGGCCTCCTGCCCACGGCCGGCGGGGTGGTACGGGTCGCGGAGCTGCTCGCCGACCGTCACCACGACCTCGAGCGGCCGACGATCGTCGTCGCCCGGACCACGGAGCGAGTGGGCTCTGCCATCGAAACGCTCCAGACATATGGCATCAGCCAGATGCCCGTCTCGGAGGACCCCGAGGGCGAGGAGGTCGCCGGCATCGTCGGCTCCATCTCGGAGAAGGGCCTGCTCGACCGTGCGTTCCGCGACGCATCGGTCGTGGACCGCACGGTGGGTGAGGTCATGGATCCGCCGCTGCCGCTGGTCGATGCGTCGGCAACGCTCGACGAGGCGTTCACGCTGCTGTCGGGCGGCTCGCCGGCGGTGGTGGCGGTTCGCGGCGAGCGGCCCGCCGGTGTCGTCACCAAGCTGGACCTGCTCGAGTACCTGGCGCATCACGCGAGCGGTCGCCCCTAGCACGTACCATTTCGGGCGATGACCGACGACGCGCCGACCGTCCCGCCTCGCCCGTTCGCCGATCGCCACGCGGCGGACGAGGGCTGGTCGTTCGGTACGCTGTCGGTCCACGCCGGCCAGGAGCCGGACGAGGCGACCGGCTCGGTCTCGCCGCCGATCTACCAGACGAGCACGTATGCCCAGGACGCCGTCGGCGAGCCACGGGCGGGCTACGAGTACGCGCGGACCGCAAATCCGACCCGGGAACGCCTGGAGCGGGCGGTCGCGGCCCTCGAGGGCGCCCGCCATGGGATCGCCTTCGCGTCGGGCTCGGCCTGCACGGCGACCCTCGGCGACCTGGTCGCGCCAGGCGAGGAGATCGTCGCCGGCGACGATGTGTATGGAGGGACATTCCGTTATTTCGACAACGTGCTCCGGCCGCGCGGCGTGGGGATCCGGTTCGTGGACCTGGCCGGTGGTCCGGATAACCTGCGCTCGGCACTGTCACCCCAGACGCGCCTCGTCTGGTTCGAGACGCCCACCAACCCGCTCCTCAAGCTCGTCGACATCGCCGGAGTGGCCGATGTCGTCGCCGGCCATCGCGGCGCGGGCGGCGAGCGGCCGCTCATCGTCGTCGACAACACGTTCGCCTCGCCCGCCCTGCAGCAGCCCTTGGACCACGGCGCCGACGTCGTCTTCCACTCGGCCACGAAGTACCTGGCCGGTCACTCCGACACCGTCAACGGCGTGATCGTCACGAGCCGGGAACAGGTTGCCGAACGCCTCCGCTTTTTGCAGAACGCCGGCGGCGCGGTGCCCGGCCCCTTCGACTGCTTCCTCGTCCTGCGCGGGCTGCGGACGCTCGCGCTTCGGACCGAGCGCCATGCCGCCAACGGCGTTGCGGTCGCGCGTTTCCTGGCCGATCGCGACGATATCGACGTGCTCATCTATCCCGGCCTTGCCGATGGCCGGCACGCCCATCCCCAGGCCGGGATCGCCGCGCGCCAGATGCGGCTGCCGGGCGGGATGGTGAGCTTCCTGCCGCGAGCGGGCGGTCGCCACGGGCGCACCGCTCGTCAGCGAGCGGAGGCGATCTGCGCGGCGACGCGCCTGTTCACGTTGGCCGAGTCGCTCGGCAGCGTCGAATCGCTCATCGAGGTGCCGGCCGTGATGACCCACGCCTCCGTCGCGGGGTCGCCGCTCGAGATCCCGGAGGCGCTCGTCCGCCTGTCGTGCGGCATCGAGGCAGCCACCGATCTCATCGGCGACCTCGGCCACGCCCTCGACGACTCATGATGGCCGAACGGGCCAACCGGCTCCGGGTCGGGGTCCTTGGGTGCGGCGACGTGGCTCACCGGCGCTATCTGCCGGCGCTGGCGACGCTCGCCGACCGGGTCGAGCTCGTGGGCTGCTGCGACACCGACAGCGAGAAGGCGGCGGGGGCCGCCGATGCCATGCGCGGTGTCTGGCCCGACGTCCGCACCTGGACGAATCTCGAGGACCTGCTCCGCGACGGCCGGCTGGATGCGGCCTTCAACATCAGTCCGGCTCCGGCGCACGCTCAGGTCACCGCCGCGTGCCTGGAGGCCGGCGTCCAGGTCTACTCGGAGAAGCCCCTGGCCAGCACACTGGCCGATGCCGATCGACTGATCGCCATGGCCCGAAAGCGAGGTCTGCTGCTCCTGTGCGCACCGGCCGTGGCGGCGACCCGCCAGACGCGCTGGCTGGCCGACATCATCGCCTCCGGCCGCCTGGGCCATCTCAGCCTGGCCGTCGCCCATCACGCCGACAGCGGACCGGCAACATGGCGGGAGTACACCGGTGACCCGACCGT
>DASPWU010000077.1:0-34681 GCA_035637675.1 Candidatus Limnocylindria bacterium | reverse complement strand
TGTTCGCTGCGGTGACGAGCTTCTCGGCCAGCAGCTTCGTGGCTCCCATGACCGAGCTGGGGTTGGCCGCCTTGTCCGACGAGGTGAGGATGAGCGTCCGGACCCCGCCGGCGAGGGCCGCGTCGATCAGGTTCTGGGTCCCGATGACGTTGGTCTGGGTGGCCTCGAACGGGTTGTACTCGCCCGATTCGACGTGCTTGAGCGCCGCGCAGTGGAAGACGATGTCGATGCGTTCGAGCGCGCGCGTGAGGCGATCGCGGTCCCGGATGTCGCCGATCAGGAATCGGATATTCCGTTGGTCACGAGATCCGTGGCGCTGGTAGAACTGCTTCGTCTCGTCCCTGCCGAAGACGCGGACGACTTCGGGCTCGAAGCCAAGGAGCCGATCGACAAGCCGGGCGCCGATCGTGCCGGACCCTCCGGTCACGAGGATGCGTGCGCCGCGGAATGGCTGGTCGTCGATTCTCGCGTCCTCCAGCGGTCGGAAACGTGGCGATAGAGTAGCGCGTCGCAGCTCGCGGCCGGGACCGGGCTCCTGTTTCGGAAGTGGGCAGGCCGCAGGAGACCGCGGCGTTCAGTCCGTGCCGTCAGCCCCGGAGCCGATCACAGGGGATCGTGATCTCCCAGATCGTGGGATTCGCCGAGGTCGGCAGGGGCGAGATCCGGAGCACCAGGACCTGGGCTCCGGCCTGGCATTGCGGACGTCCCGCCGCGACTTCGGCGGGGAAATCAGGACCCAGCCCGGCCGTGCTGTCCACCCGAAAAGAGCTGGCGAACCCGATTGCCAGCGCCAGGGCGACCAGGACCTGGACTGCGCGCTCCACGGGCGACCCTCTCGGATGCGTCGCTCCATCCGGCGGGTCGGTGCGCAGGCGGCCGAGACCCACGACGATGGCAACGACCGTGAGGGCGGATGCGACGTAGATGTGCCGGCTCGTGACGTAGTGATTGAGCAGCCACGAGGCGGCGAACACCGCCATGCCGGCGCCGATCATCGCGCCGACGGCCACCGCGTCGACGACGCTCGAACGGCCGGCCGGATCCGACCGTCCGTCAGTCGCCGGCCTCGTCTGCCGCGTCGAGCGGGCCAGGAGGATGAGGATCGTCACGGTCACGCCGCCGCTGATGAGCCAATCGGGCACGACCGCTCGACCGCCAAAGATCCCCACCGCAACGACCGTGTCCAGGTACAACCGAACGAGCGCGAGGGGATACAGCCACAGCGGTGCGCCCTGGGCGAGTGGGTCGACCGGAAGGCCGATCCGGGGCGTCGTGAGAGTGACGCCGAGCTGAACGAGCGCGACGGCGCCCGCCAGGAGCGTGACGCGGAGCATGTGGGGTCGTCGCAGCATCGCGCCGATCGCGGCGAACGCGACGATCAACACGCCGAAGGGCGTGCTCGTCACCAGCAGGGCGATGAGGACGCCGTCCGCCCAATCGAACCGGTGGCCGAGCCAGGTCGAGATCGTGACCGCGACGCCAGCGGCGAGGAGGACCCAGTGCAGGTTCGTGAGGTTGCCGCCGATCTCGCCTCCCGCCGAATAGACCAGCGACAGGCTCGCACCGGCAACGAAGGCGCCAAGGTGGAAGCCGGTCGTGTCCGCGACCGCCCGCGCGACGAGGACCGCAGCTCCGGCCGTGACGATCGCGGCGAGAGCGGTCAGGGCGTACGACAGCAACGACGGATCGAACGCGGTCGCGATTGACGCGAGAAGCCTGGGAAGCGCCAGGATCCAGGCGTCATACGGGGTCACGAGGCACCGGAGCAATGACTGGTCGAAGGCGCATTGAGCGAACACCGCCCCGTCCTCGGCCCAGATCGTCCGAAGCCGGGGAACACCCTCCTGCCTGGCTACGGCTCCCAGCGCCGCCAGGACAGCGGTCGCCAGGAGCCAACCGGCGCGAGCCGTCCGCGGGGATCCCGCGATGCGACGGAGCCGGTGGGTGGTCGGCCAGCCGCGCGACGGCGCGATGCGCCGATCGTTTCGCGAGCCGCCGGTCACGACGATTGGGCTGCCGCCGAATGGCGGGTCGGGGTGGATCGGCGCCGTCCTCCGGGATGCCTGCAGGTGGCGATAGGGTACGATACCGCCCCGAATCCGACCGGCCCCTGCGCCGTGACCCCCTGAACAGGACCCTCATCTCCGAATGACCCTTCGAGCTCGATCAACCACCCGGCGGAGCGACAGATCGCGCCAGACCGGTCGACGAACCCTGCTCACCAATGTCGCCTTCGGCGTGGTGATCGTGGTTTCCGTGCTCATCCTGGGCGCGGCCGCGGCCGCCAGCTTCTACGGCGACCATTTCGCGACCGTGTCCAGCGTCAACGGGCACGCCATCAGCAAGGACGACCTGCGCGACCGCTACGCGGTGGACGGCTGGCGCCTCAACGAGATCGCCTCCCGGGTCAGGGATGAAATGAATGCCGGGCGCATGACGACCGAGGCGGGGGAACAGCAGCTCTCGGCCGTCGAGCAGCAGCGCTCCAACACCGGCCAGTTGCTGGGACAGGCGCTCGGGCAGCTCATCGACGCCGAGCTGCAGTCCCAGCTGGCGGCTCAGCTGGGCGTCACCGTGACCGATCAGCAGATCACCGGCCGGCTCGTCGAGGAGGCGACGATCAAGGAGCAGCGTCACGCCTGGCTCATCGAGTTCGCCCCCGACGTCACCGCGCCGGCGACCGTGCCGACCGCGGCCCAGAAGAAGGCGGCACGGTCCGCCGCGGAAGTCGCCCTCGCCCGGCTGCGGGCCGGCCAGAAATGGGAGGACGTCGCCAAGGCCGGATCACTGGGCAGCGCAGGCACCGATGGCGACGTGGGGTACGTCCAGGCCGATGCCACCGACCAGGATCCGGCGTTCCTGGCAGCGCTGTTCACGCTCAAGGTCGGCGACAACACCGATGTCGTCGAGGGGGCGGACGGCAGCTACCGCATCGGCCGGGTGACCGACATCGCGCCCCAGACGGTCGACCCCGGCTACCAGGACAAGATCAAGGACAGCAACATCTCGCTGGACCTCTACCGCCGTGCCGTCAAGGCCGACCTCCTGCGGGAGGCGCTCATGGACCGGATCGCGTCCGATGCGACCACGAAGCCGAGCGAGCAGCGCCAGGTGAGCGAGATCGTCCTCAACGAGGACACCGACCAGCAGACCGGGCAGCCGATCGTCGCCGATCAGGTGAAGGTGCGCCACATCCTGTACGCACCCGGCGGCGACGCCAGCGCCAGCCCGGCCCCGTCCACCGATCCGGCATGGGCCGAGGCCAAGGCGAAGGCCGAAGCGACGTACGAGGTCCTCAAGAAGGATCCGTCGAAGTTCGCGGAGATCGCCAAGCGCGACAGCGCGGACACCACGTCGGCCGTGGAGGGCGGCGACCTGCCCTTCCTGACCCAGGAGAGCGTGGATCCTGCCTTCGGCGCGGCCGTCTTCAAGGAAGGCCTGGTCAAGGACCAGCTGCTGCCGCCGGTCGCATCTCAGTTCGGCTGGCACGTCATCCAGTTCATCGAACGCAAGGCACCGGCCAGCACCCGGATGACCGCCATCAAGCAGCAGCTCGCCGGGGGCGCGGACTTCGCCGCTGTTGCCAAGGAGAAGTCGGACGGGCCCGAGGCCGACAAGGGCGGCGACATCGGCTGGGTCGCTCGGTACCAGCTGTCCAAGACGCTGGAGGACGCGATCTTCGGCCTGCAGGTGGGCGCGGTCAGCGATCAGGTGAAGGACGGCTCGAGCATCTACCTGTTCAAGGTGACCAAGGTCGAGACACGGGTCGCCACGGGCGAGCAGCTCGAGACACTCAAGTCGGGCGCGTTCGACAACTGGTACGCGGCCGAGAAGGCGAAGGCCAAGATCGAGACCGATCCGGCGTACCAGTCGGCCGGCGGCGCCTGACGCACGGCGATGCTGGACGCCCTCGTCGCCGAGGCCCGGGTCCGCTGGGGTCTGGACCCGGCCGCCGGCCTCCAGGTCATCGCCACCGAGCGGCTGATCGCCACCTCCCTCGACCCGGCCCGGCCGGTCATGCTCGTGCCGCTGGGGATACTGGCACCACGCGGCGTGGAAGCGCCGCCGGTTGACGAGTTGGCCGAGCGCGCCCGCGAGGTGGCGCCGTTGCCGGGACGTCACGGACCGCGCGGCCGCGAGCCGCTGAGCCTCCTCCGGCGGCTCTACCCAACGGAGCATCCGATCGGTCGCTTGGGGGTGAGGGACGGGACGACGATCGGTGGACTGGGCGCGGTCGACCTGACCGCACCCCTGTACCTGCCCGCCGTCGCCCCTGAGCTGGCTCCAGCCAGCCCCTGGGCACTGCCCTGGCTGTCGAACCGGCTCCGCCAGCCCGATGGCTGCCCCTGGGACCGCGAGCAGACCCACGCCTCGCTGCGTGGCCATCTCCTGGAGGAGGCCTACGAGGTCTACGACGCGCTGGAGCGCGGCGCGAGCCCGGAGCTGGCCGGCGAGCTCGGCGATCTGCTTCTCCAGGTCGTGCTGCACGCGCAACTCGCCGCGGAGGCAGGAGTCTTCGACCTGGCCGACGTGCAGGAGGCGATCGGGTCGAAGATCGTCCGGCGCCACCCGCACGTCTTCGGCGACGCGGAGGCTCGTACCGCATCCGACGTGAACAGGCAGTGGGAGCGAATCAAGGCCGCCGAGCGGGCCCAGGCCGCCGAGGCAGCCGAGGCCCTGGACGGAGGCGGCACGCACGCCACCACCAGGAGTGCCCTCGATGGCATCAGCATCTCGTTGCCGGGGCTGGCCGCCAGCCAGGAGATGCAGGAGCGGGCGGCCAACCTCGGCTACGACTGGCCGACCGTGGAGGGCGTCGTGGAGAAGGTCCACGAGGAGCTGGCCGAGCTGCTTGCCGCCGAGACGCCCGCGGACCGGAGCGAGGAGCTGGGCGACCTGCTCATGGCCCTGGTCAACGTCGGCCGGCGGTACGGACTCCAGGCCGAGGCTGCCCTTCGGGCCGCCAATGACAAGTTCCGGCGGCGGTTCCGGGAGGTGGAGCGGCTGGCCGCAGAGCGTGGCGTCGCCCTGCGCGACCTGGACTTTGCCGCTCTGGACGAGCTGTGGGACGCGGCCAAGGCGCTCGAGCGGGCCGGCATGGCCGAGCCGGCGGACGCGGAGTTGGCAGCCGCGGCCGTGGCACAGGCATCTGGGACACAGGCATCTGAGGCACGGGCATCTGCGACGCGGGCGTCCGCAGCTGGGGGCGCAACAGAGGAGGCACGATGACCATCGGCAATCGGCCGGCCACGATCCGGGCGGACGGCCGGCGACCGGACCAGCTCCGTGCGGTGACCCTGACGCTGGGCGTCCAGAAGTGGGCCGAAGGGTCCTGCCGCATCCGGGTGGGTGACACGGAGGTCCTGTGCGCCGCCACGATCGCGGACCGTGTCCCGCCGCATCTTCGCGGCAAAGGCACGGGCTGGGTGACGGCCGAGTACGCGATGCTGCCACGGGCGACGGCGGAGCGGACGGAGCGGGAATCGGCCAGGGGCCGGATCGGCGGCCGCACACACGAGATCCAGCGACTCATCGGCCGGTCGCTGCGCGGGGTCGTCGACCTGGCCCGCCTGGGCGAGCGGACCGTCACCGTGGACTGCGATGTGCTCCAGGCGGACGGCGGGACGCGCACGGCATCGGTCACCGGCGGCTACGTCGCGCTCGCCGCCGCCCTCATCGCCTACGGCATGGAGCGTCTCCTCGTCGCCAAGATCGCGGCCGTCAGCGTCGGGATCGTTGGTGGCGAGCCCCTGCTCGACCTGGATTACGGCGAGGACTCCCACGCGGAGGTCGACTTCAACGTCGTTGGCACGGACGCGGGGACATACGTGGAGCTGCAGGGCACGGCGGAGGGCAAACCGTTCGACCGGGCGGCCATGAACGGTCTCCTCGACCTGGCCGGGACCGGGTTGGAGCGCCTGTTCGCCGCGCAGGCGGAGGCGATCGCCACCGTCCGGCGGTGAGTGCGGACCATGCCGCGACGCCGACCGGGGGACGGCGCATCCTGGTCGCCACTCATTCCCAGCACAAGCTGCGCGAGCTGCGTGAGCTGCTGCGCCCACAGCGGGCCACCCTCATCTCCCTCCGCGAGCTCGGGATCGCCGACGAGGTCCAGGAGACGGGCTCCACCTTCGAGGCGAACGCCCGCCTGAAGGGCCGGTTCTACGCTCGCCTGTCCGGCCTGCCCACGCTCGCCGACGACTCGGGCCTCGAGGTCGATGCGCTCGGCGGCGGCCCCGGAGTGAGGACCAGGCGCTACGCCGGCGAGGCCGCCAGCGATGACGACAACAACGCCAAGCTGCTCGCCGCGCTCGACGGCCTGCCGGCGGAGCGCCGCGGCGCCCGGTACGTGTGCGTCCTGGCGCTCGCGTTGCCAGGTGCCGCAGGTCCGCGCGGCGGCATGCCGCTGACCGTGACGCGAGGCACCTGTCGCGGCCGCATCGCCGCCATGGCAAAGGGGAGTGGAGGCTTCGGATACGACCCGATCTTCGAGCCCGCATCGGAACCGCCCGGCGGGCGAACGCTGGGCCAATATTCTCCAGCCGAGAAGGATGCGATCTCACACCGCGCCCGGGCCGCGCGCCGGATGGCGCCGCGCCTCGCTGGGCTCGGGTTCTGATCCCCGGAATCGTGGCGGCGCCGGGCGATCCGTGTCTGCCTGCCAGCCGTCGCCCGGCGCCATCATTGAAGACGCTCGACGGGCGTCGGATGTTGCCCGAGCGCATCGTGGCGCCGCGCGGCCCAGGACGATCGTACCCCTAACCCCGGCCCGCTCCGTGTCGTTATCAAGTTATGTATCGCCGAAACCACCGCGATCAACCGGCCGGGGCAGCGCAGAGGTGACACACACGTGAAGAAGACACGAGCCATCGCCGCCGCAATCGTGGGCGTGGCGCTCACCGCCGGTGTCGCATTCGCCGCGAACCCGCACCGCGAGACGACGACCGTCGCCGAAGTGACGCAGGACGACCCGACCGAGATCCCGGAGGTCGAGGCGCCGGACACCGACTCGCCCGAGGCCGACGAGGACACCGACGGCGACAGCGAAACCGGCGCCCAGGGTGCGCACGGTGCCGAGGTGAGCGCGGTGGCGCAGGACGAGACGGCCGTCGGCGGGCCGAATGACAACCATGGCGGCGCGGTCAGCATCGTGGCTCGGGGCACGCATGGCGACAAGGCCGTCAAGAAGGGCAAGAGCGAGAATCACAGGCCCGACTGATCCCAGCAGTCGCGCTCGAACAGGCCGGCGGCGAGAGCCGCCGGCCTTTCATGTCCCCCGGCACACGCGCCGTTCCCGTTGTTCGCTACGCTGGCCTTGGAGGCACTGCCCGCTGACGCCGAATCATCCCATTGCCCCGTTGATGGCCAGACACCCCACACGCCCGATCGGGCGACCGGACGTGAGCGCGACCGGCATCGCCGCCGCTGGCGTCTTCGCCGTCGCGATGGTCGTCTACCTGCGGACGCTGCTGCCCGGCTCCAGCTTCGGCGACTGGGGCGAGATGCAGATGATCCCGGCCCAGCTGGGCGTGCCCCACCCGACGGGCTACCCGCTCTACGTCCTGCTCGGCAAGGCGTTCAGCCTCCTCCCGATGGGCTCCATCGCATACCGCGCGAATCTCCTGTCGGCGGTGGCCGCGGCCGGCGGCGCCGCTGCCGTCGTCCTCGTCTCGACCAGGCTCGGCGTCCGCCCGGTCCTCGCTGCGATCGCCGGGCTGACCCTGGCGGTGACAGGGACGCTGTGGCTGGAGGCGACGTTCTCCGAGATGAACGGGCTCCATCTGCTCCTCGTCGCCCTCGTGATCCATCGGGCGCTCGTCTGGCGGGCGGAGCGCCGGGATTCCGATCTTCGGCTCGGTGGCCTCCTGGCCGGCCTGTCGCTCGCGAACCATCTCCTGGCGCTGACCGTCGTCCCGATCGTCGTGCTCTTCGTCCTGGTCGACGCGCGGCGAAGGCTCATCGAACGACCCGTGTTGCTCGTCCAGGCAGGGCTGCTGGTTCTCGCCGGCGTCTCGCTGTACCTGTTCATCCCCCTTCGTGCCCTGTTCGGCCCACCCGAGGTCTACGGGTCGCTGCAGACGTGGGATGGCGTGTCGAGCCTGATCACCGGCGCCCAATTCCGGGGAGACATGCATTTCGGGTCGGCGGAGAGCCTGGGTGCGGCATGGCGGGCGCTGCCCGGGGTCGTCGACCAGATCCAGGCGCAGTCGAACCCGGCCTTCCTCGTCCTGGGCCTGATCGGCGGCGTCATCCATCTCATTCGCGATCGCTGGGCTGCGCTCATGCTCGCGCTGATTGCGCTCGTGAGCGTCTATGTCTTTGCGAATTACCTGGGCGACCTGGACCACTACCTGCTGGTTGCCTGGTTCGTCCTGGCGGTCTGGCTGGCGGTCGCGCTGGAGGCCCTCGTTGCGGTCCTCGCCGCCCGGCTGGGGCCGAGGACGGCCGCCGTCCAGGTGGTCCTGCTCGTGCTGCCGATCGTGATTGCGATGGGCAACTGGGCCAGCCACGACCAGAGCGCCAATCGAGCTGGAGACCAGTTCTCACCGTCCGTCTTCGCGCACCTGCCGCCGAATGCGGTGCTGCTCACCTACTGGGATGCGTTGACGAACCTGAGCTACGCCCATTGCATCGAGGGCCAGCGCCCAGACCTGTCGCTGTGGGCCTTCGACCCCGCCGCTCGCGTCACCTGCGACCGCGTCACCGGGCCGCTCGAGGAGGTCGCCCAACAGCGTCCGCTCTACGCGCTCTTCCCGTTCGAGGGAGGACTCGACCGGTTGCGCGGCTCGTTCGACCTCGTCCCTGTCGCGCCCCTGGCCTTGCCCTGGGGTCGCCGATATCTGGATCAGTCCGGCGTGCTCTATCGGCTTGAGCTGCGGGGACACTGAGCGGGGCGGGCCAGCTCGATCGGTCCGGGCGCGGCGCGGACGATGCCGACGCGGAACCGGGCCGGCCGCCCGCCGGTCACTTCAGGGCGCCGCCCATGAGCCCGCGGATGAACTGGCGGTTGAACAGGACGTAGAGCACGAGCATCGGGATGATCGCGATCGTGAGGGCGGCCAGGACGGCATTGAAGTCGCTGACGAACTGCCCCAGGAACTGCTGCGTTCCGAGCGTCAGGGTCGCGGTCGAACGACCCGGGGCCAGGATCAGCGGCCACCAGAGGTCGTTCCAGACCGGGATCATCGTCAGGATCGCCACGGCCGCGATCGCCGGGCGGGCGAGCTGAGCCACCATCGCAAAGATCCGGAAATGGCCCGCGCCGTCGACCCTCGCCGCGTCCTCCAGTTCCCGAGGCACCTCGCGGAAGAAGTTCGACAGGACGAACACGGCAAGCGGCAGTCCGGCCGCCGTGTAGACGAGGATCAAGGCGAGGAGGGAGTTTCCCAGGCCAAGCCCCACGATCAGGCTGAGGATGCTGACCGTCCCCAGGCGGATCGGGATCATGATCCCGACGGCGAGGTACAGACCCAGCAGCCGGCTGCCCCGGAATCGATAGCGCGACAGGGCGAAGGCCGCCATCGCACCGAGCACCACCACGAGGAGGAGCGTTGCGCCGGTGACGATCACGCTGTTGCCCAGCCACGTCGGGAACTCGCCGCGCTTGCCGATCGTGTCGTAGCCGATCGTGCTGAACGTCGACGTCGTCGGCGGGAGGACGGGATCGCTGAAGATCGCGTTGCGCGCCTTGAACGAGTTCATCACGACCAGCACGATCGGGAACAGGGCGATCGTCGTGTACCCCAGGAGCACCGCGTGCTTGCCGATCGCCGACGGCGTGACGGTCCGCCGCCACCGGTTCATCGCCACGCCCTCACGCCTCGTACGCCACGAGGCGGCGCTGCACGGCGAAGAGGTACAGGCAGACGCCGAACAGGATGATGACGAACATCATCCCGGCCACCGTCGCGCCCATCGTCGGGCTGCCGAGCTGGAGCTGGAACCCGAAGAACGTCCGGTAGAACAGGGTGCCCATGATGTCCGTGCTGAACTCCGGACCGGCCAGCCCGCCCTGGACCGCATAGATCAGGTCGAACGCGTTGAAATTGCCCACGAACGTGAGGATCGCGACGATGCCGATCGTGGGGGCGATCATCGGCAGCTGGATCCGGCTGAAGATCCGCCAGGGGCCGGCGCCGTCGACCCGCGCCGCCTCGATGACCTCGTCGGGGATGGCCAGCAATGCGGCCGAGAAGAGCAGCATCGGGATGCCGACGTACTGCCAGACCGACATGAGGCTGACCACGATGAGCGCGGGGCCCTGGAGACCGAGCCAGGGCCCGAACAGGTCTCCGAGGCCGACCGCACTCAGGGCGCCCTCGGTGACGCCCCACAGCGGGTTGAGGATCAGTTTCCAGATAAAGCCCACGATGACGACCGACAGGACGGTCGGCGCGAAGATCAGCGTCCGGTAGATGGCGCGGCCGCGAAGGACGCGGGTGCTGAGGATCACGGCCAGGAGGAGACCGATCGGGTTCTGGACGAGCATGTGGATCGCGAAGAAGACCACGTTGTTCTGCAGGGCGCCCCAGAACCGCGGCGCCCAGTTGGAGTCGGTCAGGAGCCGGACATAGTTGTCGAGCCCGACGAATACGCCGGTGCCGGCGCCGCCCGGCCCGAACAGGCTGAGCCGCAGCGAGTCGAACAACGGAAACACCATGAACACGCTGTAGAGCGCGACGGCGGGACCCAGGAACACCACGAGGTGCCAGGGAAACGGCCGCCGTCTGCGCCGGCCTCCGGACAGCGTCGTCATCGGTGGCGCCCCTCGATGGAGGGAGTTGCGGGTGGGTCCCGGCGCCTGTCGGCGCCGGGACCGCCGAGCCGGCTCAGGACGCCGGCTTGTACCACTGATCCAGGCCGTCCTGGATTTCCTTGGCAGCGTTTGCCGGGGAAAGCTTGCCGTTGATCACGGCTGCGGTGACACGCCAGAGCTCGTTTTCGAGGTTCTTCTGGCCCTTGGTCGTGTCGCCGCGCGACAGGATCTGATACGAGTTGCGGATCGTCGACTTGCAGGTCTTGCGCAGATCGACGGCCTCCTGGGCGACCGGGTCACTGAGCGTCACGGGATTGTTGGACAGCGAATAGAAGCCGGGCAGGGCATTGGCGTACAGCGTGGCAAACTCGTCGCTGCCGACCCAGTCCAGGAACGTCTTCGCCTCGGCCTGATGCGCGCTCTTGGCGTTGACGCCAAGCGCGATGTCGGTGTGGTCACTGATGTAGCACGGAGCGCCGGCCTCGGGGAGCGGTGGGCCGAAGAAGCCGATCTTCACGCCCTGGCCCTCGAAGTAGGCGATGTCCCAGGAGCCCGCGGGATACATCGCGGCCTTGCCGCTCGAGAAGTACTGCTGCGCGTCGGCATATGCGATCGCCTCGAACCCGGAAGGCAGGAACTTCTTCCATGAGGCGAGCTCGGTCCACGTGTCGATGTAGGGCTTGTCCGTGAACTTCGCGGTCCCGGCGATGAGCGCCTTGCGGCCTTCCTCGCCCTTCCAATAGTTGGGCCCGATGTTCTGGAAGCCCATCGTGGCCGATTCCCACATGTCCTTCGTGCCCATCGCGAGGGCCGTGTACTTGCCGTCGGCCTTGATCTGGTCGAGCAGCGCGTGGAACTCGGCGACCGTCGTCGGGAGCTTCTTGATGCCGAGCTTGTCGAAGACATCCTTGTTGTAGATGAAGCCGTGGATGACCGAGGCCATGGGCATGCAGAACACGTCCTTGCCGTCGTCGGTGATCCAGGCGCTCTTCGCCACATCGCCGAAGTTCTTCAGGTTGGGCAGATCGTTGATCGGCGCGAGGTAGCCCTTCTTGAAGAGCTCGAGCGACGCGTCGAACGGCCGGCAGGTGATCAGGTCACCGGCCTGACCGCCCTCCAGCTTGGTGTTGAGGACCCCGTTGTAGTCGGCGGGCGCGGTCGGATTGAACGTCACCTTGATGTTCGGGTACTTGGCCTGGAAGGCCGGAATGATCTTGTCCGACCAGATCGTCAGGTCGTCGTTTCGCCAGCTCTCGATCGACAGGCTGACGGCCGCGCCGCCACTGGCGCCTGCCGGTTGCGACGCACCCGCCCCACCGCTCGCCGGCGCCGTGCTGGGGTTGGCGCCCGCGCATGCCGCGAAGACGACCGCGAGAACCGCGGCGATGATCGTGAATCTCCGCTTCACCGTCACTCCTCCTCCTGCTTCGGCGATCCTCCTGGATCGTCCATCGAACGCCACGTGTCGACAGGCTGCACGTGCTGTTCACGCGCCCGCTCGGGCCGCCGAGGTGTCCCGGTGAGGATACGGCCGCCGGGGCCTCCGCGGATACCGCCGCTACCGGCAGCCGAGCCGTCCCTGCGGCACGGGACTCATCGAGCGCGCCGAGGACGAAAAACGCCGGAGATCGGTTCCCGTCGCGGCCCATCTTGTTGGGTGGACTATGCTCTGCCCCTGTTCTCGCCCGGTGAGCGGGCCGGAAGAGTTCGAGCGATCGCGGCAGATGCAGATCGGAACGCACCGACTCCGGAACAACGCCGTTCGATGGGCACCAAGAGAGGACGCCCGCCTCCGAGCCCTGTTGATCGCCACCGGCGTACTGGCGATGCTCGTGGGCGCGGCCGGGCAGATCGTCAATCCATCGCGGGGCCTGGCGTGGATCACGACCGCCGGCATCCCGTCGATCGTGGTCGCCGTCCTCCTCGTGACTCGTGGGAGTCGACGCGCGCTCCTGGCGCTCGTCTGTGTCCTCCTCTACCTCGAGGCGGTTCTGACGGCGAGCCTGTTCACCTTCGGCATTGCCTTTGCGATCCTCGTCCCGATCATAGGCATCGGCCTCATCCAGAACCACGTCCGCGGTGCCGCGTCGATCGCCGCGTACGTCGCCGCGGGAGCCGTCGCGACCATCAGCGTCGCGCTCGTCGAGGTCGGCCGGCCTGCCGGCCCGCTGGATGACCACGATCCAGTGCTGACCGTCGTCGCGTTCGGGCTCGTCGCCGCGTGCACCCTCGGTCTGCTATGGCGCGCCGGCGACCAGCAGGCCAGCGCGCTCGATGGAGCCGCGCTGGAGATCGCCGCCCGCGTCGAGGCCGAGCGGGCGCTCAGCGACACCTCCGAACTCCTCCAGACGCTGATCGCCTCGTCGCCGGTCGCGACGATCGGCCTGGAGGTCTCCGGGGCGGTGAGCGTCTGGAACCCCGCTGCCGAGCGCCTCTTCGGCTGGCCGTCGGACGACATGCTCGGCCGGTCCCTTCCCCAATCGATCGATCCGCTCGGCGGTCGAGGCGGTCTGCGAGAGCTCGTCGATCGGACGCTGGCCGGCGAAACCATCCGCGGCGAGCAGGCCCGCGCGCGAGATCGGGGCGGCCGGGAGCTCGTCGTCGAGGTCCACGCCGACGTTCGCCACGACAGTCACGGCAACACACTGGGGGTCACGGTCCACGTCATCGACGTCACGGAGCGGGCCACCCTCCAGGCGCAGCTCCAACAGGCCCAGAAGATGGAGGCGGTGGGCCATCTCGCCGGCGGGGTCGCGCATGACATCAACAACACGCTCACGGCCGTGGGCGGGTTCGCCGAGCTCATCGAGGCTGAAGCCAGCGAACCGGAGGTCAAGGATGATGCCCGGACGATCTCGGACGCGGTCAGCCGGGCCCGGCAGCTCACCCGCCAGCTGCTCGTCTTCGCCCGACGATCGGTGCTCCATCCGGAGGTCGTCGACGTCACGCAATTCGTCGGGTCGATCAGCCCACTCGTGGAGCAGCTGCTCGGGGACGGGATCGAGCTGCGGGTGCATCACGGCTCCGCACCTGTGCGGGTCCGCGTCGATCCCGGCCAGTTCGAGCAGGCGCTCCTGAACCTGGCCGCCAATGCCCGCGACGCCATGCCGGACGGAGGCACGTTGACGATCACCACGACCCGCAAGATGTCGGATGCGGACGCTGGCACCGATCGGATTCCCGTCTGGGGCGTGGTGACCGTCTCCGATACCGGCGCGGGGATCGCACCAGAGCTCCACGATCAGGTGTTCGAACCGTTCTTCACGACGAAACCACGGGAGCGGGGGGGCGGGCTGGGCCTGGCGATGGTCTACGGTTTCGTCACCCAGTCCGGCGGGACGGTCCAGCTGCGGTCGATCCCGGGTGCGGGCACGTCGGTCGAGATCCGGCTCCCTGCCACGGGCGATGATCCGACGCCGTCGGCGGCTGGGACCGAACCGGCCAGGTCGGCCGATCGGGAGACGATCCTCTTCGTCGAGGACGAGATCGCCATCTCGGAGCTTTGCCGGCGACTCCTGACCGGACTGGGCTACCGGGTGATCTCCGCGACCGACGGCTCGACCGCAATCGAGCTGGCACGCGCTCACGTGGAGCGAATCGACTTGATCGTGAGCGACGTCGTGATGCCCGGGCTCAGCGGGCCCGAGGTCGTTCAGGCGATCCATTCGCTGCACCCGGAGGCCGCCGTCCTGTTTGCCTCCGGTTACACGGCGGACAGGATCACCGACCGGCGCCTGTTGCCGGAGGGGGTCGAGCTCCTCGAGAAGCCCTTCTCGGCGGCCGAGCTTGCCGGTCGCGTCCGGGCGGTTCTCGATTCCCGGACCCCGACCGGCGGCCCCGCGGACGAGGCGGCGCCGAACGTCTCGCCGATCGATCCATAGGCCCCAGGGCGGAGCATGTGCCAAGCTGAGGAGGAATGGTCTCGACGGTGGTGCGTCGGCAGTCCGGCCAGCCCAAACTGAGGCTATCGCGAGGGTCTGCTGATGGACGACGAACAGGCTGATCCGCCAGTCGGGACACTCCAACGCTGGGTCCGGATGCGCCGACGCCTCAACGCGGCACCCGAGCGAGTGTTCCGCGCGTGGGCCGACCCGGAGGAGCTCGCTCGGTGGTTCCCAGAGCAGATCGAGGGCGGCCTTGCGGTTGGGTCGCGCTCGGTCCTGGTATGGTCCGAGCGGCGGGTGTGGTGGGATGTAATCGAGGCGAACCCAAGTCGTAGCTTCGTCTTCCGGTGGCCGTGGTTCCCAGATCACAGCTTGGTCACGACCGTCAGGGTGACGATTGAGGCGTCGGGGTACGGCAGCCGTCTGGCACTCGAAGATGGCCCGTTCCCGATCGATCAGCCGGATGCGCTCGATGCGTGGGCGAAATCGATCGAGGGCTGGAGCGAGGCGCTGGCGATGCTTCGCGCCCACCTCGACTACAGCGTGGACCTGCGATGGCGACTGTAGTGGGCGGCCGACCTGGCATGCGCGGGGTAGCGGCGCAAGACTGGCCCAGGGCAGCCTTACGTTACGACCCCACCGAGGGGTGGGCCACCAGGGTTCGATCCGATCCGAGCTCGACGCGGAGACCGAACGGACGGCTCTGGCGATCCAGCGTGTCGGCGAGCCAGGTCGCGTCGGCTTCCGACGGCCTCGTCAGCCGGAATCGCCTCAGCCGGAACGGAATCATGTCCAGGCGGATCGTCCGTCCGGTGGTCGGGTCGAGGTTCGGGAAATAGGCCAGCACCAGGTCGTCTCGGAAGGCCTCGTAGCCGACGATCCCCTCGTAGTCCGTGATGAAGTCGCCGCAGCCGTAGAGGATCAGTCGGCCCCGGTACAGCTCGATGGCCCTTGGATGATGAGAGGAATGGCCGTGGACGACGTCGACGCCGCCGATGTCGATGAGCTCACGGGCGAGTCGCCGCTGCTCATTCGGGATCTCGTATCCCCAGTTCGAGCCCCAGTGGACCGAGGCGACGACGACGTCGCCGTGATCTTTGACACCCTGCAGCCGAGTCCTGATCGCCTGCGCGACCTCGTCCGACCATTCGTCTGTGACGTCGACGCCCGGCTGATCGGGACACGCCGCCCACTCGATCGGCGTCCCGCTGGTCGTCGAGGCGAAGGCGACCACGATGACTCGGCCATCGGGGCCATTGACGGAGATGGGGGCCTGCGCCTCGGCCAGATCTTGGCCCGCACCCACCGTCGCCAGCCCGGCCTCGTGAACGGTGTCGAGCGTCTCGCGGAGCCCGGGGTAGCCCCAGTCCAGGGCGTGATTGTTGGCGAGAGCGCAGCAGTCGATTTGGGCGGCTCGTAACACGTCAACGTTGGCCGGATGGGTGCGGTAGAGGACCTCCTTGCCGGGCCAGGCCACCGCGCTCGTCGTGACGGCCGTTTCGAGGTTGACGATCCGGACATCGGGCTCCAAGGCGTCGATCGCCTCCAGGGCGGCTCCCCAGACGTACGCGGGTGCGACGGGCCTCGGGATCGGGCCGTTGGCATCGACCGCCAGCTTCACGTACGCCTCGGCGGTGTCGATGTACGGCTCGAACAGGCGCGGATCGACCGACCGCGGCATGACCTGATCGATGCCGCGGCCGATCATCACGTCGCCGCACAGGAAGAGCCTGGTCACGCCGTTTCCCCAGAGCCTGACGCCCGAGCGCGGCGAACCATGTGGCCTCTGCCAGCTCGTCGCCGCTTCATCGGCGAGCTGCGGGCGTCGAGCGGCACGTGGGCCATGATGGTCACCCGCCGGAATAGCGTGGTATTGGTATCGCACTCCTCTCGCTCGCCTTTGGGACGAGCGCCATCAGGAGCTCAGTGCCTCGTCGACGATCCGCGCCTGCTCCGCACGATGTGCGGCGTGTGAGCCCTCGGCCGGGCTCGAACGCTCGGGTCGAGAGACGTCCGTGATCGGCAGGCCCGGCGAGACGACTTCCCTGAGCTCAGGCAGCACGAACTTGCGGGCGCCCATGTTGCGCGGCTCTTCCTGGGCCCAAACGACCTTCTCCACGTTCGGGTACCGCTTCGTGAGTCTGCGGAGCTCGGCTGCCGGGAACGGGTAGAGCAGTTCGAGGCGCGCGATAGCAATCTGATTGGCCGTCGCCCGGCGTGGCGAGAGGACGAGGTCGTAGTAGATGCGACCGCTGCACAGGACGAGGCATCGAACCTGGCTCGCGTCGCGCGACCGTTCCGGGTCGTCCAGGAGCGGCCTGAACCGGCCTCTTGCCAGGTCCGCCAGGGTCGACGAGGCGGCGGGCAGGCGGAGCAGGCCCTTCGGGGTCATGAGAACGAGCGGCCGCACGATCTCGCGGTGGGCCTGGTCGCGTAAGAGGTGGAAATACTGGGCCGGCGTGGTGCAATTGGCCACGCGGACGTTGTCCTCCGCCCCGAGCGCGAGGTACCGCTCGAGCCGCGCGCTCGAGTGCTCGGGCCCCTGGCCCTCATAGCCGTGCGGCAGGAGCAGCGTAAGGCGTGAGGTTTCGCCCCACTTGGCCAAGCCGGCGATGATGAACTGATCGATGATCACCTCGGCCTCGTTGGCGAAGTCGCCGTATTGGGCCTCCCAGAGCACGAGCGCATCGGGCGCCTCGACTGCGTAGCCGTACTCGAAGCCCAGGCACGCGAACTCCGAGAGGGGACTGTCGTGGAGCTCGAACGGCGCCTTGACGCCTGGCAGGTGTTGAATCGGCGCGTACCGCCGGCCGTTCGTCGCGTCGTGGAAGACGAGATGGCGCTGGCTGAACGTGCCGCGCTCGGTATCCTGGCCGGTCAGGCGGATGGGGGTTCCGTCGAGCAGTAGCGCGCCGAACGCGAGTGCCTCGGCCTGGGCCCACCCGATCTGACCGCCGCGCTCGAGCGCGTCGCGACGACGCTCGACCTGGCGGACGAGCTTGCGGTGGACGGTGAAGCCCGATGGCACGGCGAGGAGGCCCTCGTTGATCGTCCGGAGCTGCTCGGCAGCGACGGCTGTCCGCGGCGATCGGCCGGGCTTTGCCGACCGGCGCGCGCCGGCGGGCGGCATGGCCGCCTCCCGAGGGCTTGCCTCGAGCGACGCCTGGATCTCGGCCAGGCGGCCTTCGGCGGCGGCGAGCTCCTCGTCGGATCGTCCCTCGTGGACCCCGCCCTCCTCCGCGAGTCGTCGCGCGTAGATCTCCCGGACCGTCGGATGGTCCCCGATCCGCTCGTACATCAAGGGCTGCGTGTACGCCGGCTCGTCCGCTTCGTTGTGCCCGTAGCGGCGATAGCCGACGACGTCGATGACGACGTCGCCGTGGAAGCGCTGGCGGTAGGCGTGCGCAAGACGGATGGCGGAGAGACAGGCATCGGGGTCGTCGGCGTTGACATGGACGATCGGGACGTCGAAGCCCTTGGCGAGATCGCTCGCGTAGTCGGTCGAGCGCCCGTCCCGTGGCTCGACTGTGAAGCCGAGCTGGTTGTTGGCGATCAGGTGGACCGTGCCACCGGTCCCGTAGCCGGCCAGGCGGGCCAAGTTGAACGTCTCGGCAACAATGCCCTGCGCCGCGAAGCTCGCGTCGCCATGGATCAGGACCGGCACCGCCACGGTGAGGTCGCGGGCAGGGTCGGGACCGCCCCGATCGCTCTGGGCCGCCCGTGTCCGCCCCTCCACGACCGGGTCGATCGCCTCGAGATGGCTCGGGTTCGAGGAAACGACCACCCTGACCGGGCCGGCGGCGCTCTCGTAGACGCCGTCCGCGCCGCGGTGGTACTTGACGTCGCTCGTCTCACCGTCCGGGGGTGCCTCCGTCTCGGCGTTCGGTCCGCCGTGCTCGAACTCGGCGAGGATGTCGGCGTACGACACCCCGACGATATGAGCGAGCACGTTCAGCCGACCGCGATGGCTCATCCCGATCTCGATCGTCCGGGTGCCGGATGAGGCGGCGAGCTCGATGAGCTGGTCGAGCATCGGTACGAGCACATCAAGCCCCTCGATCGAGAATCGCTTCTGGCCGAGATAGGCGTGCTGGAGGAAGTGCTCGAATGCCTCGACGGCGGTCAGTCGCGCGAGCAGGCGTCGTCGCTGGTCGGCCGTCGGCGCTGTCTGATAGTCGCCCGACTCGATGGCCCGTCGCAGCCACGCGCGCTCGTCATGGCTGCTGATGTGCTCGACCTCGAAAGCGATCGTCCCGCAGTACGTGTGTCCGAGCTCGGGCACGACCTCAGCCAGGGTTTCGCCCGGCACATCGACCCGGAGGAGGGAGGCGGGGACGCCGGCCATCGCGGCGTCGGTCAATCCCCAGGTCGCCGGGTCGAGAGACGGATCGCCAGGCGGCTCGCTGCCGAGGGGGTCGAGCTGGGCCGCGCGGTGGCCGACGGTCCGATACGAGCGGACGAGTGCCCCGGCTGCGGCGACGTCGTCCAGCCCCGACGCCTCCTGGAGCGGCTGCAGCTCTGGCCCGCCGACGCTCGCGGCTGGAGAATGCCCGGGCAGTCCAAGCGTGGCGGCGATGTAGTCGTAGAACCCATCCGCTCCCTGGAGCAGCTCGTCGAGGGTCTCCAGGAAGCGCCCCGACTCGGCTGCCTGGATGACCCGCGGGTCGTACGTGCTGCTGATCGTCATCAGCCGCCGGCCTCCCACTTGGCGAACCGCGCCGGTCGCGACGATCGTGCCCTGGCCTGGCATCAGCTCGGGCACCAAGCTGGTGGTGCCGGCTGTGCCGGGGTCGGTCAGGATGATCGTTCCACGGGCCCGGTCGTCCGCCGCCAGGTCGTCCGCCGCCAGTCCGCCGGTCCGCGCCCGTTCGACGAGGTCATCGCAGGCGGCGACGAATTCGGGGAAGCTCAGGTCATCGGCTCCCGCGATGACCGGCACGACCAAGAGGTGAGCCCCGTCGCGCTGTTCGACCTCGACCGCAAGCCCGAGTCCGATGCGGGCCGGTTCGACGCGATGAGGGCGGCCGTCGACCTCGCGATAGAAGGCTGCCATGCGAGGATGGACGGTGACGGCCTGGGCCACCGCGAAGGCGAGCAGGTGCGTAGAGGAAAGCTCACGTGGCGCAAGCGCCTCGTTGAGCCTCGGTCGCTCCGCCGAGAGCCTCGCCACATCGATCTCGCGGAACGACGTCGCCGTCGGTACGCCCGGGCTCTCGTTCATCCGCGCCGCAAGGCGGCCTCCCATGCCCTCGATCGGTAGCGGAATGGCTCGGTCGCGGTCGACGGCGGGCGGCGCCGCGCGACGATCGTCCTGGCGCGTGGACGACTCGGCGGTTCGTGCCGCTGGATCTGCCCTGAGTCCGGAGGGACTGCGAGCTCGATTGGTCATGGTCGATGAGGTCAGCGTAGGCTCGTTATTCCTAACGTGCCACCTCAGGATCTGGGCTCAGTTTCGAACGGATTGGTCTGCGCCCGGGTTCATAACGTCCGAACCACGCCGCTCGCGGGTGCCTCAGGGTGCCACATTCCTCGGAGCCCACTCCGAGACCGCGACGCGGAGATAGCTATGCTGTCGAGTATCGTGCGCTGTGCACGTTCACCGACGGGGCGTGGCGTAGTCTGGCAACGCGCGTGCTTTGGGAGCACGAGATCGCCGGTTCGAATCCGGCCGCCCCGACCACTCGCTCTTGCTGCTCCTGATGGCCGACCAGCGGGTTGCTGTCATTCGCGTTCCCTGGACGACCGTCAGATGGCGCCCGTGGCCTGCCCCCGGTCGGTCGAGGCCTGGACGGGCCTGAACCAGTAATGCGGCCAGCCGGGATGCGTGTCCAGGAGGGCAAACTGGTCCGGTCGCATGACGACGACGTACTCTGCCAGCGTCAGCGGCCGAGACCACCACCGCTTTGATCCCGCCGGTTCAAGCCGTTCATAGATGCTCGGCGGCACCCGGAACAGGACTCGACCGTCTGGACCGGTCAGGTCGAGAGCGGGCGATCCCTCGACGAACGATCCGCGCCGCCACTCGATCGTTGGCTCCATGCGGGCGATCTGATCCCAGGTAAAGCGACGGCAGCCGGCCGCAGGCGAGCACAGCTCGATACCGTCCGGATCGAGGCTGGCACCGGGTTGCGTGGTGGCGAGGAGCCAGCGAAACGGCCGAAGACTGGCCAGCCTGCGTCCATGAAACGACGTCATGAGCAACACGACCACGAAGGGGCCGAACCCCACGACGAGAATCACCGTGAATCCGGCCAGCCGGACCGATAGCGGCCGCTCCACGATGTCGATGAGGCCGAGAATCGAGTAGACAACGACCGGTCCAACCACCATCCACACCCACGCAAACAACGTGAACACGTTCCCAGCTCGACTCATTGCCGGAGCTCCCTCCAGCTTGATCGGCTCAGTTGGTCGACGCTGCATCACTCACCCTGACGTTGTGCCTCCGCTCGACTAGGTTGCGGCATCGAGCCGATCAAATCCACGTGATGCGGATGACCTGCTTGTGCGGAGGAACGCGAGTCCCGGAACGCCGGCTGTGATGAGGCGAACTCGAGATCTGTAGCCCATGTTCTCGTCGGCGCTTCCCCACCGTTATCCTCGGGGCATGTCCGAGTCCCCAGTGCTCCGGCCGTTGAGTGTCGGAATCCAGCTGCCCGAGGTTGAGCGAGAGGTCCGCTGGCCGGAATACGTGGCCATGGCCAGGCTGGCCGAGGACGTGGGCTTCGATTCGATCTGGCTCGGCGACCACCTCCTGTATCGGACGCCCGGCCTGGGCACCCGCGGGCCGTGGGAAGTCTGGACGATGCTGTCCGCCCTGGCCGCGTCGACGAGCCGCATCCAGCTGGGACCCCTCGTGGCGTGCACCAACTTCCACAACCCGGCGATGCTGGCGAAGATGGCGGCCACCGTCGACGAGGTGAGTGGAGGGCGGCTCATCCTGGGCCTGGGCGCGGGCTGGAACGAGACCGAATTCCGGGCCTTCGGCTTCCCGTTCGACCGGCGGATCTCCCGGTTCGAAGAGGCATTCACGATCATCCGCTCGCTCCTGCGCGACGGCCAGGTGGACTTTGCCGGCCAGTTCTACGAGGCCCGCGATTGCGAGCTCCGGCCACGACCGGCTCGGCCGGGCGGACCGCCCCTGTTGATCGGCTCGAAGGGCGAGCGGATGCTCGCGATCACCCTGCCTCACGTTGACGCCTGGAACGTCTGGTTCACGGACACCGGCAACCGACCGGAGGGGATCCCTGCCCTGCGGGACCAGGTGGACGCCGCCTGCCTGGCGGTTGGCCGCGATCCCGCCGAGGTCGAGCGGACGGTCGCCGTCCTCGTCCGCATGCCGAGCGGCGAAGGACGGCCGCAGGGCGACTACGCGGCGGACGAGGCTCCGCCGATCGAGGGCCCGCCCGAGTACATCGCAGACGCCCTGCGTAGCTTTGCCCGCGAGGGCATCTCGCACGTCCAGCTCGTCGTCGACCCGATCACCCTCGAATCGATCGAGGGCCTGGCGCCGGTGCTCGAGGTTCTGGAGCGCGGGTAACGCCAAGCGCGCCGCTCACCCGGCTTTCGGGCCGTGTCAAATACGAAGGTAGATCGTCGCCGCCAGCCGTTGCCGGGCCTCCGGCTGCCAGATACGAGCCCGATTCGTGGAGACGCATTCGATTCCGGACAGGCTTGGACAAATACGACGGTGGTTCGGATTTGACACGACCCCGTTCGTCGTTGGCAGGGCGGGATTCGTATTTGACGCGGGAACGAACGCGACGGCGGCGACGCCACGCTTGCGGTCGCAAGTCGCCTGCGCAATCCGCGGCGCCAGCATGTCCGAGGGCTCACGTTCACGAGCCTCATTCGTATTTGTCGGTAGGAGGCCTTCGCCGCTAGCGCCACGGTGCGGGCGCGGTCGGTACGCTACGGTCCCGGTGGGTGCAGGACCATCGGGTCGGCTCCGTCCGCTCCGGCGGGTGCTAGCATCCCGCCGATGCGAAGCCACTGGGGGACTCGCGGGGGATCACGAGCCGACGGGGCCAAGACGCTGCGCCATGCGCGGCGTGTCGAGTCGTGCGCGCCTTGAGGACGGGCCTCGCCCGATGCGCCCTGGTGACCGTCGCGGTGATCGGACTGGCTGCGTGCGGCGGCAACAGCACGCCCCCGCCGTCCTCGGCCAATCCCGCGGCATCGTCAAAGACGACCCAGGATCTGCACATCACCGGCAACGTCGACCCCAACAGGATCTTCCAGATCCTGGCCGCAGCGGGCCTGCCGGTCCACCAGGAGAGCCTGGGGGCAGGACCCTCTGGCGAACCGGTGAGCGTGCTCTTCATCCGGGCCGGGTTTCAGCCGCTCGCGATCCAGCAGTTCAGCAGCCCGAAGGCCGTCCGCGAGGCGGGCTACAAGCCTGGAACGAAGGTCGGCAAGGGCGACTCCACCTACACGTTCTGGGCGGGCAACATCGTGGTCAATCTCGGGCCCCAGGACGACAAGGTCGTTCCTGCCACTCCCACCGTCGAGCTCCAGGCCCAGGCGGTGCGAATGGTCGCGGTGCTGGACCCGTTCATCGGGCCGTTCGAGCAGCGTTCCGTCGTCCCGATCACGCTGCCCACCATGCCCGTTCCGGCGACTCCGGAACCAACAGCCACTCCGCGCAGCCCGACGCCGTCGCCGTCGAAACGCTGACGACCTGACGAGGGACCGCCGCCGGCCCCGACGGGTCTGCGACCCGTCAACCGAGTGGCCCTGCGAACCGCGTGAATCCGGGCGCCTGAGGTTACGCAATTCGTTGCCAGGAACGACCGATTCTGCTAGCCTCGCAGCGCTGTTTCCGTACAGGGGCCCGCGAGACCGGCGAGGAGCATTCCATGGCGCAGTCGAGGAGCCGGACCGCCGCGTCGCGATCGAGCGACGAGATATCGACGCTCGACAAGCGAATCATCGAGCACCTCCAGCAGGACGGTCGCCGGCCGTTCACCCAGATCGCCGCCGAGCTCGGGGTGAGCGAGGCGGCCGTACGGGCCAGGACGAACCGTCTGGTCGAGCGCGGCATCCTCCAGATCGTGGGCGTCACGGACCCGTTGAAACTGGGCTTCCAGCAGCAGGCCATGATCGGCATCCGATGCGAGCGGGACATGCTCATGCAGGTCGCCGATGCCGTCGCCGAGCTCCCGGAAGTCGACTACGTCGTCATCACGGCCGGGACGTACGACCTGCTGATCGAGACCGTCTGCGAGGACAATGCCGCGTTGCTCACGTTCCTCGCCGAGCGACTCCGGCGGATCGAGGGGATCCGCGATACGGAAACCTTCGTCTATCTGCGGATGGTCAAGCAGACCTATCAGTGGGGCACGCGCTGACGCAGGTTCCAGCCCGAACCGCGCCTGAGGCTCGAAAAAGATAGCGGTGCCTTCGCGCGACAGCCTCCGGTCTGCCCGGGCTAAGATGCGATCACGGGGGGCGGCGCGCCCCCAGGATGCGGGACCCGCAGGTGCCTGTCGAACCACTGCTCATCCTCCTGATCGCCGCCGTCGTCGCCAACCTGGCCCTGATGGCGCTCGTCGTCGCCCCGACGCTCCGGGGTCGGCCGTCGCCGTTCGCCCTGGCGGCAGACGAAATGGCCGCACCGGCAACGGCCGCGTCCCTGGCCGGCACCCGGCTGGCCGATGGACGGCTGGCAGGGCCCGACGAGCTGGCGGTCGATGGCGTCCCGACCGAGGCCTACGACCGGGTGGTCCGGATCGTCAGCTTCGTCTTCATCCTGTCGTCCTCGGCCATCGTGGCGCTCAGCGGCCAGTGGACGGCGACCCAGCCGGCCGTGCTCGCCCTGCTGGCCGTGGCCGGCCTGTTCGTGCTCACCATTCACGACGTCCTGCCCCCCCGCCTGCTGGGAATGGCCCGCTTCATTGCCGAAGGATCGGTCGCGATCACCCTCGCCACCCTGCTCGTGGCGCTGACGGGACAGGAGCGAAGCCCGTTCTTCTTCACCTTCCCGCTCATCGTGGCCGGTGCGGCCCTCGTCGTGAGCGCCAGGGTGACGGTGATCCTGGCCAGCGCATCCACGATCGGCTACCTGGCGGCCATCGGCATCCGGCCCACCGGCGAGCCATTGACGGACACGGCGGTGACCGCGGTCGCTGTCAACGTCACGGCGCTCGTGCTGCTGGCCTACGTGGCGACCGTGATCGCCCGCGAGCAGCGGCGGTCACGCGAGGCAGCCATTCGACTGTCCACGGTCGATTCGCTGACCGACCTCTACAACCGATCGTTCTTCTTCGCCGCGATCGAGCGCGAGATCCAGCGGTCGGCGCGATCCGGCCGCGGGTTCTGCCTGCTCATGATGGATCTCGACGGGCTCAAGGCCATCAACGATCGCTACGGCCATTACCGCGGCGACCAGGCACTCCGCGCGGTCAGCGAGACGATCCGGGCCGGCGTCAGGCGGATCGACACGGCGGCCCGCTACGGCGGCGACGAGTTCGTGGTGCTCCTGCCGGAGACCGACCCGACCGGCGCCTTCGTGCTGGCCGAGAAGATCCGCCAGGGCGTCGCCAACCGATCGCTCGAGGGCCCGGACAGGGAGCTTCGGACCTCGCTCTCGATCGGCGTGGTCGCCTACCCGCACGATGGAACGACCGTGGATGACCTCATGATCACGGCCGACCAGGCGATGTACGCGTCCAAGCGCCAGGGCAAGAACCGGGTGGCCGGCTTTCCAACATCCGGCGACGCCGCAACGGACGCCGCCTCGGCCCAGGCTGATGCCGATGGCGCCCCCGATCGAGCGACCGACGAGCCCGACGCGCCCGACGAGCCTGGCGAGCCTGGCGAGGGCAAGGGGATCGGCGTCATGGCCGCCGGCGAGGACCAGCGCGACTCGGTGTAGCATCGCCCGGTGAACGGCTTCTCCACCCGCGCCATCCGGGCGGCGACGCGGGCGCCTCGGGTCGACCAGCAGCCCAACTCCGTCCCGATCTACCAGTCGGTGACGTTCTCCTCGACGGACGTCGACGAGCTGGCCGAGATCCTCACCGAGCAGCGGCCCGGCTACGCCTACGCGCGGATCGCCAACCCCACGGGCGAGACGCTGGCCGCGGCGATCGCCGAGCTCCACGGGGCGGAGGAGGGGTTCGTCTTCGCGACCGGCATGGCGGCCATCCACGCCGCCCTCCTGTCGGTCCTGACCGCCGGGGACCGGATCGTCTGCACCCGCGCCGTGTACGGCTCCACCCGGTCGCTGCTGGCGAACGTGCTCGGGGGGATCGGGATCCGGACGGAGTTCGTTGACGCGACCGACCTCGCGAGCACGGAGGCAGCGCTGGCCGCCGAACCGACCCGCGTGCTGTACGTCGAGACCATCTCCAACCCGACCATCGTGGTCGCCGACCTGGAGGCGCTCGCGAAGCTCGCTCACGGGCATGGCGCGATCCTCATCGTCGACAACACGTTCGCCTCGCCCTACCTCTGCCGACCCCTCGAGCTGGGGGCGGATCTGGTGGTCGAATCGGCCACCAAGTTCATCGGCGGCCACTCGGACGTGCTGGCCGGCGTCGCAGTCGGCAACCGGGAGCGGATCGCCCGTCTGCGCGCGATCCAGACCGATACGGGCGCCTCCCTGGCGCCCTTCGCCGCGTTCCTCGTCCTCCGCGGCCTGACC
The DNA here is from genome assembly GCA_035637675.1 of Candidatus Limnocylindria bacterium. Classification (GTDB taxonomy): domain Bacteria; phylum Chloroflexota; class Limnocylindria; order Limnocylindrales; family CSP1-4; genus C-114. The sequence continues at coordinate 8,394 of DASPWU010000077.1, read as the reverse complement.
ACGCTGGCCCTCCGGATGGAGCGTCACTCGGCGATGGCGGAGGCGCTGGCGACCTGGCTCGAGCGACAGTCCGGCGTCGACCGCGTCTACCACCCGGCCCTGCCCAGCCATCCGCAGGCATCGATCGCCCGGCGGCAGCTCCGGCTCGGCGGGGGGATGCTGGCCTTCGAGCTTGCCGGTGGCCGGCCGGCGGGCCGGGCCTTCATCGATGCCCTGACGATCCCGGAGCGGACGGCGTCGCTCGGCAGCATCCACACGATCGTTGCGCATCCGCCGTCGACGACGCATCGCCAGCTGTCCGACGCCGAGATCGCGGCGGCGGGCATCGCGCCCGGCCTCCTGCGCTGCTCTGTCGGGCTGGAGGATCTCGACGATCTCTTGGCCGATTTCGCCCAGGCGCTCGAGGCGGCCCGCGATGCGGCCTCGACAGAGGCCGCCCCAGAGGTGACCGGAGCGGAGCTGGCGGAGTCCGCGGAGCCTGCCGCGGCCGTTCGGCCCTAGGAGACGGTCATCGCCACCGCGGCGGTCGAGCTCGCGCGCCCATCCCGGCCGGCCCGGCTGAACGCGCCCGCGCGGCTCGGTCGCAGCCTGTGGCGGCTGTTCACCTCGGTCGAATTCGCCGTCCTCCAGATCATCGTCCTGGGCGTCATGGCGACGGTCGGCTTCGTGATCCGCCAGCTGCCGGGGTTTGCGCTGCGGGCGGGTCCCGGTAGCACGGATTACCTCACCGAGATCGGCCGGATCCACGACCGCTACGACGCCCTGTTCGGTTCGGCCGTGGTCGATCTCCTGGAGCGGGCGCAGGTCTTCCAGGTCTTCACCTCGACCTGGTTCAGCGGCGCCCTGGTCGTCCTCCTCGTGTCGATCGTCATCTGCACCCTGGACCGAACGCCGCGCCTGTGGCGGCAGTCGCGTGACGTGCGGGTGGTCCAGCCCGATCCGTTCTACGACCCCCGATTGCCCGACCGGGCCGCGCTGGACGGCGTCGAGGCGGCCTCGGTCTCCTCGGTGCTGCGGCGGCATCGCTTCCGGGTCCGCGAGGCGACCGGCGCCGACGGGCTCCGCTACCTCTACGGCGATCGGCACCAGTACACGAAGATGTTCACGCTGTTCACCCATAGCGGCCTGATCCTCTTCCTGGTCGCCGCTGCGGTGACGAGCCGCTTCGGCGTCGAGGAAGGACTCGTCGTTGCGGGCGGCGAGTCCGTGACGGTCCAGCCGATCGGAACGCCGGGCCTGCTCGTCCTGCGGAGCTACGGCTTCCAGGCGCCGGGCCTGGAGACGGGCCGGCCAACCGACTTCACGACGGACCTCGCCGTCTACCGCGACGGCCAGCTCCTGGCGCGAAAGGTCATCCGGGTCAACGATCCGCTCGGTGTTGCCGGCTTCACGTTCCACGAGAACGGCTTCCGACCGGCTCCGATCCTTCGCATCACGGATTCGGCAGGCTCGCTGCTGTGGGACGGGCCGGTGGCCCTGACTGACAGCATCGGCGGCTCGCCATACGTGACCATGAGCGTGCCGGGCCGCGATCTGGGCCTCCGCCTGCTCCTACGGCGCGGCTCGGACGGGGTCAGCGCGCTGTTCATCCAGCCTTACCGCGCGGTCGGGACAAACCCGGACGGGACATTGGCGACGCAGGACTACTTCCCGATGGCCCTCGCCGTGGGAGACGTGGCCCACTCGCCGGACGCAGCCATCGGGCTGGAGCTGCGGGGCATCGAAGGCGCCACGATCCTCATCGCCAAGCAGGACCCCGGCCAGGGCTTCGTCTGGGCTGCGTTCGCGTCGCTCATCACGGGTCTTCTCATCACGTTCTATCTCCCCCGGCGCCGGGTGTGGGCCCGCATCTCGCCGGCCGGCGAGGTGCGGCTGGTGGGTCGCTTCGACCGGTACGTGGACTTCGCTGGCGAGTTCGGGCGGCTGCTGGACGACCTGGTCGGGAGGCGCCGGGCCACCCCGGTGGGATCTGCCGCGCCGGACGCCTGAGGGGGTGCCGTCCTCATGACCGCCGTCCCTATGCCGCCGCGATTGCCTCGCGCCCTGCCGGACCTGCCAATCGTGGTCCTTGGGGCTTTGGCCGCGGCGGCCCTGGCATATCTGGCGCGCTCGATGACGTTCTGGCAGGACGAGTGGGGATTCATCTCCTTCGCCGGGGGCCCGCCTGACCTCCTGCGCCCACAGAATGAGCACTGGCAGACGATCCCTCTGCTCCTCTATCGCGCAACGTTCACGGTCTTCGGCCTGCACTCCTATCTGCCCTACTTGGCGGAGGTGATCGCGCTCCATCTCGTGTCGGTTGCGGGGGCCTATGTCCTGATGCGCAGACGCGCAGGACGAATCGCGGCAACGCTCGCTTGCATCCCGCTCCTGGTGCTGGGCAGTGGATCCGAGAACCTCTTCTGGGCGTTCCAGACCGCTTTCATCGGGTCGGTTGCGTTCGGCCTCTGGGCGCTGGTGCTCCTGGAGACGCGGATAGCGGGGACGCCCGGCCGCGTGGCTACGGCCGGCGCCGCGGTACTGCTGGTCGCCTCACTCATGTCGTCGGGTATCGGTCTGGCGTTCCTCGCAGCTGCGTTCGGCCGAACGATCCTGGACCGCGAGATTCGTCCGCGGGCCTGGGCGGTCGTCCCACCGACGGTCGTGTTCCTGGCCTGGTACCTCGTGCTGGGACATACGGCCGAGAGCGGTCCGGGTCACCTGGCAAGCGCTTCCGCTCTCCCTGGTTTCGTCGTCCGGGGAATCGGCCACGCCGTCGGCGCGTTCACCGGCCTTGCTGTCGCGCCGCGAGGAGAGCTGCTCGCCTTCGGCGCCTTTGGGGTCGCGTTTCTGGTGACGGCATGGGCTGTCCTGACGATTCGCCGGCCGCCGGCTCTTGCTGCCGGGGCGTTGCTCGCTATCGGAGCGATGTACCTCATCATCGGTCTGGTCCGCGCCCAGTTCCCGTCCGACTTCGCGACGCGGAGCCGCTATGTCTACGTCGCGGCGTTCCTTCTCGTGATCTCGGTTGCTGACTGGCTGCCGCCGCTGCGCGACCGCGCACGGGGCCCACAGGCACGTGCGGCCCTGGCCATCGGCCTGGCACTCGTCCTCGTCGCCGCGACGGTGGCGAATGCGGCCAGCCTCCAGACCATCCGTGCCCGCTTCCAGGCGGACGCCGACCTGACTCGTGCGTACATCGAGCTCGCCATGACACACCAGAATGAGCCGTGGATCGATCCTGCGTCGGTGCTGCCGGGGATGCCGTCGCTGCCCGATCTCGTGGCCATCGTGCGGCGTTCCGGGTCGCCCACGCACGACGATCTGTTCCCGGCCGTGGTCCGAGACCCGGGCGCCCGAGCTCGCGAGGCAGCCCTGCTGCGCATGACAGGTTCCGGGTTCCGCGCGGAACGAGGGAGTCGGGCTGCGCCGCCGCTCCCCGTGACGATCACCTCGTCGACCGATGTCGCCATCAGTACCGGTGAGCCTTGCCTGTCGGTCACGGATGCGGGAAAGGACGCAGCCGTCAGCGTGAGCGTCCCGACCGGGTCGCGGATTCGCCTGACGGCTTCGAACGACGTGGTAGGTCGTGCGCTCCTCGGCCTCGCCCTTCCGCCCTCGCGCACGATTGACATCGCCATGCCTGCCGCGACACCGCTCGACATCGTCGTCCCGGATGTGGGCGATGAGTCGATCTGGACGGTCCGGGTCGCGGTGCCGGATGCGACCGGGACGATTCAGATCTGCCGAGTCGAGGGCCTCTGAGCGGTCGACGACCCGAATACCTCCGCGCCGGCGGCGGTCCTCCGAAGGGCCGCCGGTGCTATGCTGCCGGCGTCGGCAAGGGGCTGTCGCGCTGCGCGGCGCCGGTGCGAGCGCCGGTGCGTGGCGCCCTGGCAGCGGCACTGGCCCGGCCTCCCACCGGGCACGCAGCGGAGGGCAGCATCGGTGGTCATCGCGCGCGAAGCCGTGGACGGTATCGAAAAGATCGAACAGGCGAAGTCGAACGGCGTCCGGTTCGTCCAGCTCCAGTTCACGGACATCCTGGGCATCGTCAAGGCCGTGACGATCCCGCTCCACCAGATGGAGGGATCCGTCCGTCACGGGACCTGGTTCGACGGCAGCTCGATCGAGGGCTTCACCCGCATCGCCGAGTCGGACCAGTACCTCATGCCTGACATGAGCACGTTCGCGGAGATCCCGTGGCAGCAGGGCTCCGGTCCGCGCGGCACCGCCCGGGTGATCTGCGACGTCTACACGCCCAACGGCCAGCCTTTCGCCGGCGACCCCCGGCGCGTCCTCCGCCGCCAGGTCGAACGGGCGGAGAAGCTGGGCTACATCGTCAACACGGGTCCCGAGCTCGAGTTCTTCCTCTTCCGGCGCGGCGAGGACGGCAGCATCCAGCCCCTGCCGCACGACCAGGCCGGCTATTTCGACTTCTCGCCGGACCTGGCTCAGGAGATCCGTCAGGACATGGTGGACGCCCTCGAGGCGTTCGGCATCCGGGTCGAGGCCGCTCACCACGAGGTGGCCGCCGGCCAGCACGAGATCGATTTCGAGTACAGCGACGCCCTGCGGACCGCGGACAACGCGATCACCTTCAAGTACACGCTCAAGGCGATCGCCCAGCAGCACGGCCTGTATGCGACCTTCATGCCCAAGCCGATCTACGGCATCAACGGCTCGGGGATGCACACGCACCAGAGCCTGTACTCGATCGCCGAGGAGCGTAATGCGTTCGCCGATTCGGAGTCGAAGTACGGCCTCTCGGACGTGGCCCGCTCGTACATGGCGGGCATCCTGACGCACGCTCGGGGCATGATCGCCGTCCTGGCTCCTACCGTGAACTCCTACAAGCGGCTCGTGCCAGGTTACGAGGCGCCCACCTATCTCACCTGGGGCAGGGTCAATCGCTCGGCGCTCATTCGCGTGCCAAAGGTCTCGCCCGGTCGCTCCATCGAGGGCACCCGGGTCGAGGTCCGCTGCCCGGATCCATCGTCCAACACGTATCTCGCCTTCGCCGCGATGATCGCGGCGGGCCTCGACGGCGTGGAACGCGGACTGGAGCTGGGCGAGCCGGTCGAGGAAAGCCTCTTCGAGATGGACGCCAAGCAGATCGCCTCCAAGGGCATCAAGGAGTTGCCCGGCACGCTTGGCGAGGCAATCGACGAGCTCCAGAAGGACTCGGTCATCTCCGACGCGCTCGGCGAGCACGTCCTGGAGCATTTCGTGGAGGCCAAGCGAGCCGAGTGGGACGACTACCGGACGCAGGTCTCGCAGTGGGAGGTCGACCGCTACCTCGAGGCCTTCTGATGGCCGCCTGAGGTATCCCTCGCAGACCCCTGCGGCGCGGTGGTGTCCCCGACCACCGCGCCGCCTCGCGTCCGGTCCGGGGCCGCACGCCGGGCGCAAGCCGGCGAAGCCGCTGAAGCCCCCGCCATATTCCGAGCATCATTAGCCGGGCGTTCGGACCATAGCCGTATTCCGAGCATCGATATCAACGGCCGTAACGCGCCGGATTCTCTCGGCCGGATGGCCGCCGAGACTCCAACCGCTCAGCAAGTCCGCGATACGTCGCCGTGAATGCCGCCCGGTAATCATGGGCGGACTATGGACAGGCACACAGAGCTGACCACGCCACAGTGACCAGCTTCAGCCGGATCCGCCGGGCCGGAGCTCCGGTTGGGCTGGGACGGTCGCGAGCGCGCACGATAGCTGGCCGACTCGGAACCGGCCTCCGCGAGAGTCGACTGCGGGCGGGCCTTCGCCAGGTGGACGTCGCAGAACGGGCACGGCTCTCGCAGCCCTTCATCAGCCATCTCGAGCTCGGCCGAGGAACCGACACGTCCATCGAGACATGGGCGATTGTTGCCGCAGTCCTCGGTGAGCAGCTCGCTGCGTTCCTTGAGCGAGCTCCCGGGGCCGATCCCCCGCGTGACATCGAGCATCTACGGCGCCAACAGCTGGTGATCCAGCTCGCATCGCGCGGAGGCTGGACTGCGCAGCCGGAGCTCACCATCGACGAGGGAGTCGTAAAGTCGCGCGCCATCGACGTCGTCCTCACACGGCCACTCCGTCGAGAGGCGGTCGCGGTCGAGGTCTGGGACCTGCTGACCGACGTCGGCGCGGCGATGCGCAGCCTCGACGGCAAGGTCGCAACGCTCGGGCGGCGGTTCACCAACCCACTGTGGGCCGTTCGCGGCCTATGGGTAGTGCGCGGCACGCACAGGAATCGCGCACTCGTGGCTGAGTTCCGTTCGGTATTCGCCGCCCGATTCCCGGCGAGCTCCGCCGAGTGGCCTAGAGCACTTGTCGATCCGACGAGGCCGATCCCGAGCCAGGATGGCCTCTGTTGGACGGACGTGAGCGGGACAAGGCTGCTCGCGTGGCGGCGGTCGCGCGATGGCCCAGTCGACTAAGCCAACGGGCTGGCATCATTCGGGCATATGGATGCCACTGGCCACCAGATCGACGTTCGGCCCCACCGCACGCTCTGGCTGCTCTCGATCGCCCACGCGGTCAACCACGCTCAGGCGGTCCTGCTGCCGCTGATCTTCCTCAAGATCATCGACGAGTTCCACACCACAGAAGGCTCGGTGGCCATCCTCGCCGCGGCCGGCGCGTTCGCATCGGGTGCGGTCCAGCTGAGCTACGCGTCGCTGACGAGGATCATCTCGCGGAAGCGGCTGTTGGGCGCGGGCGGGATCCTGTTCGGCGGCGGATTCGCCGCGCAGGCGTTCGCTTCGAGCCTCACAACCTTCGCGATTCCCAATATCCTGTCGCGGATGGGCGGCTCTCCCCAGCACCCGGTGGGCAACGGCCTCCTGGCTGAGCAGTTCTCGCGTGAACGGCGAGGGTTCGCGATCAGCGCCCATATCGCCGGCGGCAACGTGGGGACCGTTGTCGTCGCGCTGATCGGCGTGCCGATGATCGCCGCGTTCGGCTGGCGGGGCGCCTCCATCGCCTTTGGCGTCCCGGCGATCCTCATCGCGCTTGGCATCCTGGCGCTCGTCCGCGAGACCGGCATGGACCGGACGGCTGCCCTCGCCCACGGCAGTGTCCGCGACGCCTTCCGCCAGATCGTTAGAGATCGAGACATTCGCTGGTTGTACCTGACGTCGGTGCTCGGTGGCGGCGGCCGCGGCCTCGGCGTCGTCAACCTGTTCGCCCTCATCTATCTGACCAAGGTGATCGGCCTCGACGAGTCGCTGTCGGGGTTCATGTACGGCGCGCTCATCGTGTTCTCCGTGCCGACGCCGTTGGTCGCCGGCTGGCTATCGGACCGTATCGGGCGAAAGCCGCTGATCATCGGGGTCTACCTGGGCGGAGCGGTGGGCTTCGCCGTGTTCATCCTCGCCGGCTCCAGCCTGCTCGGCCTGTGGCTGGGCATCGTGATCATGGGTTTGTTCAGCTTTGCCGAGAGCCCGCAGCTCCAGGCCCTTCTGGCCGACATCGCGCCGCCGTCAATTCGTGACGTCTCGTTCGCCGCGTATTTCACGCTGGCCTTCGGGGTCGGCTCGCTATGGACCGCGCTGTACGGCGTCATCATCGACGGCACCGGCGCCGCCACCGGCGTTCCGATCGCCTTCGGCTTGATGGCCGTCACGTTCCTTCTCGCCGCGCTCGGCACGCTGCCCATCCACGCCGAGCAACGGGCCCGGGAGAACGCCGCGCACGAGGCGTCGCTGGGCGGTTTCTAACTCAGCCTTTCTAACTCAGCCTTTCGCCGGCAGGCTGCGGCCGAAGGCGACGGCCCGGTCGAGCCAGGGCCGCAGCGCCTCGTCGTCGGCGACGATTTCGGGCGGCAGCACGATGTAGCCGCGCATCGGCCGCCCGGCCATCGGCTCGAACGCGCCGGCGCCCCGCAGGGCCATCGCCTCGGCCTGCTGGTCCTCCGGCAGGCGAACGAACCAGCGGCCGCCGTGCAGGCCGGTGACCATGTTCCCTTCACGAACCCTGCGGTCTCGCCGAACATCTTCCGCTCCGTGAGGCCCTCCACGCTCGCGGCGATCTCCTGGAACCGGGCGGTCAGCTCGGCCGGTGAGCGCTTCCAATGCATCGATCCTCGTTCGGGCATGCCTGCTCCTCCGCTGCGTTCGAGCTTGCCCTCGCCGTCTCGGCTTGTCCTTTGGCCGGCGAGGGCTCACTGCGCTATCATCCGACAGCCGTGTACGTTCCTGTACGTCGGGCATTCGGTCGGGGCGTGGCGCAGCTTGGTAGCGCGCATCGTTCGGGACGATGAGGTCGGAGGTTCAAATCCTCTCGCCCCGACCATGTCCTCTCTCGGGACATCGTGGACGCCTGTCTCACGACATCGTGGACGAGTGTAGGCGCGGCTGGTAGTCGCGGCCGGCATCGAGGACGAGCTCTCGGAGGAGCGAGCCGTCCTCGCCAACGACCCGGACGTAGTCGTCG
>DASPWU010000076.1:0-9817 GCA_035637675.1 Candidatus Limnocylindria bacterium | reverse complement strand
CCACATGCTGCGCGACGGCTGGCTCTACACGGGCGACGTCGCGACGATGGACGAGGACGGCTACTTCACGATCGTCGATCGCATCAAGGACCTCATCATCGTGGGCGGCGCCAACGTGTACCCGAGCGAGATCGAGGACGTCCTGCTCGCCCATCCGGCGGTTGCCGAGGCGGCTGTGGTCGGGATGCCGGATGCCCGCAAGGGCGAGCTGCCGCGCGCCTACGTGGTCCTTCGGGAAGGCATGGCCGCCACGACCGACGACATCGCTCGCCACTGCCAGGAGAACCTGGCGCACTACAAGTGGCCGGCCCAGATCGAGATCCGAACCGAGCTGCCAAAGTCGATGATCGGCAAGGTCCTGCGCCGGATGCTCACCCCCGGGGCGGGGGAGGAACCGGCCAGCGAGCCGCCCGCCCAGGAATCGCCAGCCGCGCGGTAACAATTCCTGGGCCTCATCAACGACCGAAGGGGACCGTGCCATCTTCCTGCGCAAGTCAGACCAGTGGGTCGCGATACGCCTCGTGCTCCTCCAGGATCCGAAGCTAAGCCGGGAGTCTCTGCGGCGCCTGGCGCGAACCGTCGCCTTCACGCGTCTGAGCTCTCTCGGCTGAGGCACGTTGCGGTCGATCAAGCGCGTCGGCCCAAGGCGGGTCCGCCACGAGCCGCGAGGCTCGCGCCGACGAGCGCGAGACCCGACGCTGCTGCCAGGATCCCGGCGCCGATCATGCCTGCTCCAAGGCCGACCCGGTCGGACAGGAGCCCCATCACCGGCGGATAGAGCACCGATCCGGCGACGGCCGCGGAACCCAGGCCGCCACTGACCGCCGCGAGGCGGTGCGGGTACAGGGTGCCGCCCACGACCATGATCATCGGATAGACCGGTCCGAAGAAGAAGCCGCACACGGCGAACAGGCCGATGGAGACGGGAAGCGCCGGCACGAGAACAGCCGCGACGAGCGCGACGGAGGCGAGCCCCACCGATGCCGCGGCGAACGCCACCGGATTGAGCCGGTCGGCGACGAGTGACGAGAGCAGGCGGCCCAGGGTCAACCCGCCCCAGAAGAGCGACAGACCCGCCGTCGCCGTCGCCAGCGGCGCAACGCTGAGGAAGCGGACCAGCCAGTTGGACACGCCGACCTCGGAAGCGACGTAGCAGCCGATGGCGATGGCCAGCGCGGCGAACGGCCATGCCGCGCCGGGCCGCGACTCTGCGCCAGGCGGCCCGACGATCGATTGCCCGCCAATTGGAGCCTGGCGAATCTGCCCCGAGGGCATCTCCGTCCTGGCCAGGAGCAGCCCCAACCCGACGGCCACCGCGCCCGTCGCGATCATCACCGCCTGCCAGGACAGGCCGGCAGAGACGAGCTGACCCACGAGGAACGGCGATGTCAGGGCGCCCAGGGCGAAGAAGAGGTGGAGCAGGTTGAGGGCGCCGCCGCGCGACCGTGGGTACAGCGCCAGGAACAAGCCGTTGATCCCGCCGTCTATCGCGCCAGCCGCCCATCCGGCCGGCACCCCGACTGCCAGGAACAGGAGCCAGTTCGGCGACAGGGCCTGCCCGATCAGTCCCAGGCCCAGGAGGAGGCCGGCGGTCATCAGAACTGCCCGCCGGCCGAGCCTCTCGGTCAGCAGCCCGCCGCCGAACGAGCCGATGCCGTAGAACGCGGCGAAGACGAAAAAGTATCCGCCCACCGCCGCGTCCGTCTGGGCGAAGCTGTCCTCGACCGGCCGGATCAAGGCCGGAACGAGGACCCCGGTCCAGCCGATCAACAGGAAGCAGCCATACCCGATCAGGGCGACCGCAGGTCGCCGTCGAGCCTCGTAGCGGTCTTCCTCGCTGGTGCTCGTCACCCGGCCATTGTGCCGGGCGGATGGCTGCGCCGCGGTCGGCGCTGGGCCTCAGACGATCGGCTCGTCGGGGTTGGGCAGCGGATAGTCGCCAGGCTCGGAGAACGAGTCGCTCGCCGGCAGGCTGAGATCCGGAGAATCGATGCCGGTGACCGGGTCGCGATGCCAGCCCGGGCGCACTGGAAGCGGGTTGTAGACCGGCTCGTTGGGATCCGACGTGTTCGGCATCCAGCCGGGGCCGGCCGGGTTGGCCGGATCGTGCTGGCCAGGGCTCCACTCCAGGTGGGCGGGATCGCCGCCGCTCGCGCCCGGAATCTGAACGTCGACCTCGACCTTGCGAACGTTGCCGTCGGAGTCGACGGTGATCGAGCCGCCGACGTCCGGCTCTGCCATGCCGGGCCTCGAGCCCGGGATATCGTCGCCCATGGCCTGTTCCTCCTTACGAGATCGCGACCGGATCCCACGGCCGACGCGGAGATCATGACAGCCACCCGTCTGGTGAGCGTCATCGAGCGGTGGGCCCGGCTCCCTGCCGGCGGCGGCCGGGCCCGAGCCGCGGGTATCATGGCCGCTGATGACCGAACGCGGAAGCGCCCCAGTCGAACGCGCCGTCGCCTGCCCGTTCGTGGCCTTCGAAGATGATCGCGACGAACGCTCGGAGCGTCCGGACCACCGTCACCGCTGTTATGCCGAGCTGCGCCCTGCGCCTCGCGCGATCGCGCACCAGGAGGCGTACTGCCTGTCGGCGAGCTTCCCGGCCTGCCCCACGTTTCAGGACTGGGCCCGGCGCGAGGCGGCCAGGGCCCGTCGGGCAACCGAGGAGGCGGCCGCCGGCATCGCGGCAGCCAGCGAGGCAACGGACGGTGCCGACGCGGGCGTGGCCCAGCCGAGCGCGGCTTCGGCGCAGCCGGAACCCGACCCGGCGGCAGGCGTCGTCGGCTCGGCGGCAGGCGCCGTCGGCTCGGCGGCGTCGGGCGATGCAGCCGTAGCCCCCTGGGCAGACGACGGGCGGCTCTACCGGCCCCGCCCCGCCAACCGCAAGTGGGCGGCTCCGCCGCCGTGGGCCGCGGGTGCGGCAGGCGCGGCAGGTGCTGCAGGCGCCGCAGGCGCGGCAGGCGCAGCAGGTGCTGCGGGCGCGGCAGGCGCCGCGGCGGCCGCAGGCGCCGCGGCTGAGCCGCCGGAAGCGACCGGCCTGGCAGCATCCCGCTGGCTCGACGACGGCAGCGGCGGGTCGGATCGTCCGCGGACGTCGAACGCCGTGGACACACCTTCGTTCCTGGCAGGACGCTCCGCTGAAGCCGACGACGAGGCCGCTCCCGGTCAGGAGCTGGCAATCGCCGTCCCTCGCTCCCGGCGGCCCGTGGCACGCGACGCTGCCGGTCGGTCGGCTGCGGCCGGCGAACGCCCGGCAGCGCGGCGGCCGGTGATCGGCCAGGCACGGCCCGTCGCCCAGAGCGAGCACGACGACGGAACCCCGTCCTGGGAGCGCCCGCGCCGGTTCGAGGCCTATCCGACGCTGAAGCGGCGGGTGGGCGTGCCGACGATGAACCGCCTGACGATCGGGGTCATCGCCTTGCTCGTCGCCGCCGCGCTGCTCTTCACTCTGCCGTACCTGTTCTTGGGCGGCGCGAACCAGGAGGCCAGGACAACTCCGAGCCCTTCCGCCGCTTCGTCGTCATCTGTGGCGCCGAGCGCGCCGGCAGCCCCGACGCAGCTCACGCACACGGTCAAGCCGGGCGACACGCTGGCCAGGATTGCCACGAAGTACGGGGTGACGCAGAAGCAGATCATGGCCGCCAACCCGCAGATCAAAGATCCGGACAAGATCGTCATCGGTCAGGTGATCGTGATCCCGACGCGAGGTCCCTCGGACGTCATCGACTCGGCCCCCTCCGGCTCGCCGCCGCCCTCCGGCTAGGGGCCGGCCGCCGCCGGGCTCTCGCCTAGCGAGGCGCCAGGTTGATCGCCGTGATCCGGCCGGCCTCCACCCGGAACGTCGCGTCGATGTGCTGCGTCGGCGCGCCCGGGCGAATGACGACGAGATCGGTCTCGTACATGTTGCCGGTGTCGCGGACATCGCCCGGGATCATCCTGAGGCCCTTGTCGCCGCGCAGGAACCAGCCGCCCACACGATCCCGTCCGCGCAGGGTCTGCGCGCTGTCGCCGACGTGGACGCGCATCTCGGTGCTCTCGTCCATCAGGGCCACGGCGCCCTCGCGGTCGCCCGCGTTCAGGAGCTCGAAGAAGACTTCCATCGTGTCGACGGCACCCATCGCGACCTCAGTGTACCGGCGAGGCTGGGAAGCCGCCGCACCGATGGTGGCTGGAGGACTGCGATCCAGGCTCGGCTCATCTCGCCCTCGGCCTGCGCTCGTCAATTCCCGACTTCAAGATCCATTCGTCACGTCGTCGCTCTCACGCGCATCGCGGGGAGCGCCTCGCGAAGCCGCCGGACCAGCTCCGCGTTCTGCTCGTACCGGCCGAAGCTCGGCATGAGGTACGTGCCCTGGACGGCCGGTCCAGCCTCCGTCAGGAAAGCCAGCGCGAGCTCCAGGCCGACGTCCGCGCCCCGCTCGCCGGCCGCGTGCATCGCGGCTCGCGTCTCGTCCGGGATCGTGATCCCGGGCACCTCGTTGTGGAGGAACTCGGCATGCCGGGCGCTGACCAGCGGCAGCACGCCGAGCAGCAGCGGCACCGGGAAGCCGCCCGCGCCGAAGCGCCGCTGCCCCTCGGCCATCATCGCGTCGACCTGGCGAGCGTCGTAGAGCGGCTGGGTCATGATCAGATGTGCTCCCGCCGCCAGCTTGCGTTCCAACCGATCCCACTCGGTGGGTTGGTCCGCGGCCGTTGGGTCCAGGGCGCAGGCGATCGTGAAGCCTGCCCGCTGTCCGATCGGCGAGCCGGCCTGGTCCTCGCCCCGGTTGAGGCGGGCCAGGATCTCGATCAGCCCGATCGAGTCGACGTCCCAGACGCCGGTGCCGGTCGGGTAATCGCCGATCCGTGGCGGGTCGCCGGTCAGCGCGATGATGTTGCGAACGCCCAGGGCATGGGCGCCGAGCAGCTCGGACTCGATCGCCATGAGGTTCCGGTCGCGCGTCGTGAAATGGACCAGGCACTCGAGGTCCAGGTCGTGCTGGATGCCGAACGCGACAGCCATCGCGCCCATCCGGACGCGAGCCATGGCCGAGTCGCTGACGTTCACGACGTCCACGCCGGCCGACTTGAGAAGCCGGGCAGCCTCGATCGTCCGTTCGATGCGGATCGAGCGCGGCGGGTCGATCTCGACCGAGATGACGAACCGGCCCTCGTTGAGCTTCTGGAGCAGGCCGGTCGGTGGCGGCGCATCGCCCACGGCCTGGCCGGCCGCCTCGACGACCGTCGCACGGGGCGACGCCCCGCCCAGCCGCGACGGCGCGTCCGGTGCGCCGGCGCTCGCTCGTGCCGCCGCCCGCCGCCCGTCGGCCGTCGCGATCGCATCGAGGGCCGCCCGCATCGCGGCGATGTGGGCCGGGGTCGTTCCGCAGCAGCCGCCCACCAGGGATCCTCCCGCTGCCAGCATGCGCGGCACCACGGCGCCGAAATACTCGGGGCCCGCGGCGTAGACGAACTGACCGGCGATCCGCTGCGGCAGGCCGGCATTGGGCAGGATCGAGCGGGCCGTCTCGGCCGTTGGCTGGCCGGTCCTGTCGAGCGCGTCCAGGCACGCCTCCGGGCCCACGCCGCAGTTCACGCCCAGCGCATCGACGCCGGCCGCGACGAGGATCGCGGCGGCCGATTCCGGGGTCGTGCCGTCGCTGAGGGCGAGCTCCTCGCCGAACGTCAGGCTGGTGACGACCGGCACGTCGGCCGCCCGGCGCGCCTCCTCTGCGGCGATCATCAAGGTTTCCAGGTCGGAGAAGGTCTCCATCCAGAGAACGTCGACTCCGCCCTCCAGGAGGCCGTCGATCTGCTCACGGAAGGCCGCCCGGACCGCCCCCGGATCGGGCCGCTCGGGCGCGTGGGTGGGACCAGAAAGCGGACCGATCGAGCCGGCCACCAGGGCGTCGAGCCCGGCCACGTCGCGCGCGTCGCGAGCGACCTGCGCCGCGCGCCGGTTGAAGCGGTGGGCGGCGGTGGCCAGGCCGTACTGAGCCAGCCGGATGCGATTCGCCCCGAACGTGGCGGTCTCGATGATCTCGGCGCCAGCTTCCAGGTACTCGCGATGGATCGTGCCGATCATGTCGGGGCGGATCGTCGGCAGCTCATCGAGACAGGCGCGCTGGGGGATGCCCCGGCTGAACAGCAGCGTTCCCATCGCGCCGTCCACGAGCACCGGCCCGCGCGCCAGCCGGGCCCGGAACCGCTCGCGGGGGCTGCCGGGCGCTAGGGGGCTGCCCGGCACAAGACCACCGCCCGGCGCAAGGCCGCCGCCCGGCGCAAGGCCGCCGCCCGGCGCGTCAGCGGATTGGCCGGGGACTCGGCCGTCGGTCGGACTCATGGCCCTAGCCTACCCGGCCCCCGTCAATTGGGCGGTCAGCGGAGGATGGCGCGGCGCCCGAAGTCGACCAGGCCCAGAACCGTGGAGACGATGCTGATGACGATCGAGCCGAGGATCGCGGCGATCACCGCGTTGCCGTCGAGCTTCGGCGGGAACCCGGCGATCTTGAGGATGCCGGGAAACAGGAGGTCGGCGACCCAGGCGACCAGCAGGAACAGTGCGGCGTTGATGAGGAACGCGACCAGCCCCAGCGTCAGCACCGTGATCGGGAACGACAGCATCTTGACGATCGGCTTGATGTACGTGTTCACCAATGCGAAGACGAGGGCGATCGCCGCGATCTTCAGCCACTCGACGCCCATGGGGCCGATCTTGAGATGGATGTCCGGGATCAGCTGGGCCGCGACGACGAGGGCGATCGCGTTGATGACGATCCGGATGAGCAGGTCCAGCACGGGACGTTCCTCCACGCACATCTGCGGTCCCGACGGCCGGCCGGCGGGGGCGACGGGCAGATGATGGCAGACGGAGTCCAGCCGATGTCTACCCGCCGCGCAGGCTACCCTACAGGCTGGCCGCATGGCCATACCCCATCGCCGGGAGCCGATCGTGACTGACTTCGCCGACCGCGTCGCCACGTTCTTCGACGAGTACCTGCGCCTGGACCCGGTGGCAGCCAGCAGCATCGGCGACCATCGCTTCGACGACCGTTGGCCGGACATGACCGACGCGGGCCGCGCCGAACGCCTAGCCTTCGTGGATCGCTGGTCCGGCGAGCTCGGCAGGACCGATGTCGCCCGTCTGTCCCGGGAGGAGCTGGCCGACCGCGACGTCCTCCTCCTCGAGCTCGACGCGATGCGCTTCCGCGAGGTGGAGCTGGGCGAGGAGCGCTGGGACCCGCTCGGCTGGGTCTACCTCATGGGCGGCGGCTTCTTCCCGCTGCTCGCCCGGGAGTTCGCCCCGCTCGCGACCCGCCTCACGAGCGTCGCCGGCCGGCTGGAACGGCTGCCGGCGCTCCTGGACGCGGCCCGCGACCAGCTCGTTGGGCATGCCGACCGGCCGGTGTCGCGTTTCCACGCCGAGACGGCGCTCAAGCAGCTGCCCGGCATCGACGATCTCGTCGGGGACGCCCTGTCGGCCGGTGAGGGGGCGGCGCCCGACGACCCGGCCGTCGCGGCCGTGCTGCCCCGGCTGCGCGCCGGAGCGGAAACCGCCCGTGCCGCGCTAACAGGCTTTGCTGACCACCTCCGCGACGCGGTCATTCCAACCGCCGAGGGAGAGGGCCGGCTGGGGCCGGATCTGTTCGCCGCCAAGCTCAAGCACACACTCCGGATCGATCTCGCACCGGCCGACGTGCTCGACCGAGCCGAGCGTGAATACGCCGCCGTCCGGGCGGAGATGATCCGGCTCGCTCGAAAGGCCTGGCCGGCCTGGCAGCGGGACCGCCCGCTGCCCACCGCCGGGACCGCCGGCAGCGAGGCGGCCGCCGAGAGCGAGACCGTCCGGGCGGTGCTCGATGCGATCGCCGCGGCGCACCAGCGGCCGGAGGACCTGCTCGACTTCTGCCGGGCCGAGCTGGAGCGGATCGAGGCGTTCTGCCGGGAGCATGACGTCGTGGGCATGGCGGAGGAGCCGCTCCAGATCATGTGGACGCCGGTCTTCCTGCGCGCGTTCGGCGGCGCGATGCTCGATTCGCCGGGGCCGCTCGACAAGGCCGAGAAGTCGTTCTTTTGCGTGACCCCGATCCCCGAGGAATGGTCGCCGGAGGAGGTCGAGAGCTACCTGCGCGAGGACAACGACCGAATGCTCAGGCTGCTGACCATCCACGAGGCCGTGCCCGGCCACTACCTCCAGGGCGTCTACGCCAACCGGAGCTCGTCACTGCCGCGGACGATCCTCTGGTCGGGCGTGTTCGCCGAGGGCTGGGCGGTCTATGTGACCCAGGTGATGATGGACCTGGGATACGGCGGGGACGACGTGGCGCTCCTGCTCAACCACTGGAAGTTCTACCTTCGAGCAGTGACCAACGCGATCATCGACGTGAAGATCCATTCAAGTGAAATGACCGAGGACGAGGCCGTCGGGCTCATGGTCGACGGCGGCTTCCAGGAGGAGGCCGAGGCCCGCAACAAGTGGAACCGCGCGCGCCTCACGTCGACGCAGCTTTCGACGTACTTCATCGGCTCGGTCGAGTTCTGGGAGATCGAGCGCGAGGCCCGCCGACGGGCGGCGATCGCCGCCGGCGACGCTCGAGGCGCGGACGCCGTGCCCGAGGCGCGGGTCGTCGGGAACTTCGGGACGACGCCGGGCTTCGACTACCGCAACCACCTCGAGTCGGTCATGAGTCACGGCTCGCCGCCCATGCCGGTTCTCCGCCGCCTCCTCTTCGACTGAGTTCCGGGTCAGCCTCGGCGGCTCCGGCTGCTGCCTTTGCACCCGGTGCACGTAACCGTGCCACGTGGCTGTCGGCTGGGCGGATTCCGGCCCGATCGTTGCATCCCACGCAAGAAACCGTCGAGAGCCGCCTACCGCATTGCATCGGAGCCGATTTCTTGTGTGGCCTGCAAGGAATCCGCACCGGATCGCCTCCCGACGTCCGTTGTGTGCACGGGGTGCAAACGAAACCGGAATCTTGCACGACGTGCAACAAGCCGTGCGGTGGGTGGACGGTGGGCGTCCCGGTTCCGTCGGCACCGGGTCGCTGACGATCGGGGACGAGCTTTTGCTTGGACCAGATGCCAATGGCAATCCAGAACGGGCGCACTCACGATCCCTATCGACGAGGACGGGGTCGCGACGACCGACCAGGTGCCGGCTGGATGAGCCGCTGCAGGGCGTCGACGCGATAACCCGAGGCTGGGCCCATGCCCCGCAGCGCCTTCGCGACCGCAGTCGCCGACCGGAGTGCGGCCGGAGTCGCGGCGTCCTCCTCGGCGAGGCGCACGGCCTCGACCGCCAGGGAGCGATCGACGAGCTCCGACCAGGCGTCGCCGTCGAACCATTCCGCGCCGTCCCAGTCATGGACGCGGAGGGCCTGGCGAGCGACTGGGTCGTCGAGCCAGGAGCGAGCGATCGTCTTGGCCGCGGCCGCGGCCGGACGTCGGACGGCCGGCCAGCGAGGCAGTGACAGGATTGCCCGGACGGTGTCGACCGCCCGGCCAGCCGATGCCTCGTCCATGCCAAGGCCACGGAACATGGACATGGCAATCGCGCCGAGCCGCCAGGCGTCGAATCGCTCGACGCATCGCCGGCCGCGGTCGGCCACGTCCGGGCCGCCACCGAGGCCCCGGCCTGCCAGCCAGGCGAGGAGGACGCCGACCGTAGCGGGCTCAGCCTTCACGATCTTCGGCTGCCTGGCCGCCATCTCGACCGCCGAGCGCAGGCCCGTCGACAGGTCCGCGGTGAACTCCTCGATCGCGGTGACCGGCCCGGTCCGCTGCCCGAACGCGTGGGCGGCCTCGGCCAGCCAGCGGGCGTTGCCCTCGAGCGCCG
>DASPWU010000075.1:0-13783 GCA_035637675.1 Candidatus Limnocylindria bacterium | reverse complement strand
AGCGTGAGCCTCCTGTCGGGCAACCTCCCGTTCGGGATCGGAGGTGACCGGTCCGCGAACGGCGCACCGGTCGGTGCGGAAAAGACGCCCACCCCGCCCGACGTGGTCGTGGTTCCGAGCACGCCGCCCGAGGTTCGGCCCGCCGGCCTGATGGTCTATGTCAAGCAGGGCAACATCTGGGTCCAGGACGCCGTCGGCGCCCGCCAGATCACGAGAACGGGAGCGGATTCGATGCCGTCGTTCTCGCCGGACGGCAAGTGGATCTACTTCATCGAGAGCCGTCGCACGAACGGCCGGTTCTCGCTGCGAGGCAGGGCCACCAGGACGTATGTGCTGACCTACCCGCTGCTCGAACGCATCCGTCCGGACGGTTCCGGGCGCGAACGCCTCGCCAGCGGTCTCTACCACACCGCCCAGAACACGTGGTTCTACTGGCTCCGGCAGCCGGTCCTCTCGCCCAACGGCAGGACTATCGCCCTGCTCTCGGACGGGCCGGACCCAACGAACAGCAACGTGGTCCTCCAGTTCTTCGACCTGAAGACGCGCCGGTTGACGAGGGCGGGTGTCCCCGAGTTCCCGCCGCTGGGCCACCAGGACCCCGCCTGGAGCCCCGACGGGTCGACGCTCCTGTACGTGAAGAACGGTCGGAGCGGAGCGCGTGGGGCGCCCCAGATCTACCGTTACGTCGTGAAGACGAAGAGGATCAGCGCCCTGACCGGTCCCGGTTACAACGCTCCGAGATACTCGCCAAATGGGCGGTTCGTGCTGGCCACCCGGACCAGCACCCTGGGCACGGACGTGGTCATCCTCGATGCGAGGAACGGCGCCGAGATCGTTCGCGTGACCGACGACGGGCACGCCTGGGGCGGCGTCTGGTCGCCGGCCGGCGACGCGATCGCATTTCTCCATATCGACGGCGGCGTGACCGACCTCGAGGTTGTCAAGCTGACCGGCTCGCCCGGTCGGTGGACAATCGGCAAGGTGGTGCCGCTCACGGAGAGCGCCGGGCTGGACGGTGCCTCGCATCCCGACTGGTTCATCCCGGCCGATCAGCTGCCGCAGCCCAGCCCGACGCCGGTCGCGACGCCCGCCCCGAGCGGCTCGTAGCTCCGCCACGGTGACGACGGGCTATCTGGAACGGCTCGCCAGCCGGTCGGCCGCGGTCGGCAGCGTGCTGTGCCTCGGCATCGACCCGGATCCGGCGGCGCTGCCGGCGGGCTTCAGCCGGGACCTGCGGGGGATCGAGGCGTTCGCTCGCCTCCTGCTCGACGCGGCCGTCCCATTCGCGGCGGCGGTGAAGCCCAATCTCGCCTTCTTCGAGGCGTTCGGCGCGGACGGCATGGCGGTCCTCGAGCGCCTCCGGGCTGCCGTTCCGGGCGATGTGCCGGTCGTCGCCGACGCCAAGCGCGGCGATATCGGCTCGACCGCCGCCCGCCAGGCAGTCGCGCTCTTCGACCGCCTGGCCGCGGATGCCGTCACGGTCAGCCCGTATCTCGGGCAGGAGGCGATCGCCCCGCTGCTAGAGCGACGGGATCGTTTCGCATACGTCCTCTGCCGGACGTCCAACCCGGGGGCGGCCGAGATCCAGGGGCTCGTCGTCGAGGCCGATCCCGAGACGGCCGCGCCGGCCGAACCGGTGTGGGCCAGGGTCGCCCGACGAGCCGTGGCCTGGGGCCCCGGCGAGACGGTCGGCCTGGTCGTGGGCGCGACGGCCCCGGCCGAGCTCGCGGCGGTGCGCCAGATCGCGCCGGGCCTGGCGGTTCTCGTGCCGGGCGTGGGGGCCCAGGGCGGCGACGCGGCGGGCGTACTGGAAGCTGGACCCGCCCGGATTCCGCCGGCCGGCGGCCGACCCGGCGGCGGATTGCTCGTCAACGTCTCACGGGGCATCGCCGGGGCGGTCACCGGTTCCGACAGCAGCGTGGACGGCGGCGGCCCTGGCGGCGGCGCCGGCGGCCGCTCTGGCGGCGGCTCCGGAACCCGGAGCGGCGGTCCTCGAGAGGATCCGGGAGAGCGGCTGGCAGCGATGGCCGCCGAGTGGGCGGCCAGGCTTCCTGTGCTATCGTGGACGGTGGGTCGACCGACCTGAGGGGTCGAGTCGCGACCCGGTCGTAACGAGGTCTTCGCACCCACGATGCCGTTTGGAATCGGACCCGTCGAGCTGATCATCGTCCTGGTGATCGCGCTCCTCGTCCTTGGCCCCGGCAAGCTGCCGGACGTCGGCGCCGCGCTGGGCAAGAGCATCCGCGAGTTCCGCAAGGCCGCCTCGGACGTCCAGGAGGCCACGACACTCGAGCCGGCACCCCGGCCGCCGTCCGCGGCTCCACCGGCCTCGCCGTCGGCCTCGGCCCCACAGGCGGTTTCGCCGGCGTCGCCCGCGTCATCGTCCGAGACGCCCTCCGACCACCCGGCCTAGCGGGCGTCCAGCAGCCACATGGCTGACGCTGACGCGGTCCGGGAGCCCGGACTGCCGGCCGCGCTGCCGGCCGGTCCGCCGGCCGCGCTGAGCGCGCCCGCCGAGGCCTCCGTGATGAGCCTGGCCGATCATCTCGGCGAGCTTCGGACGCGCATCTTCAAGACGATCGCGGCCGTCCTGGCCTTCGGCGCCATCGGCTACTGGCGGTCGGGCGCCATCATCGACCTCCTGCGCTCGCCGATCGGGGACCGGAAGCTCGTCTCGCTGAGCGCCGGCGGCCCCTTCTTCCTGTATCTCAAGGTCGCCCTGGTGGTGGGCATCATCCTGGGCATGCCGGTCATCCTCTATCAGATCTGGGCGTTCGTCTCGCCCGGGCTGACCCAGGAGGAGCGCCGGGTGGTCCGGCCCTGGATCCCGGTCGCCCTCCTGTTCTTCGTCATCGGCGTGGGTGTGGCCTGGATCGTCCTGCCGTTCGCGCTGGGCTTCCTGTTCAGCTTCGAGTCGGACGCGATCGCGATCACCCTGACGATCGACAACTACTTCGGCTTCGTGAGCACGATGTTCCTGGCGTTCGGGCTGACGATGCAATTCCCGATCGTCCTGTACGTGCTGTCCAGGGTGGGCATCGTGAGCTCGGCTCGTCTCCAGTCCGCGCGGCGCTACGTCATCCTGGGGATCGCGGTGTTCGCGACGGTCGTCACCCCCGGCGGCGACCTGGTGAGCCCGACCGTGCTCGGTCTCACGATGTTCCTGCTCTTCGAGATCTCCATCTTCGTCATCCGCCGGAGCGGGCGCTGACCCCGCATCCCTTCGAGGCGCCCCAGCCCGGTAGCGCCGATCGAGCGCGGTAGACTGCCCGCAATGGCCACCTGGCACCGGCAACCCGATCAACCGCCGCAGCCGGACGACGAAGCCGAGCCGCGCGTCGTGATCGTGAGCGGGCTGTCGGGTGGGGGCAAGACGGCCGCCTCCAAGCTCTTCGAGGACCTGGGCTACGCGGTCGTGGACAACCTGCCGGGGGAGCTGCTGCCGGACCTCGCCGAGCTCGTGTCGGCCGATCGCGAGCGGTTCTCGCGGGTGGCGATCGTCCTCGACGTGCGCTCGGGCGATGCGCCGCTGGCGTTTGCGGCGATGCGCGGCGCCCTGGAGGGCCGCGGCATCCGGCCCCAGGTCTTCTTCCTGGAGGCCCGTGACGAGGTCCTGATCCGGCGCTACTCCGAAACCCGTCACCGGCACCCCCTCGCGGACCATCGGGGCATCGCCAGCTCCATCGCCGAGGAACGGCGGCTGCTCGATCCCGTACGCTCGGAGGCCGACGTCGTCCTCGACACCTCGGACCTGTCGCTGCGCGAGCTCCGGGAAACGATCTTCAGCCACCTCGGCGACGCGGTCGAAACCGACCGGCTTGTCATCCAGCTCATCAGCTTCGGCTACAAGTTCGGGGTGCCGCTGGAGGCGGACCTCGTCTTCGACGTCCGGTTCATGCAGAACCCGTACTACGTGGCCGAGCTGCGCCAGCTGTCGGGCCTGACCGAGGCGGTGCGCGGCCACGTGATGGGCCAGCCGATCGCACGGCGATTCATGACCTTCCTGCACGACTTCCTCGACTTCGTCCTGCCCGCGTACGAGTCGGAGGGCAAGACCCGGCTGACGATTGCGATCGGCTGCACCGGCGGCTATCACCGGTCGATCGTCATCGCCGAAGAGCTGGCGACATGGCTGCGAGACAGGGGAGGCCCCGTGGCCGTCTTCCATCGGGAGCTCGACCGGGCATGAAGGCGGGCCGCGGCTTTCCAGGCAGCAGCCTGCGGGCCTGGCTCCGGCCGGGCATGGGCGTCAAGCGCTGGCTGCTGCTCGTCTTCGTCGGGGAGCTGTGCCTGGCGTTCGGCGGCGCCTTCGCCCTCCGCCAGCTGTATCGCGACACGGAGGTCTCCGGTCCGCTCCAGGCCCTCGTGTACGTCACGACGCTCCAGTTCCTGCCGTATGTCGCGCGGGGGGTCATCCTGGGCGCGGTGGGCGCGGGCCTGTTCGTCGTCGGCTCGCTCGGCGTCATCCGGGTGCTCATGGACCCGTTCCGCTCGGCGGGCGACGACCAGCCGCTCGTCGAGGTCATCTACCAGAAGCGCTTCCTCGCCCGCGGCCCGCGGGTGGTCGCGCTCGGTGGTGGGACCGGCCTCTCGACCCTCCTCCGCGGGCTGAAGGAGCACACCAGCAACCTGACCGCCATCGTCACGGTGGCCGACGACGGCGGGTCGTCCGGGAAGCTCCGCGAGCAGCTCGGCGTGCCCGCAGTGGGGGATATCCGCAACTGCATCGTTGCGCTGGCCGACGCGGAGCCGCTCATGGCCAACCTGCTGCAGTACCGGTTCCCGGAGGGCGAGCGAACAGGCTCCTCAGACGACGCGACCACGCTGGGCGGCCATGCGGTGGGCAATCTGCTCATCGCGGCCCTGACCGCCGTGGAGGGCGGCGATTTCGAGGAGGGCGTCCGCAAGATGAACCGCGTCCTGGCGGTCCGCGGTCAGGTCCTGCCGGTGTCGTCGACGCCGCTCGTCCTTCATGCACGGCTGCACGACGGGACGCAGGTCGATGGCCAGTCCAACATCGCGGCGGCAACCGGCATCGAACGCGTCTGGACCACTCCCGAGGAGGTCGTCCTGTCGAAGGATGCCGTGCAGGCGATCGCCGAGGCGGACGTCATCGTTCTGGGGCCGGGCAGCCTGTTCACGAGCATCCTGCCGAGCCTGCTCGTGCCCCACATCCGCGAGGCGGTCCTGTCGTCGGCCGCGCTGCGGATCTACGCCTGCAACGTGGCGACGCAGCCGGGCGAGACGACCGGGTTCGACCTCGCCGACCACGCCGAGGCACTCCTGAGGCACACGGCACCCGGCCTGGTCGACGTCGTCCTGGCGAACAACCAGTTCGGGGCGCGGGTGCCGGTCGATTGGCACGGAGCACCGGTCCGCCTGCGCTGGCCGCCGTCTGGAAAGGCACCGCCCAGGCTCGTGCTCGACGACGTCGTCGATCCGGACAACGCTCACCACCACGATCCGGCCCGGCTTGCCGCCGCGATCATGCGGGTGATCGAGCGCGAGGGAGGCATCTCGCGGCGTCGCAACGTGGCCCGCACGGCCTGACGGCGGTGCACGAACGCGATCTCGTTGCCGCGCTGCGGGCGGAGCTTGCGGCCGTCGATCCGGCGCGGGCCTGCGACCGGCACGCGCTGGCGGCCGGCCTGGGCCGCGACGGCGCCGCGAGCACCCGGGACGCCGTGGTTGCCCGGCTCGCGGTGCGCCTGGGCCGAGGCGGTCGCGAGGCGGCCACAACCTTCGACTGGGCGTCGGCCCAGGAGCATTGCCGGACGGCGTACCTGCGCGGCCGGTTCCTGGCCCGCGGCTCGCTGAGCCTCGCCGGCGGCCGCACCCATCTCGAGTTCGTCGTCGCCGCGGCGGAGGCGCCGGTCCTGGCCGGCCAGCTGCGCGAGGCGGGCCTGCCGGCATCGTGGCGGCTCCGCCGCGGCCGCGGCGTCGTTACCTGGAAGAGCGCCGAGACGGTCGGCACGTTCCTGCGCCGTGCCGGAGCCGGGGGAGCGCTGCTCGAGCTCGAGGCTCGCCAGGTGTCGCGGGCGGTGCGCGGCGACCTCAATCGGGTGATCAACGCCGAATCGGCGAACCTGACCCGAGCCGTCGCGGCGGCCGGCCGCCAGCTGGCGGCGATCGACCTGCTGGAGGGAGACGGCCGCCTCGCTCGACAGCCGTATCTCGTGAGGCTGGTGGCGGACGCGCGCGCCGAGACTCCGGAGGCGACCTACGGCGAGCTGGCCGACCGCCTGTCCCTGCATCGCTCGGCCGTCCAGCGTGCCCTGGAGCTGATCGAGCGGCTGGCCCTCGACCACGGCGCAGGCCTGCGGCCGCGGCGGTCCGCTGCGACGAGACCGGGCTCGGCGGTCCGGTCCGGTCTGGCATGATTCGGGCCATGCGCCCGGTCATCATCGCGGCCAACTGGAAGATGCACACCGTCCCTTCGGAGGCGGCCGAGCTCGCCACGACGATCGCCGGCCGCACGGTGGAGCCCGACGTCGTCCGGATCATCTGCCCACCGTTCGTGGCGCTCGCCGCGGTGCGCGACGCCCTGGCCGGGACCGGCGTCGCCGTTGGTGCCCAGAACGTCCATCACGAGCGAACCGGGGCGTTCACCGGCGAGGTGAGCGCGCCCATGCTCGACGGGCTCGCGTCGTGGGTCATCGCCGGCCACTCCGAACGCCGGCGCGATGCGTGCGAGACCGACGAGCAGATCAACGGCAAGATCCGCCGCGCGAAGGAAACGGGCCTGGCAGTCATCCTGTGCGTGGGTGAGCAGCTGGCCGAGCGTGAGTCCGGTCGTGCCGAGGTCGTGGTCCGGACCCAGATCAGGGGCGCCCTGGCAGGCATCGACCCGTCGACGGCGGGACCGGAGCCGCCCGGCCTGGCGATCGCGTACGAACCCGTCTGGGCGATCGGGACGGGCCGCAACGCGAGCGGTGCCGACGCCGCGACGATGGCCGGCGTGATCCGGGAGACGCTTCACGGTCTGGGGTTCGGCGACCATGGCGAGGCGGTCCCGGTCCTGTACGGCGGCAGCGTCACGGCCGCGAACATCGGCGAGTTCCTGACCGAGCCCGCCATCGACGGTGCACTGGTCGGGGGCGCCTCCCTGAAGCCCGACGAGATGGCCGGCATCGTCGCCCGGGCCGGGCTCACGGCGCGAGCTCGGGCGGCTCTCGCCACCTGACCCGAGGGAGAAGATCACCGCTCATGCCGACGCTCGTCCTGCTCCGCCACGGCGAGAGCGACTGGAACCGCGAGAACCGCTTCACCGGCTGGACCGACGTCGACCTCTCGCCCGCCGGCATCGCCGAGGCCCACGAGGCGGCTCGACTCCTGGCGGCCGACGGCTTCACGTTCGATGTCGCCTACACGTCGGTGCTCAAGCGAGCGATCCGGACGCTGTGGATCGTGCTCGACGACCTGGACCTCATGTGGCTGCCGGTCCACGGCTCGTGGCGACTCAACGAGCGTCACTACGGCGCCCTGCAGGGTTTCAGCAAGGCGGAGACCGCACGCGAGTTCGGAGACGAGCAGGTCCGGATCTGGCGCCGGAGCTATGACATCCCGCCGCCGGCGCTCGGGCCGACCGACCCTCGGTTCCCTGGCCTCGACCGGCGCTACGCCGACCTCGACGATGCCGAGCTGCCGCGGACCGAATCGCTCAAGGACACGGTGGCCCGGTTCCTGCCGTACTGGCACGGCGAGATCTCGCCCGCCGTCCGGCAGGGTCGGCGAGTGCTCATCGCGGCCCATGGCAACAGCCTGAGGGCGCTCGTGAAGTACCTGGACGGGGTCTCTGATCGGGACATCGTCGGCCTCAACATCCCAACAGGAGTGCCGCTGGTCTACGACCTCGACGAAGGGCTTCGACCCGTCGGTCATCGCTATCTCGGCGACCCGGAGCGGATCCAGGCGGCGATGGCTGCGGTCGCGGCGCAGGGCTCCTCGCGCCCGCGAACCTGAGCGAACCCGCGCATCGCGGCCGGACCTCTCCCGCGATCCCGGCCGCCCGAGCTCCCTGTGCTACGATCGGCCGCCAACGACAGGAGGTCCTCAGCTCGTGAACCCGTTTCTGGCGGCCGGCCAGATCATCGTCAGCATCGCCTTGATGGCCGCCATCCTGCTGCAGTCACGGGGAACCGGCCTGTCCGGAACCTTCGGTGGGGACTCGGCCGTGTATCGCAGCCGGCGGGGCATCGAGCGACGACTGTTCCAGTTCACGGTCCTCCTGACCGCGCTCTTCGTCCTGTTCTCACTCGTCGCGTACGCCCTCGCCCCCAGCACCACCGCAGGCTGAGCGACGACCCGGGCCATCCGCCCGGCCATCCGGAAGCACGCCGTTGACATCCCGAGACCGCGTCATCGTCCTGGGCCTCGTCGCCCTTCTCGCCGTCCTGTCGGTCGCCATCGGCGCGCCCGCGTTCAGTCCTGCCGTGGATCCGACACGGCCGGTTGGCGGCGCGGCGGCCACCACGACTCCTCCCCCGATGGTCTATCGGGAGGGGATCGTGGGCCTTCCCTCGTCGATCAACCCGCTGACGGCGAGGACCCAGGTCGACCGCGACATCGTCGCGCTCGTCTTCAGCGGGCTCGTCCGGCGCGGGCCCAATGGCTCGGTCCTGCCCGACCTTGCGGCCAACTGGACCGTCGGCGACAAGGGCCAGTCCTACACGTTCACGCTGCGGCCTGACGCGGTCTGGCAGGATGCCGAGCCGGTCACGTCCGCCGACGTCGTGTTCACCGTTCAGACGCTTCAGGATCCGACATACACGGGTCCGGCGGCCGGCTCGTGGCGTGAGGTGACGGTCACGGCCATCGATGAACGCACCGTGCGTTTCGATCTCGCCACGCCGCTCGGCGGGTTCCTCCAGGCCGCGACGCAGCCGCTGCTCCCGGTCCACCTGCTCGAGAACGTGCCGCCCGCCACGCTGGGCGACGCCCCGTTCAACGCCGACCCGGTCGGGTCGGGACCGTACCGCCTGGTCCGTTGGGATCGCGCTGGAGCGGCGCTGGAGCCGGTCGCACCGCGGTCGAGTGCCACGGCTCCCGCCTCGCCGTCCATCGCCGCCGGCTCGCCACTCACTGCCTCCGGCTCGCCACCCACAGCATCCGGCCCGCCACCCACAGCATCCGGCCCGCCGCCGACCGCTGCCGCCGCGTCGCCCTCCGCGCAGGCAGCCGCTCCCTCGGGCTCCCCGCCAGGTGCGGCGCCGTCCATCGTCGAGCCGAGGCCATCCACCCAGCCCGCGGCACCCACCGGCGCCGTGCCGTTGCCGGCGATCGAGCTCCATTTCTATGAGAATACGGCGACCCTGATGGTCGACTACCGGTCCGGCCGGCTCGACGCCGCGTCCGGACTTTCGCCGGGAGAAGCGCGTGACCTGGCGGCCGCCTCCGGCGCTCGTCTCCTGCGCTATCCCAGGACGATCTTCACCAGCGTCGTCCTGAACCAGCGGCCCGGCCATCCGGAGTTTCGATCCCAGGATGTTCGGCGCAACCTGCTGGCGGTCATCGATCGAGCCCGGCTCATCGAGTCGGCGCTCGCGGGCATTGGACGACGAGCGGACACGCCGGTGCCGCCCTCGTCCTGGCCATTCGACCCGACGGCCGCCGCCGAGGTCGCGTACAACCCCCCCGGTGCAGCGAAGGCCCTCGGGAAGCTCGGCTGGACGAAGGCCAAGAACGGCTGGAAGGCGCCCAATGCGAAAGCGCCGTTCAAGATCGAGCTGATCGCCCCGGACCAGGACTCGAGCCCTCTCGTCTACGCCACCGCGATCGCGGTGACCGGCGATTGGCGCCGGTTCGGCATCGAGGTGGACCTGGTGGACCTGCCGGTGAGGGATTTCACGGAACGGCTGTCCACCGGCCAGTTCCAGGCGGCCATCGTGGATGTCGACGTCGGGCTGGACCCCGACCTCTATCCGTTCTTCGCATCGACCCAGACCACGACGGGCGGCGCCAACGTCTCTGGCATCCAGGTCCAGGCCCTCGACCAGAAGCTCGTGGCAGCCCGACGGTACACGTCGGCCAAGCTCCGGCTGGCCGCCTATCGCGATCTCCAGGCCTACCTGGGCCAGAGCGAGCCGGCCCTGCCGCTGTACTTCCGGGACACCCCATTCGTGATCGCGGAGCGCGTCTTCGGGCCCTCGCCGGTGGTCATCGGGGACGAGAGTGGGCGCTATTGGGACGTGCTAACATGGCGCCTCGCGAACGGCCGGTAGGCGTTGCCGCCCGGCTCGGAGCGGGTCCGCGCCGAGGTGGCGGAACTGGTAGACGCGCTAGCTTCAGGAGCTAGTGCCCGCAAGGGCGTATGGGTTCGACTCCCTTCCTCGGTACCACGTCCTTGGCGGGGCAGGACGTCGCCGGCCAGGCTCTCGCCGAGACCCGTAACGCGCGGAACGTGCCCAGGTGGCGGAATTGGTATACGCGTACGTTTGAGGGGCGTATGAGGCAACTCATCCGGGTTCAAGTCCCGGCCTGGGCACCACCCTCTCGATGCTGAGGCGGCCCTTCGGGGCCGCCGAACGTTGTTCCAGGCTGCGCGGCCGTGGTCGCGATCTGCCGGCGTATCCTCACCCCGGGGCGGTTAGCTCAGTTGGTCAGAGCGCCTCGCTTACACCGAGGATGTCGGGGGTTCGAGTCCCTCACCGCCCACCACCCGCCGAATGGACGGATGGGTGCATTCCCGGGCGGTTGTGGGCCGTTTGCTAGACTGGCTGTCCTGGCCGTTCGCCGGCCGTCAGCACCGAGGGAACCGAATGCAGCCGCTCATCATCCTCCTGATCGTCGTCGCGGTGATCGTCGTCTTCGTGATCGCCGTGTACAACGGTCTCATTCAGCGCCGTCTCCGCATCGACGAGGCCTTCGCCCAGATCGACGTCCAGCTCAAGCGACGCCATGACCTGATCCCCAACCTGGTGAACGCGGTCAAGGGCTACATGGATTTCGAGCAGGACGTCCTCACCCGGGTCACCGAAGCGCGGGCCAACGCCATCGCCGCGGGCGCCCAGGGACCGGCCGAGCAGGGCCAGGCGGAGAACGTGCTCACAGGCGCCCTCCGGTCGCTCTTCGCTGTGGTCGAGAACTACCCGCAGCTCAAGGCCAACGAGAACGTCCTGAGCCTCCAGGAGCAGCTGACCACGACGGAGAACCAGATCGGCTTCTCGCGCCAGCACTACAACGCGACGGTGCTCGACTACAACCAGTCGATCCAGACGTTCCCCAACGTGCTGATCGCCGGTCCCTTCGGGTTCACCAAGCGCGAGTTCTTCGCGGCCGAGCCGGAGGCCCAGGAGGTTCCGGTCGTCGCCCTTCGCTAGTGCGCTCTCTCCGGCCGTGCCAACGGCGACCGGCCGGACGGCGGCCGACCGCGCACCCGATAGCCGCGCGCAAACTGACCGCGCGGACCCCCGTCTGAGATCGCCGTGGCCACGACCTTCTACCACCAGATCTCTGCGAACAAGCGGCAGTCGTTCCTGCTTGCGATCGTCGTCGCGGGGATCCTCGGCCTGCTCGGCTTCGTCATCGGCTACGCTCTGACCGGCACGCCCGAAGGCGGATTGGGTGCCACCCTCATCGCGGTGGCGATCGCCGGGCTGACGTCGATCGGCTCGTACATGGCCGGCGACAAGCTCGTCCTGGCGACGTCCAAGGCCATTCCGGTCGACGAGCAGACCGCGCCGCAGCTCATCAACGTGGTCCGCGAGATGTCCATCGCGGCCGGTGTGCCGATGCCGCGCGTCTACGTCATCGAGGACACGGCACCGAACGCCTTCGCGACGGGCCGGGATCCGGAGCACGCCTCGGTGGCCGTCACCACCGGCCTGCTCGAGAAGATGGACCGCGAAGAGCTCCAGGGGGTCCTGGGCCACGAGCTCTCCCACGTCCGGAACTACGACATCCGTTTCACCCTGCTGGTCGGAGTCCTCGTCGGCGGGGTGGCCCTCCTGTCGGACTTCTTCCTGCGCTGGACGTTCTGGTTCGGCGGCGGCTCTCGATCCGACCGCGATCGCGGCGGCGGTGGCGGCGGGCTCCAGGTGGTGTTCTTCATCCTTGCCATCGTCCTGGCGATCGTGGCGCCCATCGCCGCCCAGCTGGTCCGGCTTGCCGTCAACCGCCAGCGCGAGTTCCTGGCCGATGCCTCATCCGTGGAGCTGACCCGCAACCCGCACGGGCTGGAGCGCGCTCTCGAGAAGATCGCGACGGACAAGGAGGTCCTGGAGGTCGCCTCGGGCGCGACGCAGCACATGTATTTCACGAATCCGATCAAGAAGTTCGAGGCTCGCGCCAGGGGGCTCTTCTCCACGCACCCGCCGATCGTGGAGCGGGTCAATCGCCTGCGCGAGCTGACCGGCGAGCAACCGCTCGACCCCAACGAAGCCGCCGTCCTGTCCGGCCTGGACTGAGGCGGCGGCCTGGACTGAGGCCTGGACTGAGGCGGCGGCCTGGGACCGCGCCGGGCTGGGCCGGCGCAAGCCCACCCGCCAGCCCGGCCAAATACGAACGAGGTTCGCGGCTCTTCGTGTCCTTGCCATGGTCCGACCATGTCGCATGGCCGCCGCGAACGGGCTCATGCACGGCTGCTCGGCCGGGCGGATCACGCGCCGCTAGCGGATGCGAAAGATACGAGCCTCATTCGTCGATGTCATGAACTGCGTGCCAACGACGAACCGGGCTCGTTTCTGGCAACAACTGAGCCGGGCGGGATGGTTCGATACGAACGGGGTTCGTCGATGACACGAATCGGCCGGCCGGCGCCCAAGACGTACGACAGGGGTTCGTATTTGACCGTGAGCTCGAGGCAGGGATATCTCGAACCGCCTCCGGCGGTTGAGCGTGCCGCGAGGCCCATGGTATTCTCGCCATCGCCGACGGGCGGCCAGCCTGGTTGGCCATCGGGCCGAGATAGCTCAGTTGGTAGAGCACGCGACTGAAAATCGCGGTGTCGCCAGTTCGATTCTGGCTCTCGGCACCACCATATGGTGGTCGCGGTACGAGCGGAAGTGGCTCAGTTGGTAGAGCATCACCTTGCCAAGGTGAGGGTCGCGGGTTCGAGTCCCGTCTTCCGCTCCATTTTCTTGTCCGGAACGCATCGGGCCGTCCCGCGAGGATCCTGCCGCTGCCCCTTCGTCTAGTGGTAGGACAGCGGACTTTGGATCCGTGAACCGAGGTTCGAATCCTCGAGGGGCAGCCACACAACGGGCGGAGCGGCGCTCCGCATCGCCGGTCCCCGCCGGCAAGCGTCCGAGGCGACGTACCCAAGTGGTCTAAGGGGGAGGTCTGCAAAACCTCTATTCAGCGGTTCGAATCCGCTCGTCGCCTCCACCTTCTCCCCGAGCAACGATTGGCGCTGGCGCCGGGTACGCTTGGCGCCGGCGCCGAGGTGGCGGAACGGCAGACGCAGCGGTCTTAAACACCGCGGCCCGCAAGGGCGTGAGGGTTCGACTCCCTCCTTCGGCACCACGAGCCCGTTGCGGGAGCCGCAACTGATGGGCCGCAGAGTGGCCGGTTCGACGACTTTTGCGGCCGGCACGTTGCGGCAAAGGCAACGATCCGACTGCGGGGGGTCCCGTCGCGCCGCGCTGCCGTCACTCTGTTGCGGCAAACGCAATGCAGCCGAGCCCGGGGGGAGCGGGGGGCAGCGTCCCGGTGGATGCCGATCAGCAGCCCCAGCCGGCTGCGGGCTGGCGGTCCGGGGTGTGCCCGAGGTTGACGCCATCGACACCGAGCCACAGCGCCCCGTGTTGGCCCCACCACGCCGTCGTGACCTTGCCCTGCGGCGGCG
>DASPWU010000074.1:0-20764 GCA_035637675.1 Candidatus Limnocylindria bacterium | reverse complement strand
GTGTCGAGGATGACCCAGCGAGCCGCCAGCGCGCCGTTCGAGCCGACCCCGAACGACCCAAACCGTCCGTCGAGCGCCACGGCGGCACTCTCTCCGACGACCCGCGGCCTCGGCAGGTCGGACCTGAACTCGACGGCCGTTCCGGCGTCGATGCCGAATGCGAACCGATCGGTCGTAGCCGCCTCTGCCGCCGCGAGGTTGTAGAGCCGGCCCCAATGGCGGTTGGAGACGATGCCCGGCTCGATCGCGACGTCGACCCAGCCGAGGCCTGCGACCGGGGTCACGCTGGCGGGCCGGAACTCACGGATCGCGGCCGACTCGATCTGGCCGGTGGTGTCCCCCGGACGCGGATCGGCGGTGAAGGCCGAGCTCAGGGCCGACGCGGCCGCGTCGGTGGCCAGGACCGCTGCCCCGCCGAGCCAGGCGGCTTCGATCGCGGCGGTTACCGCGGGAGCGCCGGCCAGGCTCGCAAGGACCGTCGCCGGATCGGGCGCGGTTAGGAGGACTCCATCAGCTGACGCCAGGGCTGCGGTAACGTCCGTCGCCTTGGTCCCGGCATCGAGCAGGAACCACGTCGCGGAGGCGCCCCGGGCGGCGAGCGACGCCGCATACGCCTTGGCGTCCTTCGTTGCGATCTCCGCCTTGTCGTAACCCGCGGCCAGGACAACGATCTGGCTGCCACCGCCCCCGGACGCCGCAACGAGGCGATCGAGCACGGCCGTGGACGGCGATCCTCCCGCGAGGAGGAGTGGACCGCTGCCCGCAGGTGTGGCGAGGCTCGGGAAGGTACGGCCGGAGATGTCAGGCTTCGGGGCGGCCGACCCGTTGACGACCGGCTGGCGGGTGGCCATGTCGTAACCGTCGCCGGGCGGCAGGACGTGCGTCGCAACGCGGTGGATGGACAGCGTCCCGGAGCCGTCGAACTGGCCAGACGCTCGGTACGTCAGCGAGTCGGCAACGAAAGCCGCCGAGGCCCCGCCGACCTTGGTCAGATTCTTCCCGCTCTCGATCGTCGCCGCGGTGTCCGCGTCGACGCCGATGCCCAGCTCCCGCGCCGTGAACGATGCGCTGATGAGCCGGGCGATCCGCCCCCGCTGGAGGACGTGCTGATCGAGCAGGACGTTCTGGAGACCGAAGACCAATCCGCGCGTGTCGTCGGTTGGACCGTTGTAGAGCCACAGGTCGACCGCGCCTCGCTCGAGGCCCTGCTCTGGGCCGTTGTTGCCGGTGTAGCCGGCGATCATGTCGGCAGACTCCACCGCGGCTCCCGCGCTGTTGCCGCTCGTCACGGCGCCGTCGGCTTGCGCGGTCGCGAGCGCGGCCTCGAACGGCGTGTTGGCCACGACCCGCATCGCGACCACCTGGTCCCCGCCCAGGACATAGATCCCGTCGAGGCCGGGCATCACGAGCGCGACGTTTGCGGGGTCGTAGGCGTCGGACCGGACCAGCACCGGAGCGAGAACGACGTCGCAGGTCTCGTTGGCCGGAATGACCGCCAGGCAGGCGTCCTCGATCTGGCCACGCCGGCCGTCGGCCAGCGTGAGGTTCTGGTTCCGCAGGCCGTTCGACATGTACAGCGGATCGACGCCGTAGGTGATCGGGAGCACGAGGATGGAGACCTCGCCGGAGTCATCGACCTCCGCGGCCTCCGCGGCGAATTGCTGGAGGGTATCGGCTGCATAGCCCGCTCCGATCGGGACGAACGTCGAGATGGTCGCCCCGGACAGGGGGCTCGGCGCGCCGAGGGCGGACAGCAATAGGGCAATGGCGAGGCTTAACCGCAGCGCGGCGGCTCGCAGGGGGTGGCGCAAGCTGGACGTCGGCATCGGAGGCTCCTCGTGGCTGGGCAGCGGCCGATGGAGCGGCACGGAGGCCGGGGACTTCGCCCTGACGATACACCCGCCAGCGGATTCGACGGCAGGCCCGGCAGTTCGATCCGCGTCTAGACTCTCACCACGCGCCCCCGTAGCTCAGTGGACAGAGCGGCGAGCTTCTAACTCGCGGGTCGCAGGTTCGAACCCTGCCGGGGGCGCCACCCGCCATTAGAACGAACCCGGCGTGGTGTCCGCAGATCGCGCCATCCCGCCTGTCCAGCTTCAACGCTCGGCTCTTAACGAAGAGCCGCCTGGCAACCGATCGCGGGCGGTCGCGTGGATGATGTGGGCATGAGCCGCAACCGAGCGGGTCCGCTCTCTGTGCTCACCTGGAATGTCAGCTATGAACCGTTGCGGCCCCCTGGCGTGTTGCCCTGGACCGAGCGGCGGAATCGCATGGCTGATGTTGCGCGCGATGCCGACATCGTGGCTCTCCAGGAGCTCTCCTGCCGCCAGCTGAGTGACCTGCAGTCACGTCTGCCGGCGTTCGAGGTCGTAACGGTTCGCGTGCCGCTCCCGGATCCGCTTCGGCGTGCCCTGAGCAGTCGGTACGCGGTCGAGCTGGAGCGCGAGATCGGGGAGCTGGCGCTGCTCGTCCGGACAGCGCGGCTCACCGTCATTGAACTGGGGCATCGGTGGCTCTCGCCGACCCCGGAAGTTTCATTGTCGGTCGGCTGGGGCAACGCCGTTCCGCGGCTCGTGCTGTGGACAGTCGTGCGAGACCGGGGTCTCGGAGTGCGCGCGCTCGTCGCGACTACCCATGTCGATCTGAGAGCTGTACTGCCGATGGTTGCCGCAATCCGCGATGCTCTCGCTGAGCCGGTTGGGCGAGTTGGCGCGGGGATCCTATTGGGAGACCTCAATACCAATGCCGACCCAGGCGCGTTCGACGCTCTCCTCACGGCCGGCTGGCGCGACACCCACCCGAGTCGCGACATCTCGGTCGATCCGACGGTCCTCGGCGATCTCGCCGGACGGCCAGGTCGGATCGACCACATCCTGGTTCACGGCAGTGCCGCCGGAGCCAGCTGGGGATATGCATCAGCCGCCGACGAGGGGCTATCCGACCACCTAGCGGTACGCGCGGAGATTCGGCTCATGCGCGAATGACTCATCGCGTGATGGGAGGCGGTGGTTGCCGAGTCGTTGCAGGATCGTGCGGGCACGCGTCCTTGGGGTCGGCCGCAGTGGATCCTCGTTCAACGGACTTGACACGAGGCTGTAACCCGGTCGAGCGCTCGAGGCTCGCATTTCCTCGCGATCGGTGATCAGCATTCGGCGTGCGGCCGGAGCGCGCTCATTTCCACGCCGGCCGGCGCCCCCGGACATGACCCTCTGGAGGCCAGGGCTCCGGAAACGCCCGCCGCACGCGGCCGCGCCAGAGGAAGGTAGGGTCCAGAGTGCGAAGGTGGTTCCGGTTTGTCGCGGTCATTGGGTCGATCGTCATCCTGGCGAGCCTCCCGGCGACCGCCGCGGCGCGCGTTGACTTCAACCGAGAGACGCACTTCCGCTGCTACATCGTGAGCACGCAGACGCCCGAGCCGGCGGAGACCGTGACGCTCACAGATCAGTTCATCGACGGAGCGACACTGGACGTCGATGAGCCGCTCCAGTTCTGTGCTCCCACATCGAAGAACGGCCTGCCGATCCTCGAGCCCGAAGAGCACCTGACGATGTACGCCGCGAATAGGGAGCTCACGCCGCACCTGATCGTCGCGACCGAGGACCAGTTCGGACCGCGGACCCTCGAGGTCGTGGGGGCACGCGTCCTGCTCGTTCCGACTCAGAAGCTGGTGGGCGATCTCGCCTTCCCTGACGAGCTCAACCACTACTGGTGCTACGAGGCGAACGGCCCACGCGTTGGAGAGCGGGTGACGCTCGACGATCAGTTCGGCGCGGACACGGTCCGGGTCACGCAACCCGTTCTCTTCTGCAACCCCGTGGAGAAGGTGCACGGTGGCGTCACCGCCCCGATCGAGGAGAAGGACGTCCACCTGACCTGCTACGACCTCAAGGGTCCGCAGAGGACACAAGCGACGACCTTCGGGGTGTTCAACCAGCTCGAGACCGACATGTTCACGGTCACGGCGTGGGAGCTCCTCTGCGTCCCGTCCGAGAAGAAGGACGTTACACCGGCGGGATAGGTGTGATTCCCAAGGACGTTGCTGACAAGAAACGTCCATCGGGGTTCGGGCCGGTCGCCGCCGAAGACCGTCAGCTTCGCGCTGCGTCTCCGTAGCTCTGTGGACAGAGCAGCCGCCTTCTAAGCGGAAGTTCGCAGGTTCGGGTCGTGCGGCGCGGACGCCGGTCCTCTCCAGTGTCCAGTCAGGGGAGCTCGACGAAGTCCTCCAGGAATGCCCGCGCCGCCCCCGTGTCGAGGCGGTAGTTGTAGTTCAGCGCGCGGCAGTTCCCATCTCCGCCGGTCGTGATCGCAACGATGAGGTTGGTGTCGTCGACGAACTTGGGCGAGCCCGAGTCGCCGAAGCACACGCCACCGAGCCCGGTGGCGTCGTTGTTCATCAGGAGCTTCAGCCACGTCTTGGTCAGTCCCATGACCGGCGACAGCGACGTGTACCGCACGCCGTCGTACCCGAACCGTGTCGGCGCGCCCTTCCACTCCGGGATCACGCCGTATCCGACATTCCGGATGAGCGTCGCGCGGAGCGTGCCCGCGGCCTGTGCCGCGTCCAGCCAGCCCGCCTCGGGCAGGTCGACCGGGGTGATCCCCGTGGTCGAGCCTTCCGGGAGAATGACGACGCCGATGTCGTGGGCCTCCTGGAAGTTCGTGTAGAACCCCGGATCGAACGCCCACGTCGACGTCGCGATGAGGGTGCCCGGGCCGTTCGTGTCGAGGAGTGCGGGGTCGAACGACACGTAGATCGTGTCGATGCCCGCGGGCTCGAGGAAGACCAGGCAATGTCCGGCCGTGAGGAATACCGTCGGCGCAATCAGCGACCCGGAGCAGAACGCCTCGTCCCCGGTGATCTTTCCGTCCTCGTTGAAGTCGGCCAATAGGGCGCCGACGTTGGGGTGACCGTTGCCGTCTGGCACACCGTTCGAGATAGCGAACGCCGGCGTCGTGCCGAGCGCTAGAACGGCCGCGAGCGCGAGCGGGACCGCACAGCGGGATCGGCGAAGGGTCGGCGATTCCATGGTGCTATCCCTCCTGTGTCGTTGTCACCGGACAATCGTGGCCCGAGTGTCAAGGCGCGCGTCGAGCAAGTCCGATCGCAGCGTCTCGTACAGGCACTCCTGTGTGCCGGTCTTCTCCCAGACGAAGAGCCGCATGCGGGCGTGGACCCGCTCCGCAACCCGACGGGATGCGACATTGGGCGGCCGGACGATCGACACGAGCCGCTCGTAATCCGTGTTCGCGAAGAACCAGTCCCGGCAGGCCAGGGCCGCCTCGGTCGCGTAGCCGCGACCCCACTCTTCCCGGACGATGTGGTAACCGAGCTCGGGGACCTGTTCGCCTTCCACCGGCTGGGGCATCGGCCCGCAATCGCCGAGGAAGCGCCCGTCTTCGCTTCGAACGACTGCCCACAGGCCCCAGCCGTTCGCTTGGTAGCTCGCCATCGCCCAGCGGATCCAGCCCTCGGTCTGGTCACGGTCCTTCGTCGAGGGATAGGCCCACATGGCCTCGGGGTCGGCGAAAATCTCGAGCAGCCCATCGACATCGTCGAGCGTGAGCTCCCGGAGAGTCAGCCTCTTGGTCTTCAGCACCGTCACGACGGCACGATACCGCCCAAGGATCGGGTGCCGGACTCCATTCGCAATCGATCCTGCATCGACCGCGGCGGGTCCGCCTTGATTGCGGAATCGCCGCCGAACGTTCATCGAGCTTTGGTTGCGCCGGTGGCCGTTCATGGGGCAGATTCCGCGGGGACGGAGCGCCCTGATCGGCCCCGTCGCCGGGCGCGCGTCTCGGGGCGCATCGCCGACCCTCGCACCCGGCTACCATCAATCGAGAAGGGGATTCGCGTTCGCGATCGCCTGTGAGGAGGAGGGATGGCGACCACGAGGCTCGATCGGTCTGTGGAGGTTGAAGCCGTGTCTGCAGGACACAAGCGAGTTCATGGCGCGCCTCGTCGCGCCGCCACCATCCTGGTGCTGTTGGGCCTGATGTTCTCCCTGGTCGCGACGGCGATCGGGCCCAACCCCGTCGCGGCGGCCGATCCGATCACGGTCTTCACGCCGTATCCGGCCGTTTCCGTCGCGCCCGGCTCCAAGGTCAGCTTCACGCTGACCGTGAAATCGAACGTCCGGCGGCAGGTTGCGCTGGCGGTCAGCGGCGTTCCCTCCGGCTGGACGGCGACCCTGCATGGAGGCGGGTACGTCATCGATGCGGTCACGGCCGATCCGTCCGCCTCGGCGCCGGAGGTACGGCTCGACGTCGCCGTCCCTGCGGATGCCACCGCGCTAACGGCCCACATCGCGGTGACCGGGTCGTCCGGCTCCTTCTCGGACCGGCTTGCACTGGCCGTCACGGTGAGTCCCCAGGCCGGTGGCTCGGTTGACCTCAAGACGGACTTCCCCGTGCTCCAGGGCCCGGCGTCCGGGACGTTCAGCTTCAGCCTGACGCTTTCCAACGACACCCCGCAGGACCTGACGTTCTCGCTGGGGGCTCAGGGTCCGGCCGGCTGGACCGTGAGCGCGCGACCGTCGTCGCAGGAGCAGGCATCCTCGACCATCGTGAACGCGGGATCGACCTCGACGATCTCGGTCAGCGCCAACCCACCAGATGGTGTCACGGCCGGCGACTATCCAATCACAGTGACCGCCAGCGCTGGAGCGCAGACGGTCGAAGCAAAGCTGGGCGTGACGATCGTCGGCGACTACAAGCTCAACCTGACCACGCCCGACGGCCGGCTCAACGCGAATGGCAATGCGGGCAGTCAGATCAGCCGCACGCTCACCGTGCAAAACCAGGGCTCGGCGCCGCTCACGGGCGTCAAGCTCACGGCGACGCCGCCGAGCGGCTGGAAAGTGACGTTCTCACCGTCCGACACGATCGACCAGGTCGCGCCGGGCCAGGATGGCCAGGTCACGGCGCTCATCACGCCCTCGGGCGATGCGGTAGCCGGCGACTACGTGGTGAACTTCTCGGCGTCGGCCACGAGCGCGGACTCGTCGGGCAGCGCGGCCTCGGCGTCGCAGGAGATCCGGGTCACGGTGGAGACGTCTCTTGTCTGGGGCCTCGTCGGGCTCCTGCTCATCGCGGCGGTGCTTGCCGGGCTTTACTGGGTCTTCCGGACATACGGCCGCCGATGAGCGCCGGTGCGGCCGTGGCGCCTGCCGATTCCGGGGCGTCGGCATCGACCGCCGAGCCACTCGTTCGAACGCGCGGCCTGACCAAGCGATATGACGACCTGGTCGCCGTCGATCGCCTCGACCTTGAGGTGCGCCCGGGCGAGATCTTCGGCCTGCTCGGCCAGAACGGGGCAGGGAAGACCACCACGATCCTCATGCTGCTGGGGCTGACCGAGCCGACGTCGGGCGAGGCGCGGGTGGTCGGCCTCGATCCAGCCCGCAATCCGCTCGAGGTCAAGCGCCGGGTCGGCTACCTGCCCGACGCCGTTGGCTTCTACGGCGACCTCACCGGCCGCGAGAACCTCCGCTACACCGCTCGTCTCAACGGCATCCGACGGGCGGAGGCGGAGGCGCGGATGGACGAAGTCCTCGCCCAGGTCGATCTCACCGACCGCGCCGACACCCGCACCGACACGTACTCGCGGGGCATGCTCCAGCGACTCGGCATCGCGGATGCGCTCGTCAAGGACCCCGCGCTCCTGATCCTGGACGAGCCCACGACCGCGATCGATCCGATCGGGGTCGTCGAGATCCTCGATCTCCTGCGAGGCCTCGTTCGCGATCGTGGCCTGGCGGTCTTGCTCTCGTCTCACCTCCTGGGCCAGGTCCAGTCGGTATGCGATCGGATCGGAATCTTTGCTGCCGGCCGGTTGATCGGACGGGGCAGCCTCGACCAGCTTGCGCGGCAGTTCGGCGAGGAGGCAGCCGAGCTCACCGTCGGCGTCGAGGCGGAACGGTCCACCGATCCGGCCACGATCGAATCGCGGCTGCGCGCGATCGACGGCGTCGCAGGAGTGACGCGCGTGTCGACGACCCAGGACAACGAATGGACGTGGCATATCCGGGTCAAGGCCGGTGCGGCCGAGCCGGTGGTCCGTGGCGGGATACTGCGGATGCTGACCGACGGCGGCCTCCGACTCGCGGATCTATCGCGCCAGCCGCCCTCCCTCGAGGACATCTATCGCCGAGCCGTCCAGCGGGCCAGGCTCGATCGGGCGGGGCGAGAAGGCCCTCGAGCCAGCGGGGGCTCGGCGGCGCCTCGCCCGGCGCCTCGCCCGGCGCCTGCCGCGGAACCCGCCGCTCGCAAGCCCGCCGGGATGCCATCACGGGTCAGGTCGCGCCGCCGGCCGCAGCAAGGCCCGGGACCCGGACCGGAGGCGCCGCCGTGAGCGTGGTGGATCGTCTTCGTCGGCCGGTGGATCGTCTTCGTCGGCCGGCCGCCCGTCCCGGGACCGAGCAGGGCGGGCAGCGCGCTCCGCGTGCCGGCTGGCCGATCGTCGCGGCCAAGGAGCTGGCCGACGACCTCCTGGATGCTCGCTTCTTCGTGCTCATCGGCATTCTGGGGCTGGTGGGAGCCGGGACGGTGTACTTCAGCTCCGATGCAATCCGGAGCAGCGCAAGCCAGGCTTCGGGCACTCCATCGCTGTTCCTGCTCATGTTCCTCATCGGGCAGGAGGGCAGCCCCATCCCGCCGTTCTACAGCCTGATCGGCTTCCTCCTGCCGCTCATCGGCATCGCCTTTGGATTCGACGCGATCAACGGCGAGCGCGCGCAGGGCACGCTCCCGCGCCTGCTGTCGCAGCCGATCCACCGCGACGACGTGATCAACGGCAAGTTCGCCGCCGGCCTGGCCGTGATCGCGACGATCCTCGTTGCGCTGACGGCCCTCGTCGCCGGGATCGGCATCGTCCGGCTGGGCATCTCGCCGTCGGCGGAGGACGTCCTGCGACTGATCGCGTGGCTCGTCGTGTCGATCGTCTATGTCGGGTTCTGGCTCTCGTTCGCGACGCTGTGCTCGGTGGCCTTCCGCCGGGCGGCCAGCTCGGTGCTCGTGTCGATCGGCCTGTGGCTCGGGGTGACGTTGTTCGCCGACTTTCTCGTGTCGGCCGTCGCCAGCTTCCTCGCCCCGGCCGGAGCGAACGCCTCGACAGAAGCCGTGGTGAACAATGCCGGCTGGAGCCAGCTCCTCTCGCAACTTTCGCCGTCCTACCTGTACCAGGAGGCGACGGTCGTCCTCTTCAACCCCTCGATCCGGACGATTGGAGTGCTGCTGCCGTCACAGGCGGAGCAGCTGCAGACCGGCGGCGTGCCTTCGCCTTTGTCCATCGACCAGAGCCTGCTCCTGGTCTGGCCGCAGATCGTGGCGATCGTGGCGCTGACCGTGATCTCGTTCGCGGTCGCGTACGTCCTGTTCCTGCGCCAGGAGGTCCGCGCGTAGCGGCTCACGCCGTCTCGAGGGACGTGGTGACCGCGCACGCTTTCTGCGCGCCGTCAGGCGTCGCTCGGGCCTGGAGCCCAGCCCGAGGCGATGGCCCACGCCTCCGCGCCGGCCATGATGATGTCGAAGACCGGGTCCTTCACGTCGTAGTACGCGTCGACGTCGCCGGCGATCCGGCTCAGGTGACGTTTGACCTCGCCGTACGCGCGAGCCGCCTCCGGGTGGCCGCGCAGGTAGTCGCGACACAGCAGTGGATAGCGCTGGTTGTAGCGGCCGGCCATACGGATGTGGAGGTTGACCCGCCTCGGCGCGGCCGTCTGGGCGAACCGCTTCGCGAGCTGCTCGTCGGGAACCTCGGAGCCGGCCGGCCGATGGTCGAACACGACCTCCGGCCGAAGGGCGAAACCGCACGCCGCCAGGATCTCGCCGAGGCCGTCGAACGCCTGGACCGTCACCTGGACGTCGATGACGTCCTTGGCCAGCAGTCCCGGCACGGCAGTCGAGCCGATGTGGTCGATCCGCAGCGCGCCCGGCCCGAAGGCGGATCGCAGCGAGCGACCGACCGCCTCGAACTGCCCGCCCCACGTCGGGTCCGGTTCGACGAGCTCGATGACCATGTCGCTCGTAGTGCGGTCGCTCCTTGTGTGCGGTGGGCCGTGAGGTGTCAGGGCAGCACCTGCAGGATGGCGATCGATCGCGGCAGGGAACCGGGCGGGCCGGGGGTCGGAGGGACGAGCGGCTCGGTCTGCTGTTCGCTCCATCCGGGTCCGAGAAATGCGTATTTGCCCTCGACAAGCACCGTCTTGAACACGTTCCCACAAGGTCCCATCAGGCCGAGGTCTTCCGCCCGTTGCTCGTTGCTGCAGCCGGACAGGTCAAACCCTCCGATCGCGAGTCCCCCCGTATCTCCGTGCGCGAGGCGAGCGATGTCGTCGTCGCTCAGCGGGCCCGTCTCCAGGTCGCCGCGCATCCGCGAGGCGAAGCCCACGCTCGACCGCGGCGTGTCGAGCACCACATAGACGTCCCCGGCGCGCACGATGGCCCGATCGAGCCGGAGCTCGGACTCGATGACCGCGATGTGGACCACCTGGGCCCCGGCCGGGATCGGGCTCCGACCCCGTCCGCAGCCGGCGAGGGTGCCGGCCAACAGGCCAATGAGGAGGACCACCATCCAGAACTGTCGCACCGGCTCGGCCTCCGTGGTCTCAGTTGTGTTCGCCGACTGCAATCTTGCGCGACTGGTCGCTACGCGTTGGCGGCCTCGAACTCGACCCATTCGCGGCGCCAGTCGGGAGGCGCAACGCTCGGACCGAAGTAGTCCGTCATACCGGAGATCCGCGGGCCGTCGAACTCGATGACACTGACCACGTGCCAGCGGTCGTCGCCATAGTCGGCGACGAGCTCGGCCACCCACACGTTGCCACCGCCTGAGATGCGCGCGACGCGGTAACTGGGTGGACCGCCTGGGTAGTTCTCGTGGACCCGCACACAGCTCAGTGCACCGGTCATGCGCTCGCTGGATTGGGGCCAGCGAGTGATCGCGTCGGGCGTGAGCAGCTCGAGGAGCGAGGAGTAGTCGCCATTCTGGAGCGCCGCAAAATAGCGGGTGATCGTTGCGCGGCGCTGGGCTGTGTGATCGGGCTCTGACCCGGGCTGGACTGCGAGGTAGATCACGTTGTTGCTCCTTCGGCGTTGAACGGTACGGCCACCATGTCAGCCACACCTTTCGGTCCCGCTGCGGCAGCACTGCGGTATTGACGGTCCGGGCTGGCCGACGTTTCAGCGGATCGGCCCTGGAGCCGGATAGAGTGACTCGACAACGAGCGACAAAAGGAAGGACCAGACGATGGACGAACAAGCCGTCCGCGACGACGCCCAGGCATTCTGCGACGCGCTCGTCGCCGGGGACATCGACCGCGCCACCGCCCAGCTCAGCAACGAGCTCCGGTCGAACCTCGGCCACGTGCTGACACTCCTTCCGCTCCCACTGACCGAGGCCACCATGGAGGCGGTCAACAAGACGGGTTCCGGATTCATCGCCGTCCTGCATCTCGTCGGCGAGACCGACGAGGTCCGCCTCCAGACGCGCTGGAAGGATCGCGACGGCCGGCCCACGATCGTTGAGGCCAGCCACATCGTCGAGGAAGGGCCGGCCGGCGAGGCTGCGGCCGAGGGTGACTCGGAGGCCTGATCGGCCCCCGGGACATCAGGCGGTATCCTCGCGTGGATTCGAGCGGCTACCACGGGGTCCTCGAGCTGCTCCAGGGCGAGCGGGCCGAGCTACTCTCGCTGCTCGGACGTCTCGATTCGGACGCATGGTCGGCCGCGACGAACTGCCCCGGCTGGTCGGTGAAGGACATCGTCGCCCACGTCCTGGGCGACGACCTCGGCATCCTCGCCCGGGAGCGGGACGGTTTCCGTGGCGCCGACTCGCCGCGCTCGTCGTCGTGGGATGACCTCGTGCGTTTCGTGAACGAGCGGAACGAGGCCTGGGTCGCAGCGTGGCGGCGCGCCAGCCCGCGGCTCCTCACCGATCAGCTCGCCATCAGCGGGCCCGCGCTCCTGGACTACTGCCGCCGCCTTGATCCCGATGAGCTCGGCGGGCCCGTCAGCTGGGCGGGCCCCCAACCGGCACCCAATTGGCTGCGCGTCGCCCGCGAGTACACCGAGCGCTGGGTGCATCAGCAGCAGATCCGAGACGCGACCGACACGCCCGGCCTTCGAGAGGCGCGCTGGATTCGACCCCTCCTCGACACGTTCGCCCATTCGCTGCCGATCGCGCTCCGGAGCATTGACGCTCCTGACGGG
The DNA here is from genome assembly GCA_035637675.1 of Candidatus Limnocylindria bacterium. Taxonomy (GTDB): domain Bacteria; phylum Chloroflexota; class Limnocylindria; order Limnocylindrales; family CSP1-4; genus C-114. The sequence goes on along the minus strand of DASPWU010000074.1, from coordinate 8,554 downwards.
ATGGCCGTTGCCCTCGCCGCGACGGGGGAGGGCGGCGGCCGCTGGATCACGGCGCGCCGGGCCGGCCGCTGGTCGCTCGCCGCCGAAGCGACTGCAGAGCGCCCGACGACCGTGGTCACCATCGACGTCGAAACGCTTTGGCGGCTCTACACGAAGGCGATCGATCCTGATTCCGCTCGCGCCAGGGCTCGAATCGAGGGCGACGAGGCCCTGGGCGAACGCCTCCTTACGGCGAGGGCGATCATCGCCTGAGCCCGAGTTGACCCACCGAGCGGCGGCTCGCCGGTACACAATGGCCGTTACGTTCTGCAGGACAGCAACGCAGCAGGGGAGTGAGGATGCGGTTCGTTCGGGTGGTCCTGAAGGCCGGTCTGGCGGTGCTGGCAATCGCTCTGGCAATCGGTCTGCTGCCGAGCCTGTACGTCGTCGTCGAACGCTCGCTGGCCAGCGGCTATCTACGGGCCGATTCCCTCGCCGCATTTGGTGCGGCGGTTCAGGGCGCCACGGTCATCCTCGTGGGGGCGGCGATCGTCGTGCTCCTGTGGCTTCGCCGAGATGTCAGTCGGGCAGGTGAGGCCCAGGCGACGGCCGCCCAGCGGCTCCGCTGGGAGGAACTCGTCCGAGCAACGCCCATCCTGCGGGTGACCTTCGGCGGATGGGAGACCGTCGGAGGGAAGGTCGTCGCCGTCTTCGACGTCGAGAACCCATCGCCGCAACCGGTGCTGGAGATCACCCTGGTGGTGCGCGGTCGCGAAGACCGGCGCGCAGCCTCGTCCTCCCATTCCGCCCAGACGAGCCTCACGATGGTCCCGAACCTTGGATCGAGCAAGGCGACCCTGGACCTGAGCGACTTCCGGACCACGAAAGCGACGGCGGCCGATCCAAAGGTCGATCGAGACATCTTCACGTATCCGTGGCTTCAGGTGATGGTCGAGTACCGGGCGATCCTCGGACAGAAGGTCCAGCAGGAATACTCCGTTTGGATCGATCGCCCGGTGGAGGCCACCGAGATCTGGCACTTCGAGCACCTGCGCGTGGAGCCCGCGGTGGAGGGCTTCGCGCCGCTCGAAATCGATTTCTAAAGGACCCTCATTCGCCGGGTCGCGGCGGTTGCGACAGCCGGCGAAGCGGCGTGAGAAGGATCCACAGGGGCGCAAGGAGCAGCCCGGCCGCGGCGACGAGCAGCGTCGTGGGTATGCCGATGGTGGCGCCCAGCAGGCCACCGAGCAGCGCACCGACCGGCATGACCCCGTAGAAGGCGAAGTTGAACGACGCGTTGACCCTGCCGCGCAGCGGATCGGGCGTGGCCGCCTGGCGGACGCTGACCTCGCTGATGTCGTAGATGGCGTGCACCGCGAGCAGGAACCACGCGGCCGTTAGCACGAGGACGGGCGCCACAGGTGCGCCAGTCGCCCACGTCATGAGCAGGACACCCAGCCCCGGCAGGAAGGCGGCCAGTGACATCGTCGGTCCCACGCCGAACCGCCCCACGAGCCGCCCGGTGACGAGCGCCCCGAGAATCGTGCCGGGCGCTGCGCCCATGAACGTCACCCCGATGGCCGCCGGTGATAGCCCGAGCTCCCTGGCATAGAGGACATAGAGCGCGATCACCGCGTTCATGCAGAGCTGCGTCGTGGCTGCGTAACCGACGAGTGGTCGCAGCAGCGGATGCGCAACGACAAATCGCAGGCCCTCTCGTGCCTCGGCCATGATCCCGGGTCGCGTGGCCGTCCGCTGCTCGCCCGCCTCCGGGGTCTGGATCCGGCCCAGGAGCAAGGCGGACCCGAGGAACGAAACCGCGTCAAACGCGATGGCGAGGGGTGCACTGAGCACCTGGATCAGAGCGCCTCCGATGCCCGGGCCCACGAACTGGGTCAGCGATTCACTGACCTCGATCTTGCTGTTGCCCTCGACGAGCTCCTCGGACCGCAACACGGAGGGCAGATAGGAGGCTTTGGCGATTTCGAAGAAGACCGTGAACGTCCCGACCAGGAAGGCGGCGAGCGACAGGTAGGCGAGGTTGAGCAGCCCGGCGATCCAGGCGAGCGGGATCGAGACGAGAACGGCGGCCCGCGCGAGATCGCACCAGATGAGGACAGGTCGCCGACGAAGGCGATCGACCCAGGGTCCGGCGAAGAGGCCGAACAGGAGGGACGGAGCGTCTCTGCTCGCCGTGAGAATGCCCATCCCGATCGGGCCTGCGCCCAGCAGCAGGGTCGCGGTCAGGGGGAACGCGAGCCCGCTCACCTCGGTGCCGACCATGGACACAGCGCCGGCGAGCCAGAGATTGCGGAAGTCCGGGTGGCGCCATACGCCCCCGAATGGCCGGCGCCCTCGCGCGCCGGACCCCGGCCGGGAATGGACCTCGCCAAGGGTCTTCGTCACCGCGCCATGGCGCACCCTGGGAGCACGCGCTACGGCGCGAGGTCCACGCAGATCGAGCCCGTGATGACCTCGGTGAAGGTTCCCGTCGCCAGGTTCTCCACGCCGTTGAAGACGAGGCTGCCCGAGGCTCCGGCAAGCTTGCCCGTGCCCGAGAGGCTCGACGACGTGGCGCTAAAGGCGCCGGTAGCGAGATCAAGCGTCCCGGCCACGGTCGCGGTCAACGTCCCGCGGTTGGTGGTGAACGTGATCGTGCCCGCGAAGGACGCAACGGTCCCGGACAGCCCGGTGATCTGGAATGATGCCGCGGTGGTCCCCTGGAGCAGGCCTCCGTCGCTGATCTGCGCGACGGTCCGGCCCTCTCCGAGATCCTGGCCAACGCCGGTGGCATCGACGCTGTGGCAGGCGGTACTGCCCAAGGCGACAGCCGGCGCGACGGCCGCCATGGCGAACGCGATGACGAGTGGCAGGATGATCCGTAGCGCCTTCATGGCGGACCTCCGGGCGGGTGATCGACGTCCACGAGCCGACCGTCTGCGCACCTTAGCGCATGGACGTGGTGGCGCCGCCTCCGCATCAGGTCGGCCGCAGGACCATGAGGACGACGATCGCGAGCACGGCGGCGTTCTCGAGGCGGCTGAGCAGGACGATCCGCGGCTCCGTGAGCAATCGCCGGACGTCCGCCCAATCGTCCGCGGCCATCGCCGACTGGACGCGCCGGCCGAACCTGCTCCAGTAGAGGATCCCGAGCAGGACGATTCCGGCGAAGAGCACAACCGCCAGGGCGACCCACTGCGTGGTGATCGCGTAGCCCAGCACCCACACGGCGGCGAGCCCGCTGAGCCCGACCGCCATGCCGCCGGGAGCGTTGAGCCACCTGTCGAAGCGGCCCGAGAAGCTCAGCGCCGCGCGGCACTCGTCGTCGGTCCGGGCCCGCCGCGCCAGCTCGGTGCACAGGTTCGTCCCGATGTAGCCGGCCACGTACCAGAAGGCCGCCAGGACATGGACGAGAACTGCCACGGGACGCCAGTCCATCGGTTGCTCCTCTTGCAGGCCGCGATTCTATGGCGTTCTGCGAACCCGAATGAGACCCGGAATCGTCCCGAACACTGCCTCGACCTTTTGGTCAGTCGAGGGGATCCGTGCCCTCCATCGGCGCTTTCCTCGGATGTAGGCTTCGAGCATGGGCCCGTTCGTCGGCCGGAGCAAAGAGCTTGCCGCCATCGACGCGGCAACAACACTCGTGCGGCGGGAGGGCGGCCCGGCGGCCGTGCTCATTTTGGGAGAGCCGGGCCAGGGCAAGAGTCGGCTCCTGGTCGAGGCCAGTGACCGGAGGTGGACGGGCCAGCTCCTCGCGATTGTTGGATATGAACCTGAAGCTCGGGTCCCGCTGGCCGCCTCGATGGGTCTCCTTCGAGTCCTGGCGAAGACCTCGGGCGAAGTCGCCGCCTTCACGTCAGGCGGGGCATCTCGGCCGGAAGGCCTCGATCCGATCCGACTGTTCGAGTCGGCTCATCAGGCCGTGAACCGGCTGGGACCGGTCCTCATCACGCTCGATGACTTGCAGTGGGTCGACGAGCTCTCGCTGGCCCTTTGCCACTACCTGCTGCGCGGCGCGCTGACGTCGAGACGTTCGCTTGCTGTCATCGCGGCCGGCCGCACGTCCGAGCTAGGCAGCGTCTTTGGCGCATCAATGGCCCAGCTCCTTGATACGAGGGGAAGGTTCACCATCGTGGAGCTCGGCCCGCTCGAATTGAGCGAGGCGACCGACCTCGTGCACTCGATTGTCTCCAACCCTGACGAGGAACAGGTCGCGGCGCTCACGCGCTCGGCTGCCGGCTCCCCGTTCTGGCTCGAGGTGCTGGCACAGGCCGCTCAATCGAGGACGGACCCAGCTCAGTTCGTCAGCAGGCGTCTGCGTGGCCTGACCCCGGACGCGTCGGCCGCTCTGGCGGCCTTGACGGTGACGGCGCGGCCCACGGCCGGTGGCGATCTGACACGATTGCTCGACTGGCCCCGACCTCGAACGGATGCCGCGGTGGTCGAGCTCATCGCTCGCGGGCTGGCTGTCGAACTGCCAGACGGGGTGAAGCTCTCGCATGACCTGATCCGGGCTGCTGCAGCCGAGCGCCTGCCCGAGGCCTCGCGTCGCAGCCTCCACCGTCGACTCGCCACCTTTCTCGAAGGCGAGGCGGGCGATGACGTCCAGGCCCTCCGCGCGGCGTTGGAGCACCGCCGAGCCGGGGGCTTGCCGTCGATCGAGCTCGCCTTGCGTCTCGCCAGCTCTCCGCGACGACGGTGGCTTGGCGTTGAAGGGATCCATGACCTCGTACGGATCGCCGATGAGGGCGGACGTACCGATGCCTCGAGCCCTGCGCTGCTCGAAGCGATCGCTTCGATGGCCTCGGAGCTCGCCGAGCATCAGATGGCATTGGAGCGATGGGCGGCTCTGGCCGATGACGCACCCGATCTCGCGACGCGGACTCGAGCCGGGTTGGCTGCCGCGCGCGAGGCATACCATCTCAACCGGGGGCAGGAGGCGAGGTCCTATCTTGCCCAGGTCCGGTCCGCCGGCTCTCGTCCGCCGGCGATCGAGCTGTCGCTCGATGCGCTGGAGGCATCGATCACGATCTGGATCGACCATCGTGTCGACTTGGGCTCGGCCCTCTCGCATCGGGTCGTGCGCATCGCACGGGGGATGGCTCGCTGCGGGGGCGGCCCGGACTCCCTTGCCGGCGCGAGACAGGCCTACCTCGACGCGCTCCGGGTGGGGTTCGACACGGCCGTTCAACAGGACGACGTGCGCGCGATGACCCGGTTGGCCAATGAGCTGATCGCGGGCACCCGGGGTTTCGACGAGCTCTCCCACCTGGAGGCGGTCCATCTGAGCGGGCTGGCGCTTCGCATCGGCGGTCGGCTCCGCGATGCCGAGGCCCGCTTCCGGCGTGTTTGGATCGATGGGCGGCAGCGCCTGTTCCCGTCGGCTGCCGTGGATGCCGGGCACTTCCTCGCCGCCACCCTGCGGGACCTTGGCCTGCTCGCCGAGGCCGAGGCGGTGGCTTCCGAAGCCGCATCCCTGGCTGCTCGCTCCGGGGACTTCGCGCGCCTGCGTGGGCGAAACAGGCTGGTCCGGCACGAGCTCACGCTCGAGCGCGGGGATTGGCGTCGCGCAGCCGGCGCGATCCTGGCAGAGGCAGAAGACGAGCGCGATCCGCACCAGCGGCTCCCTTTTCACGAGGTACTCGCCCTTTGGCTGGCTCTCCTCGGCGGAGCGGCGTATGCGGACGAGGTCGCAAGCCACATCGCGATTGGGCGACGTTTTGCCGATGCCGCGGGCTGTCCGCGTTGCCGGCTCGAGCTCGAGCTGGTCTCCGCTGAAGCCCTCGCGCGACTGGGCCGCGCCGGGGAGGCGAGGGCCGCGGCGAGAAGCTGGGACCGTGAGCGACCCAAGCCAAACGTCACGGACGCATTCCTGCGGCGCCGCTTGGAGGGCCTGCTCGTTTGGACCGAAGGCCACCGGACGCGGGCGCTCGACCTGTTGGCGACCGCCGTCGACGAGGCCGATAGCCTTGAGCGCGGCAGCGATGGCCTGTGGAGTCGCCTGGATCGGGCACGGCTGCTGGTCGAGATGGGTCGAGACGAGGGACCTGACGCACTCCGGGACGTCGCTCGGCGCGCCGATCGGATGGGCGCCCGGACGGTGGCGCGCCTGGCCGATCGAGACCTGCGTACTCAGGGGGTTCGAACCTGGCGCCGGACCTCCGCCGCGTCGCCGGGCGCCGGCGACGCCAGTGGCGGGGACCTGCTGACAGGTCGCGAGCTGGAGATAGCCCGGTTAGTGGCCGCCGGCGCGTCGAACCCGGAGGTGGCGAGCACGCTGTTTCTGTCGCGCAAGACCGTCGAACGCCACGTTTCCAACGTCCTCGCCAAGCTCGGCGTCAGAAACCGAACCGAGCTGGCGGCGGTTCTGGCCGGACACGAGATCGCCAGGCCACGCTGAGTCTCGATCCCGTCAGGAGATTGAGGGAGCTCCCCGATGATCGGCTCCGGGCCGCGGCCCAGGCTCGCCCCTGTTGAGCCGTCAACCGACGGAGGAACCGATGGCGAGCCTGATGTTGCTGCTGGACGGCGCCGACACCGACGTCGCGGTCGGCCAGGAGGTAGCCAAGAGCCTCGCCCGCCTGGGGATAACGGCCCTGGCCGTGTTTCGCGACGAGACAACGCTGGGCGTCGTGATCGATGGGTGGGCATTCGCGCCCGAGGCGGGCGAAGAGGCGGCCCGCGTGCTCGTGTCCGACGGGCAGCAGCTCCGGGTGCTACCGCCCGTTCTCGAGGTCTCGCTCTCCTCGGTTCCCCTGGCGACGACGGAACGCAGGTCTGGAGAGAGGTGATCCCTATGAGATTGAAGGTCCTTGCCACCGCCGTTGCCGTCGCTGCCTTCAGTGGGGCGGGCATTGCATCGGCCAACCACGTCACACAGGTCGATCCAGCATCAGTTCCGGGCGGCTTCCTGGTCGCCCATAACGTGGTGGCAGACGTCCCCCTGTCGTCCCTCGCTCGAGCGGCGCTGGCCGACGGCGCCGACGTCTTCGTGCAGCACGTCCAACTGGGGCCAAACGTCGCAACGGGCTGGCACACCCATCCGGGAGCGGCCATCGTCACGGTGGTCGCGGGCTCGGTTGCCTACCAGGATGCCAAGGGCGGCGAGTGCCGGTCGCGCGGCTACGTGGCCGACCAGGGGTTCGTGGATCCTGGCTTCGGACACGTCCATCGGGCCATTGCCGGACCTTCTGGGGTCCATTTCTATGCCATCTACGTCCTGCCCCACGGTTCGATGACGCACGTGATTCCCGCGGCGGCCCCGACGGAGTGCGCGTCCTAACCCGAACGGTTCCGCCTGGTCAACCCGACCGCTCGATCCCGACGGAGCCTTTCCCGACGGAGTTTTTCCCGACTCGAGGAACCATCCTCGCAGCCGCGCCCGCTGCCAGATGGACGGAACAAGGGCGTACGGAGGGTTCTCTCATGAAACGTCTCTTCAGCGCGCTATCGGTCGCCGCCGTTCTCGTCGGCGTCCTGGCCGGTCCTGCCAGCGCCACAGCTCCCGCCACGGTGGTGGCGACCATCAACGGGGGTGGCACAGCCAACATGGAGGACGGGGCAGGCAGCAGCGTTTTCGGTGTGGGGGTCAAGCTCCTATCGGACGGCTCGGCCACAGGGTCCTTCGACTGCCTTGATCAGCACGGCGACCGGCCGGGCTATCCGGGCAACATCTTTGGCCATGTTACGAGTTGGTCAATAGACGACGGCATCGTGAGCTTGAACGTCATCGGTAAGCTGGTCCCCATTCCCGGTGGCCTCGTTGCCAGGGACTTAGCGTTTACCGTGAAGATTCAGCGGTTCGGGGGCGCAGGGGTGGGTCATTGGACGTTGGAGATCGACAGGGTGATCTACTGCTTCGAGATCCTGACCAGCGGGCAGATTGTCATGCGCCCCGCGTGAAGACTGGGCGATCTTCGTCAGCTATGCGAACTTGCTCCGGAGCGTAAGGGTCCGGATCGTCGCCGTAGACACCTTCCAGCGATCGTCGTCCCAACTGGGTCCTCATGTGACTGGCTGAGCAGACCTCCTCGCGCAGCCTGAAGAATGCGTTCCCGAATGAGCCGGGCCAGAGTCAAACTCCGGCCCGGCTCCCTGACATCGATTCGTTGCGCGGGGACGCCCGGCAGGAGAATACTGGTGACGATGTGAACGTCATCGGGTCGAGCCGAGGGTCGGGCAGCCAGTCCACCAGCGACGGGGCGCGCCTGTGAGCAAGGGAGCCGTCCCGATCGCCGCCTGCGACCAGCCGGATCGATCCGGCGCCCCGAGCGCTGTGGAATGCCCGGAGCGAGACCTCATCGCGTGACCCGACGTCGCCTGCCGCGCTGGTCGGAGCTGCGGCCATACCTTCGGACGCAATCGCTCGGCCGAGGCCCCGTCGAGCGTCGACTGGCTGGAGCGGCGAGCATCGGGGACCTTCGGAACGTCGCGCGGCGACACACACCGCGGGCGGTGTTCGACTACGTCGACGGTGCGGCGGAAAGCGAGACGAGCCTGCGACGGGCCAGGGAGGCCTTCGGGCGGCTCGAGTTCGTTCCGAGCGTCCTGCGCGACGTCTCCTCGGTCGACA
>DASPWU010000073.1:0-41115 GCA_035637675.1 Candidatus Limnocylindria bacterium | reverse complement strand
TGATCGGTCATTCGACCGATGCGGGGTCGAGCGGGACGCGTACACTCAGCTGGTGAGCCGTATCGCGCCGCTGCTCTGTCCGCTGCTGGTCGGGCGTGACGACCTGCTCGACCTCGTGGACCGACGGATCGGCGACGCCGCCGCCGGTCGCGGCCACTTGCTGCTTCTTGCGGGCGAGGCGGGTATCGGGAAGACGCGCCTTCTCGGCGCGCTGTCGCGCAAGGCGGAAGCGGCGGGATTGGACAGCGCGGTCGGCGCCCTGGCTCCTCAGGACCGGCACGTCCCGGGATCACTCGTGCTGGACATGGCCCGCACGATGCTCCGGATCCCGCGGTTCGCGAATCTGGGCCGCGACCTTCTCGCCATGCCGCTCGGCGAAGAAGGCAGCCAGCCACAAACCCGCCGCCTCGTGGTGGTCGGCATGGTCGACCGGATCGTCGAGAACCTCGAATCCCCGGCGATGATCGCGTTCGAAGACCTCCAGTGGGCCGACGACCTGAGCCTGGAGGTGGTGGCCGAGCTGGCGCGACGCACGCACGATCGGGCCACGCTCCTCGTCGGCGCCTACCGCACCGACGAGCTCCTGCCCGGATCGATTCTCCGCGAGTGGCGGGCCCGACTTCTGACCCAGCGACTCGCGGAGGAGGCGCGGCTCGCGCCGCTGACGCTCGATCAGACCGCGCTCATGACCACGCTCATCATCGCGAATGGCCTGCCCGCTCCACGCGAGGTCGTTGCCGCCGTCTACGAACGCACCGATGGCATCCCGCTTCACATCGAGGAGTTGCTGGGAGCCCTGGGCGACGACACCCGGGCCGACGGCCGCGCGATTCGCGAGGCAAACGTTCCGGCCACGATCGAGGACGCGGTCCTGGCCCGGTTCGAGCGCCTTTCGCCGGAGGGTCGGGCCGTCGCCCAGGCCGGCGCCGTGATCGGTCGCTGCTTCGTCCAGGACGTCCTTGCCGGCATCATGGACACGTCGCCGGCCGAGCTCGACGGGCCATTGCGTGAGCTCGTCGACCAGGCGTTCCTCGATCCTCCCGGACGTCGCGGCCTGTACGACTACCGGCATCAGCTCCTCCGCGACGCCCTCTATCGGACCGTTCCCCCGAGCGAGCTGCGGCGACTCCACGCTCGGGTCGGCGAATTCGGTGGGGAGCTCGAGGGCGCCTCGGAGATTCACGCCTCGGTCCACTTCGAGCGGGCTGGCCTGCGGGCCCAGGCATTCCGGGCCGCGCTCTCCGGCGCGCGGACCGCGGCGAAGCTGTCCTCGCATCGCGAGGCCTTCGAGCTCTACCGGCGCGCCGTGGAGAACATGCCGGCTGACCTGGATCCGGCGGAGCAAGGGGCGCTGTACGAGGCCTACGCTGCCGAGCCAGCGGCGATCGAGATCCATGACGTCGCCGAGCAAGCCGCGCTGACGGCCCGCGACCGCTTCTTCGAGGCCGGTCGTCCAGTCGACGCCGCCCGCCAGCTGGCGTCGATTGCCGGAATCGCCCGGAGGGAGGCACACGCGATCGAAGCGCGCTCGGCGCCGATAGCCCAGGGACTGAGCGAGCTGGAGCCGCTTGCCGTGACCCCGGAACGCGAGCTCGCTCGCCATGTGCTGCTGATCGAACGTGCCTCCTGTCTCATCGATGCGATGGATCTCGAGGCCGCCGGCGACGCGGTCGTCGCTGCGGACGCGGCAGCGCGTGCGGCCGGGGATCCGGCCGGCGTCATCTTTGCCGACTCGATCGGTGGAATGGTGGATGTGCTGAAGGGGGATATCGATAAGGGACTGTCCCGCATCGAGGTTGCGGCCCACGAGGCTCGCGAGGCTGGCCACGAGGACGTCGGGGTGACCGCATACCGGAATGCGGTCACGACCGCCGTCCGGGTGATGGCCTACGACCGGGCCACGCGATCCCTTGCCGACGGGATGCGGTATGCGGACGCGATCGAGCAATCCCACTGCCGGCATGTGATGGGGTCGGTCGGCGCCCTGGTCGCGTGGGCCAACGGGCGGTGGGACGAGGCGGTCGCCAGCGGCGAGCAAGAGCTGGCGAACCGCGGCTGCAGCCGGGGCACGCTGGCCGCCCAGGTGGCTCTCGGCTACGTCGCATTCGGCCGGGGCAAGGTCGACGACGCCCGGTCGCTCCTGCGCGCTGCCGGTGCGGCCGGTGACCGCAGTGGCGCCATTGACCTGCGCCTGCCCGCGATGTGGGGTCTGGCCGAGGCCGACCTGGTCGATCGCTCGGCAACGGCCGCGATCGAGCGGTGCGAGGCCGCCTTCATGATCGCCGCCGAGGTCGGCGAGCGGGCGCTCCTCGTGCCATTCGTCGTGACTGGCGTGCGCGCGGCCCTTGCGGCCGGGCGACCGGCCGACGCGCACCGATGGCTCGACCGGGTGGCCGCCTACCTCGGCGACATCAGCCCGATCTCCCCACCGGCGGTTGTCCACGGTCGCGGGCTCGTGAGCCTCGCGGCCGGAGCGACCGGGTTGGCGCGTGCCGCCCTCGAGGCCGCCGTTCGCGGCTGGGACGAGCTGGGTCGCACCTGGGAGGCGACCTGGGCGCGACTCGATCTCGCCAGCGTAGACCTCCGATCGAGCCGATTCGCGGAGGCGGCGTCGCTCCTGGCCGACGCACGTGCGACGGCGGGCCGCCTGGCCAGCCGACCGCTCCTCGACCGCGCAGACGAGCTGACGCGTGTCGCCCGAGGCCGCGGCTCGCTCGACGAGCCATGGCGGCCGCTGACCTCACGTGAGTTCGAGGTTGCCCGGCTCATTGCCGACGGATTGACCAACGCGGAGATCGCCGGCGAGCTGTCAATCGCCTCCAAGACGGCCAGCGCCCACGTCGAGCACATCCTGGCCAAGCTCGGGGTCGCTCGCCGGGCAGAGATCGCCACCTGGGTCGCCGCGGTGTCACGCCCGGCCGGCGATCCCTCGCCCAGCCGGCAAGCCGCCCTCGCCCATCGCTGAAACGAGCTCCGAGTCGCTCACGCGCCTGTCAGCGGTGCGGATTGGCTATCACCTGGAGGAACCTGGCACCCTCATCGATGCAGGGGGAGAGCGGCAGCCCTTCCGCCGATCAGGCGCCCCTGGACCAACCCGCGGTCGATGGCTGCCCGGAAGTGGATCCCGCCGTACAGTCGCGAGATGGCGGCCTCGGCCGCCGCGGCGTCGAACGAGGCGAAGCTTCGGGCGGGCAGGCCGCGCGCGTCGTGGCTGTGATCGACGAACGCCACGTCGCCAAACTGAGCGGTCAGGACGGCCGCTGCGGCTGCGGACTGGACGGAGTGGCCCGAGGTGTACTCCGGGAATGGCGGCGTTGTCACCGGCAACGCCTTGCCCCAGGCCGGGTCGATAACGTCCCTGATGTACGTGATCGGGCGCAGGAGGTTGTACCGGTACTTGATCCGCCAGCAGGCGATGAACGCGTCGGCCAGAGCAATACCCAGTCGGGCGTAGGCCTCGGCCGCCTGCGCGAGTGATGCATCCTGCTGCCGCAGGATCTGGTTCAGGATCGAAACCGAGTGACCGGGCGGGGTCGGCGTGATGCCGGGGTCGTCCGACCAGAAGCGGGCGATGGCGAACTGCTCGTCGGTCAGCTCGTTGACCGTGATGAACACCTCGTGCGCCTCGGCAAAGCAGTGCGAGGCGGGATCGGTGGAGTACGGGACAGGCGGCCCGGGGTCGCCGACAGCCTCTCCGGGCAGGAATGTTCGATTGCCGCCCCAGTAGGGCTGCAGCGCGCGCAGGTAGCCAGGTGGTGTGGGGACCCAGAGTCCAGGTCCCGCCGGCGGCGCGTAATCGGCCGGGAAGTTGCGAAGGTAGCCCTCGTGGCCACCGTCGGCCATGGACCAGGCGAACACGGCCCGAGCGACCGCGCGACCGTGATCGACCGATCGCTCGCGAATGCCGCGCGGAGCGGTGGTCAGATAGCTGGACTCCAGGGCATCAACGGCCGCCAGGCTTGACGCGGGCGCGGTCGGGAACAGCTGCCTCGCCATTTCGGCCAGTGCGGCATTGGCTGCGCTCGGCCAGTGGTAGGCGCCGTTGCGGCCCGCCCCTGGCAATGGCGCGAGTGCGTTGACGAGACCGGCCAGGCTGACGTGATCGGGCATCCCGGCGACGACCGCCTCGTACAGGGCCACGCCCGAGTAGGCGATCGCGCGCGATGCCACCGGCGGACTGTAGCCGGGTGTTTGCCGAATCAGGCTGAGCAGCTCGTCGAACCAGGCCGTCGCCACGCCGGCATCGAATGCGTCGGTGGGTTCCGGTCGGGCGTCACCGTGGGTGCCGGCATCCGTCTGGCGGGGTGCCAGCCAGTTCAGCGGGGTGATCAGGACGGCACCCGCGGCCGCCCGTCCCAGGAGCTGGCGCCGGGAGAGTCCCCGGCCGGTCGATGGCTGTGGCTGCGTCATGATCCGACCTCACTGGCCCGGTGGTCGGGAGCGTCTCCCGACCACCGGGTCATCCAGGCGCTGCTACCGATGAACCGAAACCTGGAGCGTCGAGCACTCACCCACCGCGTCGGGAACGTCCTCCGGTCCGTCCGCGATGCCCGAGCCCACGAACCCACCGTTGCCCAGGAAGACCTGGCATCCGCCGGTGAACGAGTTGATCTGATTCCGCAACGTCGGGCCCGCGACCGCCGGCCCGTGGCTGTGCAGGGCGAGGTGGACCTCGGCGCCGCGCGGGTTGGTCAGCCCGATCGCTCGACCTGGCATGCCGATCTCGATAAAGCCAGAGCCGCTGCTGTCGCCGACCTGAAGTGAGCCGCCCAGGTTGACCCGAGCGCTGTCGCCGGTGACCCTGCCGCCACCCACCAGGAAGTCTCCCTCGGCAGCCGGATTGAAGATGAGATCCACAATGCTGCAGGGGTCGCCGGCACACGCGGATGGGTTGTTGAAGACGATGAACCACAGGGTCACGGCCTGGCCGGCTGGGATTCCGGAGCTTTGAATGGTGGCGCTGAGGCCCGCATCGGTCCTGACCAGGGTGGAGGTGCCGATGGGCGTGGTCGGATCCCAGGTCCAGACCACCGGGTGGGTTGACTGGGTCGCAGGCGCCGCAGAGGCCGCGGTCGCGGTGATGGTCGCGGTCACGGCCGCCAGGACGAGCGCAGCCAGCAACCGGCCACGCGTGCGCCTCGAATTCGTGTGCGTCATGTCAGGAAACCTCCACTGGTAGCTCGTAGACCTCGGCGGTGGGATGGCCGGCGCGTTGGTGGATGCGCATCACGGCCTCGCGGGTCGGCCCGGTCGACAGGCAGAAGACCTTGCCCATTTGGGGATCGAGCCAGGCCCGGGCGAAATGGACGCCCTCGTCGGCCTCGATTGCCAGGTCTCGCTCGTGCGCTTCCTTGAGCTGTTGCGCCGTCACGCCCACGAACCCGTTGTGGACATCCATGAACGTCGCCATCGGCGATCCTCCTGCGAACGGTCGGGCCGGGGCGGCCCGATCACTTCACAGGACGTTGGCAGGGACGCGAGCCTCGGTCATCGGTCGTCCGACCGATCAGCTCGCGTCGGCGTGACCGATACGGCGGGAACCGCCTGCCGGCTGGCGGCAGCGGCGGGAACGGACTGCCGGGAGTACCGGCGGCTACGCGGTCATCTACCGCTGGTCGAGTCGCGCCTTCGCCGCCGCGAGCGCGGCCGCGACGCGTGCGGGCGCGGTCCCGCCCACCACGTCGCACGACGCGAGCGCCCCGTCCAGGGAGGCGGCTTCGCGCAACGTGTCGCCCACGGTTGCGTCGGCGGCCAGCGCTCGCGCAACCGGATCGCTGCTCGCCCCGAGCGCGGAGCCGACCGTCGAATCCGTCACGGCCACGAGCCCCAGGCCCGCCTCTTCGGCCTGCGCGACAAGCGAGCCCACAATGCGATGGGCCTCCCGGAAGGTCACCCCGCGGCGAACGAGCGCGTCGGCAACCGCCGTGGCCGTCGTGAAGCCCTCTGCGGCGGCGGCTCGCATCCGGTCGGGGTCGACTCCCAGCGTGCCGATGAGCCCGGCCATCACTCCCAGCGAGGCCTCCCACGTCGCGGCCGTCTCGAACAGAGGCGGCTTGTCTTCCTGGAGATCGCGCTGATAGGCGAGGGGCAGGCCCTTGAGCAGCGCCAGCAGGCCGGTCAGTGCGCCGATCGCCCGGGCAGCCCTTGCTCGGACCAGCTCGGCCGGATCCGGGTTCTTCTTGTTCGGCATCATCGAGCTGCCGGTGGCGAACGTAGAGGCGACGCGGACGAACCCGAACCGTGGACTCGACCACCAGGTGATCTCCTCGGCGAGTCTCGACAGATGGACCATGCCGAGTGCCGCCGTCGCCAGGAACTCGGCAACGAAGTCCCGGTCGCTCACCGCATCGATGGAGTTGGCGGTCACGCCATCGAAGCCGAGCTCACTCGCCGTCGCCTCGCGATCCAGCGGGTAGCCGGCACCTGCCAGCGCGCCCGCACCGAGCGGCGACACGTTGGCCCGCCGGCCGCCGTCGGCCAGGCGTCCGCGATCGCGCTCGAGCATCTCGACGTAGGCCAGCAGGTGGTGTGCCAGGAGGACGGGCTGGGCGGGCTGGATATGGGTCGAGCCGGGCATGACCGCGTCGCCCTCGCGCTCGGCAAGTGCAACCAGGGCACGCTCCATCTCCACGAGCGCCGCGTCCAGACCGTGGATCGTCCGCCGCAGCCACAATCGGAGGTCCGTCGCGACCTGGTCGTTTCGCGAGCGGCCGGTATGAAGCTTGCCGGCCAACGGGCCGATTCGCGCGGCGAGTGCCGCCTCCAGGTTGAGGTGGACGTCCTCCAGCACGGGGTCCCACTCCAGTCGGCCGGCCTCGACGTCCACACGAAGGGCCTCGAGGCCCGCGACGAGAGCAGCGACCTCTTCGCCGCTGAGCAGCGCCGCGCGACCGAGGCCCCGGACGTGCGCGATCGAGCCCGTCAGGTCATCGAGCGCAAGGACGCGATCGATCTCCATCGAGCGCGTGAAGTCTGTCGCGCGTGGATCGCTCGGCTCGTCGAACCGGCCGCCCCAGAGCTGCATCAACCCTCCATCTGTGGCCGACATCGTAGCGAGAGGAGGCCCGGGCAATCCTGCCAGTCCTTGTCATCATCATGGACTAGGCTGCTAGGCCAAGGCTGGGATACCATGCTTCGACACTCGCCAGGAGCCAGCGTGTCTGATCGCACCGCCCGCATCGACTGGGTCATCTTCGTCGCCCTCGGCCTCTTCTGGGGCAGCAGCTATCTGTTCATCAAGATCGGCGTCGAGACGCTGAGTCCGTTCACGCTCGTGGCCGGACGACTTGCGGTCGGGGCCGCCTTGCTCGCCGTGGTGCTGGCCGTCAGCAGCCAGCGACTGCCGCGAGATCGACGGACGTATGGCCACCTGGCGATGATGGCCGCGCTCAACATCGTCATCCCGTTCTCGCTCATCACCTGGGGCGAGCAGTCGATCGAGTCCGCACTGGCCTCGATTCTCAACGCGTCGGTGCCACTGTTCACGATCGTCCTGGCCGCACTCTTCCTGTCGGACGAGCCGATCACGATCAACCGGGTCATTGGCCTGCTGATCGGTTTCGGCGGCGTCGTCGTTCTGACCAGCCCCAGCCTGTCCGGCCAGGGCGGCAGCCTGCCGGGCGAGCTGGCGATGATCGGCTCATCGATCGCCTACGCCTCGGGCAACGTCTACGCCCGCCGCTACGTGCGCGGCTTGCACCCGATGGTCACCTCGTTCTTCCAGGTCTTCTTCGCGCTGCTGGCCAGCGCGGTGCTCGCGCTCGTCTTCGAGCACCCCTTCGACCTGTCGATCCAGCAGTCCACGATCGTGTCGGTTCTGTGGCTCGGCGTCTTCGGCTCCGGCCTGGCCTACCTGGCGTTCTTCCGGCTCCACTCGCGCTGGGGCTCGACCCGCTCGTCGCTCGTCGCCTACGTCCTGCCGGTCGTGGGCATCGCGCTCGGCTTCCTGGTGCTCCACGAGACGATCGATGGCCGCGTGCTGGCGGGCACGGTGCTGATCATCGGCGGCGTCGCGCTCGTCAACAGCCGGTTCGGCCAGCGGCGACTTGCCGGCCGTGCCGTGGCAGGTGCGGACACCAGGCCCGGCTGACGGCCGACGCCTTCCGGCTGACAGGGCTCAGCCCTCGAGCGCCAGGAGCACCGCGCCGGCGAGCACCAGGCAGGCGCCCCCGATCCTCCGAACGCGTTCGCCGTATGTGACTGCCTCACCCATCGCGACAGCACCCCAGGCCGAGGCGATCACGACCGCGCTCTCGCGCAATGGCGCCACCGCCGAGAGCGGCGCCAGCGTGTAGGCGAGGAGCACCAGGCCGTACGCGCCGAGGCTGACGACGCCGGCCGCCGACGCCCGTCGCCAGGACGCCGGTGACGCTGCCGGCTCCTCCGGTCGGCGGCGACGATCGGCCACGATTCGCACCCACAGGACGAGCGTCAGGGCACAGATCGGGAAGACGACAGCGGCGTACAGCCACGGCGCCACGAGGCGGGCGCCGACCCGATCCACGGCCGAATAGGCGGCGATCATCACGCCCGTCAGCAGCGCGAACTCGGCGGCCCCAAGTGGATCCCCTCCCGCGACGACATCCCGGCCGGCGGTCCGGCGCCGGATCGCCGCCAGAGCTCGCCACGGACGCTGGATGAGAAAGATGCCGCTCAGGAGCGCCAGGACACCCAGCGTGCCCGGCGGTCCGAGCCGCTCGCCGAGCAGGAATACCCCCAACCCGACCGACAGGAGCGGCGCGGTCCCGCGGGCGATCGGATAGACGACCGACAGGTCGCCGCGCTTGTAGGCCGCCGCCAGGCAGATGAAATAGGCCGTCTCCAGGACACCGGACAGCGCGCCGAGACCGAGCGCTCCCAGCGGGATGGCGGGCCCGCCGACGAGCCACCAGGCGATGGCCACGGGCGGGGCGAACGCCGCGACGCCGACGACGACGGCTCTCTCGGCCGTTCGCAGCGGGTCGCCCGAAGACTTGAGAATCGCGTTCCAGACGACGTGCAGGACCGCGATGACCAGGACGAGGGCGAATACGCCGGGCGGCACGGACGCCAGTCTACGGGCCGGCCCGCCCGCAGGACGCTCCGGCGCCGGCCGTGCACAGGACCCAGCGCCGGCCCGTGCGTCCCGTCGCCGGGATCAGGCGCCGGATCAGACGCCGATCGGGTGCCAGACCGTCTTCATCTCGAGGAAGGCGGCGATCCATTCCGGCCGCTGGCTGCGAGCATCGTCCGTCCAGTCGAAGCGTGCGTCGGAGACGCCAGCCGGGCGCCTCGCCAGGCGCTTGATGTCGTCCGCGGCGGAGACCTCGACCGCCTCCTGGAGGTCGGCCGGGACGCCCCACGTGTCGAGCGCGTCGACGTCGTCGTGGGCCGCCAGCACGGGCACCAGCTCACGCTTGAAGCCGGTCAGGAGGTTGACGACCCCGCCCGGCACATCGGAGGTGGCCAGCACCTCGGCCAGGTTGACCGCCGGCAAAGGCCGCGACTCCGATGCGAGCACGACGGTCGTGTTCCCTGTCACGATCGCCGGCGCCAGTCGCGACACGAGGCCCAGCAGGGACGAGGTCTCCGGCGCCACCAGGCCCACGACACCGGTCGGCTCGGGGAACGTGAAGTTGAAGTAGGGCGCCCCCACCGGGTTCACCGAGCCCAGCACCTGGGCGATCTTGTCGGCCCAGCCGGCGTACCAGACCCAGCGGTCGATCGTCCGGCTCACGGCATCGGCGGCGCGCGCCGGCCGGAGTCCCTCGGCGGCCTCGACTTCCTCCACGAACTGGATGCGCCGGCCCTCCATCAGCTCGGCGACCCGGTACAGGATCTGGCCGCGGTTCATCGCCGTGCGGGCGGCCCACGGCTCGTAGGCAGCCCGGGCGGCCCGGACCGCATCGCGTACGTCCTTGCGCGAGCCGCGCACGACGTTGCCGAGCGGCGATCCGTTTGAGGCGGTCACGACATACGAGCGACCCGACTCACTCCGCGGAAACGCCCCGCCCACGTACAGCTTGTAGGTCTTGCGCACCCCGATCCGCTCGGGCCTCACGGGTTCATCCCGCAGTAGACACGAATACCAACCGGAGTGGTGAAACGCGCCATCGATGACAGCCGAGGCTCGCCAGTTAGCCGGTTACGGCTAATTGACGGGTTCGGATCGGTCATCGAGGACGCCGAAACGCGTGTACCACCACTGGGGTTGGTAAATGCGAAGTCGAGGCTGGCGGCGGCCATCAGCGATCGTCCAGGCGGACGTAGGCATGGAGGCCGTGGCGGCCACCCTCGCGGCCGTAACCCGATTCCTTGTAGCCGCCGAACGGCGAGGTCGGGTCGAACCGGTTGAACGTGTTGGCCCAGACCACGCCCGCCTTCATCCGGCGGACCATCGCCAGGATCCGGCTGCCCTTCTCCGTCCAGACGCCGGCCGACAGGCCGTACGGCGTGTTGTTGGCCTTCTCCACGGCCTCCTCCGGCGTCCGGAAGGTGAGCACGGACAGGACGGGACCGAAGATCTCCTCGCGGGCGATCCGATGGCTCTGGGCGACGTTCGTGAACAGGGTTGGCCGGAAGAAGTAGCCGCGGTCGGGCAGGTCGCAGGCGGGCTGGTAGA
The DNA here is from genome assembly GCA_035637675.1 of Candidatus Limnocylindria bacterium. Taxonomy (GTDB): domain Bacteria; phylum Chloroflexota; class Limnocylindria; order Limnocylindrales; family CSP1-4; genus C-114. The sequence continues at coordinate 30,515 of DASPWU010000073.1, read as the reverse complement.
TCTCGGCGCCCTCCGCCACACCGGACGCAACCAGCTCGGTGATCTTCTCGAGCTGAGCCCGCGAATTGATGGCGCCGACGTCCGTGTTCTTGTCCAGCGGATCGCCCACGCGGATCGTCGCCAGGCGATCCTTGAGCTTGTCGATCAGGGGCTGGACGACGCTCTCCTGGACGAGCAGGCGCGAGCCGGCGCAGCAGACCTCGCCCTGGTTGAAGTAGATCCCATTGACGATGCCTTCCACCGCCTGGTCGAGCGGCGCGTCGTCGAAGACGATGTTGGCGGCCTTGCCGCCGAGCTCGAGCGTGAGCGCCTTGTTCGAACCGGCCACGCCGGCCGCGATGCGCCGCCCGATCTCGGTCGACCCGGTGAATGCCACCTTGTTCACCCCGGGGTGGCGGACGAGCGACATGCCCACCTCGCCGGGACCGGTGACGATGTTGACGACGCCCGACGGGAGGTCGGCCTGGCGGCAGACGTCGGCGAACAGCAGGGCGGTCAGCGGCGTCGTCGAGGCCGGCTTGAGGACGACCGTGTTGCCCGCCGCCAGGGCAGGGGCAATCTTCCAGGCGAGCATGAGCAGCGGGAAGTTCCAGGGAATGATCTGGCCGGCCACGCCGAGCGGCCGGGCGACCCGCCCCGGAAAGGCGTAGTCGAGCTTGTCCGCCCATCCCGCGTAATACCAGAAGTGAGCCGCCGCCAGGGGAACGTCGACGTCGCGGCTCTCCTTGATGGGCTTGCCCGAGTCCATGGTCTCGAGCACGGCGAACTCGCGACTGCGCTCCTGGAGGATCCGAGCGATGCGGAACAGGTACTTCGCCCGTTCGCGCCCGGGCAGGCCGCCCCAGCGGCGGCCGAAGGCCAGCCGGGCCGCCCGCACCGCGCGATCCATGTCCGCCGCCGTGCCGCGGGCAACCTCCGCCAGCGGCTCCTCGGAGGCCGGATTGACGGTCGTGAATACCGCGTCGTCGCTGGCCGCCACCTCGCGACCGCCGATGAACAGGCCATAGCGGTCCTTGAGCCGGACGATCTCGCGGTTCTCTGGGGCCGGCGCGTAATCCCACGGGATTGCCTGCCCGTCGCCCAGGCCCCAGCTGGCGGGAGCGCGGTCGGCGTCGGTCTTGGTGACGGTCATCGTCGGGCCATTATGGCACCGGAACCGGTCCGGCCCGGACCGTGCGGTCGTGGCCCGGTCGTGGCCCAGGCCGCGGCCCGCCGATCAGTGGAGCGTGCTGGCCACGAGGATGCCGCCCGCCCAGTAGAAGCCCGTCCCACCGGATGGGAGGAGGTCGAACGTCCGGGGCTGGTCGTAGGGAAGCAGGTCGGCTCGCACGACGACCGAGCCATCCAGTGTGTCGCCGGGACGCAGATCGCCCAGCCGGCGCCCATCGGGCAGGGGATGGCCTGGCGACACCGTCAGCGACCGGCCGTCGGCCAGGGCCAGGTTGACGACACGGTGGGTGGGCGGAACGGCCGCAGAGCCGACGCGGAGCACGACGCCGGCCAGGCGCCGGCCGGCGCGATCGGCGGTCCACACCGCCATCCCGGGTCGCAGCGCTTCGACGGCCATCGCGCCGTCCGGGGTGTCGATCAGGGTTCCCCGGGCGAGGCAGATCGGGCAGGCCGGTGGGACACCGGGGGCCCGTCGCTGGACCTCGATCGCACCGGCGGACGTGATCGTCCCGACGAGATGCGTGTAGGCGCCCGTGGCGTCCGGCCCGACGACGATGTCGAACCGATACCGATCGCGGTCCGGATCGAGCTGCAGCGCACGCAGCTCTTTCCAGGCTGTGTAGATCGCGAGCTGCTGGTCCGCGGTGAAGGTCGCGGCGGCCGGATCCAGCCCCAGGTGGACAGCGATCGCCCCGAACGTTGCCGTGTCGGCTCGAATCTCGGCCAGGTGCTGGCGCGCGAGCTCGCCCTCGTCGTCGCGACGGACGGGAAAGGCGTCCGGGTCGCAGAAGGCGAGATGGCCGAGGGCATCGATGATGCGGTACTTGAGCTCCGCCACCACGAGCGGGGAACCGCTGGCTGAGCCGCTCGGGCTGGGGACGCCGCTGGCGCCCGGCGATCCGGTGGTGGAGGGAGAACCACCGGAGGTGCACGCGCCGGCGACGAGGATGAGGATTGCCGCCAGGGCGAACGTATGGTGACGCGTGGTTGTCAGCATGCCCACCGGACGGCGGACGGCCGGTCCCGGTTCCATTCGACCGATGGCATGAGCCTCAGTCGAGCGGGCGGCGATAGGTCGTGGACCTGTCGATCGCGCGGAAACCGACGCTCTCGTAGACCCGCAGAGCGCCGCTGGGGTTCTCCGTGTCGACCGTCAGGGCGCCCTCGGTCATGCCGCGAGCGCGGAGGAGCGGGAACGACGCGACCATGAGCGCGCGAGCCAGCCCGCGGTGGCGCCACGGCCGGCGGACGCTGATGTTCTCGACCCAGCCCCGTCGGCGGCCGAAGCGGCGGTTCTCTTCGGCGTTGATGAAGCTTCGAACCTGGCCCGCCACCCGGTCGCCATCCCAGGCGATCCGCCACAGGGTCGTATCGCCCTGGGTCGGGTCGGTGAGGAAGCGCTGGTAGTCCTCCGCGGTTCCCTGGCTGCTGCCCCAGTGGTCCAGGAACGCCTCCTGGTCGGCATCCCAGATGGCCCGCATGTGCTCCGGGCGGACGTCGCGGATCTCCAGGCCGTCCGGCAGCGGTGCGTCCGGCTGGTCGTCGAGCGTCGCGCGGATCATCGTGAATCCGTGGCGGACGGGCATGAACCCGGCCGAGCGCAGAAGGGCCTCGCGACCGGGCGCAGCGTCGTTCGCCTCGGCCTGCAGGAGACGGGCACCGTCATCGGGCTGGTGTGCCGCGATCTGGCGGACGCGGCCCTCGATCGCCGCGAGCATGGCTCGGCCAATGCCGCGTCGATGCCACTCCGGGTCAAGGAAGCAGACGGTCTCGTAGATCCGGTCGCCGCCGACCTCGCGATACCACGCACACCGGGCGTAGCCGACGATCGATCCACCGATCTCCACGATGAGGATGTCGCGTCCCGGGTCACTGTTGGAGAGGTGCTCGTAGTAGTGGGTGAAGTCTTCGAGCGATGTCGTGAATTGATCGCCATCGACGATCCGGTTCGCATTCGCGGCCGCATTCATCCCGCGATAGTCATCCGGGACACGGAGGTGCCGGAAGGCGAGACCCCGGATGTCCGGCAACTCGACCGCCGGCTCGAACCGATCCGGCGCGCTCTCGACCGCGGGGGCGCTCCGGCCGTCCATCAATCGAGCGTGAAGTCGTCCGGGCTGGCGTAGTGGCCGGTTCGCTCCTTGGCGATTTGCATGAGCACGTCGTTGAGCAGCGAGCTGGCCCCGAAACGGAACCGGTCAGGCGTCATCCAGCGTGGGCCCAGCGTCTCGTACAGGACGACCAGGTACTGGATCGCCTCCTTGGCCGTCCGGATGCCACCGGCCGGCTTCATGCCCACGACGCGGCCCGTCTGGCGCTCGAAGTCGCGGATTGCCTCGAGCATGACGAGGGTGACGGGGAGCGTCGCCGCAGGGGTCACCTTGCCGGTGGACGTTTTGATGAAGTCCGCGCCGGCAGCCATCGCCAGGACGCTCGCCCGTCGGACGTTGTCATAGGTCTCCAGCTCGCCGGTCTCCAGGATGACCTTGAGATGGGCGTCGCCGGCCGCCTCCTTGATCGCCACGATCTCCTCGAACGCGGCGTAGTAGTCGCCGCTGAGGAAGGCGCCGCGGTCCAGGACCATGTCGATCTCGTCGGCTCCGGCCTGGGCCGCCGCACGCGTCTCGGCGATCTTGATGTCCCGGAATGTCTGCCCGCTCGGGAAGCCGGTCGCGACGCTGGCCACCTTGACGGTCGAGCCGCGGAGCGCGTCCTTCGCCTCCGTCACGAGCGCCGGATAGACGCAGACGGCGGCGACGGATGGGATCGACGGGTCGCCGGGTTGCGGCCGCATCGCCTTGGCGCACATCGCCCGGATCTTGCCCGGGGTGTCCTTGCCCTCGAGCGTCGTCAGATCCATCATCCGGATCGCGAGGTCCAGCGCCCACAGCTTGCTGGCGCGCTTGATCGAGCGCTTGCGGAGCGAGTCGACGCGCTCCTCCACGCCGACCTGGTCGACCGGCGTGACCCGTCCGAGAAGGCTGCCGAGGGCGTTGCCGGTCGCGGTCGGGCGGCTGTCCCAGGCACGGATCAGCTCCTGCGCGCGCTCTCGGGTGGCGCTGTCGGTGGACAGGTGCGCCGTCGTCATGTGCTGGTCGCCATGGGACGGTGAGGATACACCTGGCCCGCGCCGACTCCCGACCATGCGGCCGTCGGGCTGCTCGCCGCCGGCGGCCATCCATGCGTGGGGAGACTCGTACGCGCTCGAGCGGGCGGATGCGCGGCCAGACATTCGCGGGGCGACTCGTGGGACCGATCCAGCCCTTCATCGGCCGTCATGCCCGCCCTTGGTCGACGCCATCGTGCGTGGCCCGGGTCGGCTCCACCGTGTCGGCGTGGCCACGTCCGACCCACGAGTCGCTGGGGGAATAGCTGGCCGCCGCGTTCGTCCCGCCGCGGGTGTGCCAGCGTGCCAGCCAGGGCAGGCGGCGGAGGCTGACTACTTGCCCCCTCGAGCCTTGGGCAGCGGCGGCAACCCACGCCGGCCCAGGACCAGGAAGTGGCGGAACCAGTCTCGGACCTGGACCAGGTTCTCCACGCGCCGGAATGGCGTTCCCGATCGGGTGAGCTCGTGCGTCTCCTCGGGAACGCGCATGAGCCGCACCGGCCGGCGATGCGAGCGAAGGATCGCGAAGAGCTCTTCCGCCTGGGTGACGGTGCAGCGGAGGTCGCGCTCGCTGTGCTGGATCAGGAGTGGCGTCCTCACACGCGGGGCGTAGGTCAGCGGCGAATGGTCCCGGTAGAAGGCCGGATCCTCCCAGGGCGTCGCGCCGAACTCGAGCTGGCCGAACTGCGGCCCGGCGAGGTCTCCCGACAGGAACTGCGAGGTCAGGTCGACCACGCTGCGGCAGGTCATCGCCGCACGGAATCGATCGTCGTGGCCCACGATCCAGTTGGTCAGGTAGCCGCCGTACGAGCCGCCCGTGACGCCAAGCCGATTGGGATCCGCCAGGCCCTCGCCGACGAGCGCCTCGATGCCCGCCAGCACGTCGCGCGCGGGTCCCGGGCCCCAGTCGCGAAAATTCGCGGCGTTGAATGCCTGGCCGTAGCCCTCCGAGCCACGAGGATTGGAGTACCAGACGCCGATTCCGGCACCCGCCAGGATCTGGAACTCCCAGAACGGCGAGAAGCCGTAGAGCGTGTGCGGGCCGCCGTGGATCTCCGTCACGAGCGGGGCCGGATCGCGACGTCGCCGCCTGCCGCCCCCGGCGTCCCCCGACCCACCGGCATCCGGTGGCCCGGCGGCCGAGGACGCCGGTGGGACATACCAGCCCTGCACGTCCCGGCCGTCGACGGCCGTCCAGCGCTCGATCGGGCTCACCAGCTCGATGTCGGCGAGAACGTCGGCGTTGAGATCGGTGAAGCGCCGCGGCGTTGCGGCCGAGGCGGCCGTCCGGCCCGCCGGCAGGTCGAGGACCCAGATGTCCGTCGGCGCGGTGGGCGTCGATCGAGCGTAGGCGACCCGGCTGCCCTGGTGTCCAGCCTGGCGACCGGCCTCGGGACTGTCCTGGCGACCACGGTTCTGGCTGCCGTCCGGGCGTGCCCGCTGGCCGGCGCGGGGCACGGTGACCTGGTCGAAGGCCGAGATGTAGTGGCGGTCCTCGGTCAGGCGGACGAGTGACCCGTCATCGGCCGAGATCCGCCACAGCTCGTACGAGCCGCCGTAGGGCGCCGTGAAGGTGATCCACTTGCCGCCGTTCGTCACCGAAAGGCCGGGCTCCTCGTGCGGCGTCAGGTCGCTTGCCATGGATGACCCGGGCATGAGGTCGTGGCCACCCGACAGGTTGCGGCCACCGTTCGGGCCGGCTTCCGAACCGTCCGCCTCGAAGAGCCAGATGTCGTTCCTCGAGCCGGCGGCCGCGGGAAACCGGTGGCCGAGCATGGCCAGCGTACGACCGTCCGGCAGCCAGGCCGGCGTGCTGAACCACGTTTCGCCCAGGTCCGTGATGCGTGTCTCCCGGCCGCTCGCCACGTCGACGACATAGACCTGTGAGTGCCAGTTGCGGTCCCGGTCCGTGCGCCGGTTGGTGGAGAACGCGATCCGCCTTCCGTCCGGCGACCAGCCCGGTTCGGTGATCGGCGTGCCGCCCGCCGTCAACCGCCGGGCATCGCCGGATTCCACCGTGACGATCCAGATCTCGGCCTCCCGGCCGACGATGAACCCCAGCCCGTTGAGCTCGTAGCCCAGGCGATCGAGGTAGCGGTAGTCGGGCTCCGGCGGTTCGTCCGGTGGGCGCTTTCGCGCGGCGATGCCACGACGCCGAGCATCCTCCTCCCGCGTCGCGCCCCGCGACGGCGACAGCACGGCCAGCGTTTCGCCGTCTGGAGCCCAGGCGAAGCCGGTGACGCCACGAGGCAGGTCGGTGACGCGGCGTGCTTCGCCCGCGTCCAGCGGCAAGAGGTGGACCTGCTCGCCGTCCTCTCGATCGTCCGGCGCGGCGGGCATCTCCTCGACGATCAGGCGGCGGTCCGAGAGGAAAGCGAGGGACCGCCCATCCGGCGAGAAGCGCGGATGGCGATCGCGCTTTGCTCCGATCGTCAGCTGGCGGGCCGGTGCCGACCCGTCGGCCGCGACCAGCCAGATCGCGTGCCGGTAGCCATCATGACGCGGCGCGCTCGCCTGCACCGTGAAGGCGACCCACCGGCCGTCCGGCGATAGCCTCGGGTCCGTCGCGATGCGCAGGCCGTACATGTCGTCGGGGCGGGCGGGCCGTGGCATGAGGGATCTGGTCGAACCTCTGACTCTCGCGGGCGTGCATTTCCGGCGACGGGCCGCAGTGTAGCGGCTACCATCGACCGACGATGAGCGACCAGCTGTCGCTGCAGTTGGAATCGGCCCTGCCGCTCCTGCCGCATGACCTCCGGCCGATGCTTCCCCGGCCGGCTCCGGAGCCGTTCGATTCCGCCGACCACCTGTTCGAGCCGTCCTGGGGCGGCGAGCGGGCGCTGGCATTCATCGAGGCCGCCGACCGCGGGCCGCTTCGCCTCCTGGACGGCCACGGCCGCGACCTGGCCGGGCTGCTGCCCGAGCTGGCCGACCTGCCCGCCCGGATCCAGGCCCGCTCTGCGGTCATCGACGGCGAGCTCGTCGTGGTGGATGCCGGCGGTCGAGCCGATCCGGCCGCACTCGGCGCCCGGCTTCGGGGTGAGCGCGGGCCGGCCGTCGCCTATCTCGTGTTCGACCTGCTCGTGCTCGATGGCCGTCCCCTCCTCGGCGAGCCCTTGTGGCGACGTCGCGAAGCGCTCAGGCGGTCGGTGACGCCCGGCGAGACGGTCGTGGCAGTCCCGTCGATCGTCGGCGAAGGTCGCGCGCTCCAGGCCGCGGTGCGAGCGCAGGGAATCGGCGGGGTCATGGCTCGGGTTCGGACGAGTCCGTACCTGCCTGGCGTACGAAGCCGACTGTGGCGACTCGTCACCGCGGCGCCGGCCGCCCCCTCGCCGGCAGCCAACGGAACCGCTCCCGAGCCATCCGCGAGCCAGGCCTCGCTGGGCCTGGGCGACGCGTCGCGGCCGGCCGGGCAGATGAATCCGGCGGCGCCGGTCCTGGCCGTCTTTCGGCGCCTTCCGTTCGACGATGAGGCGTAAGCCCGCGGCTTGACATAGGAGCATCGCATGGCCGAACCACCCGACGACACGAGACGACCTGGCTCCAGGCCGAAGGCAGTGCCCGAGGCGCCAGGCGAGCCGCTGCCCGGGCCCGCGGCCGAGTCGCCATCCGAGCCGTCGCCCGAGCTGCTGCCGTCCGCCGGCCGGAGCTGGCCACCGGACGCGCCCCCGGCCCCACCGATGGCGCCGCCGATGGGTCCGGTGCCCGCCTCCACCCCGCCGGGTCACGGCCGGGGCGACGCACGCGACGGATCGTGGGTCGGCGGCATCGTGCTCGTCGCGATCGGCGTGGCCTTCCTGCTGGGCCAGCTCCTGCCGAACGCCGGACGCTTCGTGCCGTTGCTGGTGGGGCTGATCTTCCTGGCCGTCTTCCTCGTGACGCGGAGCTATGGCTTCCTCGTGCCCGGCGGGATCGTGACCGGCGTCGGCGTCGGTGTCGTGCTGGCCGTGGAGGACCAGGGTCGAGTCGGCGGCGGTCTCTTCCTGGTCAGCCTCGGGCTCGGCTTCATCGCGATCTTCATCCTCGGCGCCTTGTTCCGGCTGCGCGAGAATCATCCCTGGCCGCTCATCCCGGGCGGCATCCTGTGCACGATCGGGTTGATCACGCTCGCCGGGACGCGCTACGGCGACGCGGCCCGGTACGCGTGGCCGGCAGCACTCATCGTCCTGGGTCTGATGTTCGTGCTGCGGGGGCTCATTCGCCGGCCGCCGACCTGATCCTCCGCTCCCCCGTCTCCCGGCCGGGGCCCGAAGGCTAACGCCGCCGCATCGCGGCGAGGAACATCCGCAGGCCGGGCCGCTGGCCGTAGAGCAGGACCCCTGCGCCATACACGCGTTCGGCGAGGATGGCGACGCCCACGATCGTCGCGATGAGCAGGCCCATGCTGAGGGCAATCTCCCAGGCCTCGGCCCGACCGACCATGATCCGGGTGACCATTAGGAACGGGCTGAAGAACGGCACGAACGAGAGGGCCACGACCCACCGCGCGGTGATCGAGCCCAGGCCGACAATCGCAAGGATGTAGCCGGCCATCGTCAGGAAGCTCATCGGCATCGCCAGCTGCTGGACGTCCTCCTGGCGGCTGACGAGCGATCCGGCGGCCGCGTAGGCAAGGGTGAACAGGATGAGGGCGAGCAGGAAGAACGCTCCGTAGGCCGCGAGCATGCCCGGCGTCACGCTCACGATCGGCGCGCCCGGCCCGGCCGAGGGGTCCAGGACGACGGCCGCGATACGATCCTGGAGCAGGAAGACCGCAAGCGCCGGCAGCACGATCGCCAGGCATTGGGTGAGCCCGGCCGCGCCGACTCCGATCACCTTGCCGAGGAGCAGGTTGCGGGGGTGCGTGGCGCTGATGAGCAGCTCCATCACCCGGCTCGTCTTCTCGGTCGCCACGCTCGTGGCCACCCACATCCCGTACGTGACCAGCGAAATGAACAGGAGGACGACGAAGATCATCGCGAGGATCGACCGTCCCGCGAGCTCCTGCTGGTCGATGGGCTCCGCTGCGGAGCCGGCAGCGGCACCCTCGGTGCGGACATCGAACGACGGCTGGCGGAACGGCGGCGTGTCCAGGCCGCGCGGAACGCTCGAGGTCCAGTCCAGGATCGCGACGCCCTCGGCGGCGAAGGCGATGATCTGGGCTCGTGCGCTCGTCGACGTGTCGCGGGAGTGGAGGACGAAGCTCAGTCCGCCGTCGGCCCGCCGGCTCACGTCGAGGACGCCGTCGATCCGGCCGGCAGCGACGTCGTCGATCGCCGCCTGGAGATCGCTCGCCGCCGCGATGCGGAAGGGCTTCTCCCAGCGATCGGGGTCCTGGCCGGCCGGCGGCCGGTTGACGAGGCCGTCGAGGATCGCCACGGTGCCGTCGGCGAGAGATTTCGTCGGGGCGATGACGGTGATGCGCACGACCGCGTGCTGGTCCAGGTACTTGAGCGCGATCGGCGTCAGCGAGATCGCGACGGCAATGATGGCGACGAGCAGCGTCGTGATGCGGAAGGCACGGCTGCGGATACGGTCGAGGTACTCGCGCCGGGCAACCAGCAGCGCGTCCGCACCCACGATCCGTCGCACCGTCATCGCGGCACCTCGCCCGAAGGCAGAGGATCGATCTGTGGCTGGGTGCTCGTGGCGCTCGTGGCCCCGTCAGCCAGATGCCGGGGCTCGTCGACGGGCCGCCCGACGTGCTGGATGAAGATCTCTTCCAGTGACGGGTCGGCGATCTCGTACCGGGTGACCCGGCAGCCGCGATCGAGCGCCGCCCGCAGGATGACGTCGGGGTCCCGGTCGCGATCCACGTCGAGCTCGACGAAATCGCGCCCGGGCCGGACGATGCGCACGCCTGGCACGCCGGCCAGCCAGGCGAGACCGTTGTCGCCCTCGACCGCCAGGCGGACATGGCGTGCCCCTGAGGCTCGCCGGACGTCGACCAGCCGCCCGCCGACCACGACCCGCCCGCGGTCGACGATGGCGACCGATTCACACAGCTCCTCGACGGTGTCCATCTGGTGCGTGCTGAAGATCAGCGTCTTGCCGCGCCCGCGCATCTCCGCGAAGGCCTCCTTCAGGAGCGCAGCGTTCACCGGATCCAGGCCGCTGAAGGGCTCGTCCATGACCAGCACCTCGGGGTCGTGGACGATCGAGGCGATGAACTGGACCTTCTGCTGGTTGCCTTTGGACAGCTCCTCGGCCCGCCGCCCCGCATAGTCCGGGATGCGAAAGCGCTCGAGCCAGTGGAGGATCTCGCGCCGGGCTGCGCCACTCTCGACGCCGTACAGGCCGGCGAAGAAAACGAGCTGGTCGAGGACCGTCATGCGCCCATACAGCCCACGCTCCTCCGGGAGATAGCCCCATGTCCTGCGGGGCAGGTCGGAGTTGAGCCGGCCGTTCCAGGTCACGCTGCCCGAGTCGGCGGCGAGGATGTCCAGGACGATCCGCATCGTCGTGGTCTTGCCGGCGCCGTTGGCCCCCAGGAAGCCAAAGACCTCGCCCGGTTGCACGCTGAAGCTCACGCCGTCGAGAGCGACGACGTTGCCGAACCGCTTGTGCAGAGCATCGATGACGAGGGTCATGGTGGAGGCTGCCTCAGCCGGATGGTACGGCGGGTGCCGGCGGAGGGGACATGGGCCATTAGGGCGACCCAGGTCGCCTCTGGCACCGTACGGATCAGTTCTGCGAGGACGGCGGATTCAATCGCCACGGTTGCGAGCGCCCGGTCCAGCCTGTCGAGGCCGCGGGAGGGCCGGGTGTGATGGGCCCAGGCGTTGGCCTGGCGTTTGCGCGGTCGAAAGGTCGATGGCATGCGCCGCCAATGATCGCCCACGGTTTCGCCGGTCGCGTCGACGCGGCTGTTGGTGGGCCAGGGTCCCGACGTTCCCGTCACAGACCCATGGTCGCGGCAGGGCCGGGCAGTCGCAGGGGCGGCCAGCTACGAATTGCCGGCTCGTGGCCCGTCAGGTCGACGGCCTGCCCAGCTTGTGTCCCCGGCGTCCGGCGACGATACCGTCGGCGAGGTGAGCTCAGACGAGGAGTGTCTTGGAACTACAATCCGCTCGTGACCGACGCATCGACCGCCAGCCGCATCCACGCCGACCGCGCCGCTGGCACGCTCCAGATCGGCTGGGCGGACGGCCATGAGACGACATACGACGCCGTCACCCTGCGCTGGCTCTGTCCTTGCGCGTTCTGCCGTGGCGAGGCGGGCATGCCCGGTTGGCTCGACTCCCGGCCGACGCTCAGCCCAGATCAGACCCGGCTCGTGGACGTCCAGCTGGTCGGCCAGTACGCCATCGCACCCACCTGGGGCGACGGGCACCACACCGGCTATTACACCTTCGCCTTGCTCCGGGACCGCTGCCCATGTGAGGCATGCGCCGCCCGCCGCGCCGCGGATGCCGACAGGGCGCCGATCAGGAGGGCCACCCACGCCGGACACGCCCACGGCACCGATACCGTCACCACCACAGCCAAGGAGTCTCATCGATGATGACCACGACGACCCCGTTCATCGCCGGCTGGCGCGTCAGCGAGACCAAGGGCCAGGTCTTCGGCCTCGTCGTCCGCAGCCGCGGACTCGCCGGCAACCTGGCGGCGGGGCTCCGGTCGATCGTGGGCGGCGAGATCCATGAGTACACCGAGCTGCTCGAGGACACCCGGCGACAGGCCGTGGACCGCATGGTCCAGAACGCGACGCTCATGGGTGCAAACGCGATCCTCTCGATGAGATTCGACTCCTCCGAGATCGGGCAGACGATGTCCGAGATCGTCGCCTACGGCACCGCCGTCGTCGTGGTGGCCGACCCGAACGCTCCCCAGCCGACGGCCGAATAACCGCACCCACGGCCATGCACGGGACACTGCGCCTTCTCATCGGTGTGGTCGCAGGCCTCTTGTTCCTGTCCGGGATCGTCCTGATCGCCGTTGGAGGCCCGGCCGCGGGCGGCGGCGTCTGGCTGCTCATCGTCGGCGGCACGGGCATCGTCGCGATCGCTCTCGAGCGAAGCCGCTATCGATCGGAGCAGGCCGAGAGGATCTCGGCACCGGCTGGCCCTGGCGGCGGCGAGGATGGGGCCATGGAGCCCCGCTTCCAGCGCACGGAGGAGGCGTTCATCGATCCGTCGTCGGGCAGGCTCATGCGGGTCTGGCTCGATCCACGCACCGGAGAGCGCCGCTACCGGGCCGAAGGCTGACATAACCCGGCGGTGGAGGTCGAGCGGGACCCGAGAGGCCGGGCCTGAATGTGGTCGAACAGGGACCATCGATCGGTGCCACGGGTTCACAAACGCGTGCTAGGATCGGCGGCCCGGACGACTGCGCCCGCGCCGACCCCAGGAGTCGCTCAACCGGATGACCGTCCTCAGTACCGCCCGTACACGCAGCGCCACCGGCTCGCGATCGCGCCAGCGCCCGCCAGTTGCCGAGGCCCCGCCGCCGTACCTCAACCGTGAGCTGTCCTGGCTCGACTGGAACGCCCGCGTCCTGCACGAGGGCCGGGACGAGCGCAATCCGCTCCTGGAGCGGGCGAAGTTCCTCTTCCACTTCTCGAGCAACCTGGACGAGTTCTTCCAGGTTCGGGTGGCCGGGCTGCGCCAGCAGGTGGCCGCAGGCTCCTCGACCATGTCGCCCGATGGCCGAACGGCAGCCGAGCAGCTGACGCAGATCCGCGGCCGCGTCCAGACGCTCATCGCCGAGCAGGCCGAGATCTTTGCGGCCCTGCGTCAGGAGCTGGCCGAAGAGGGCATCGCGATCGTCGATTACCGGACGATCCCCGACCACCATGCCCGGCTCCGGGAGCGCTTCGTCGAGGAGATCTTCCCCGTTCTCACGCCGCTGGCGGTCGATCCAGGCCATCCGTTCCCGTATATCAGCACGCTGAGCCTGTCGATCGCCGTTGGCATGCGCGATCCGGAGACCGGCGAGCGCCGGTTCGCCCGGATCAAGGTGCCCCAGATCCTGCCGCGCCTGCTGGAGTTCGCACCGTCCAGGTTCATCCTCATCGACCAGGTGATCGAGGCGAACCTAGACCTGCTGTTCAGCGGCATGGAGATCCTGGAGACCCACGCCTTTCGGGTCACCCGCAACGCCGACCTTGCGATCGAGGAGGACGAGGCCGACGACCTGCTGATGGCCATCGAGGAGGAGCTCCGGCGTCGTCGGTTCGGAGAGGCCGTCCGCCTGGAGGTCGAGCGATCGATGCCCGCGGCGACGCGGCTCATCCTTCTCCGCGGGATCGGCCTGACGGAGGAGGACTGCTACGACATCAGTGGGATGCTGGACCTGACCGGCCTTGGCGCGATCACCGAGGTGGACCGGCCGGACCTGCGTCACGAGCCCTGGACCCCGGTCGTTCCCGCCCGCTTGATTCCGCCGGACGACGACGAGCCGGCCGACGTCTTCGCGACGATTCGCGCCAACGACCTGCTCGTGCACCACCCCTACGAGAGCTTCACGGCGACCGTTGAGCGGTTCATCGCCCAGGCGGCCGACGACCCGGAAGTCCTGACGATCAAGCAGACGCTCTATCGCACGAGCGGCGATTCCCCGATCGTCCGCGACCTCATCCGGGCGGCCGAACGAGGCAAGCAGGTCGTCGTGCTCGTCGAGATCAAGGCGCGCTTCGACGAAGAGGCCAACATCGTCTGGGCCCGGAAGCTGGAGCAGGCCGGCGCTCACGTCGTGTACGGGTTGGTTGGCCTCAAGACGCACTCCAAGCTCGTCCTGGTCGTCCGGCGGGAAGGCTCCGGCCTGCGGCGGTACGTCCATGTCGGAACCGGTAACTACAACCCGCGGACGGCCCGTCTGTACACGGATCTAGGGTTGCTCTCGTGCCGGCCCGAGCTTGGCGCCGACGTGACGGACCTGTTCAACGTGTTGACCGGCCTCTCCCGGCAGCGAAGCTTCCGGAGGCTGCTGGTCGCGCCCCTGTCGCTCCGTACGCGCATCCTCGAGCTCATCGAGCGCGAGGTCGGCCACGCCTCGGCGGGCCGACCGGCCCGTATCGTCCTCAAGCTCAACGCGGTCGTGGACCCGGCGTGCGTCGACGCGCTGTATCGGGCGAGCCAGGCCGGGGTCGACGTCGATCTCATCGTCCGGAGCATCTGCTCGGTGTGGCCCGGCCTGCCGGACGTCTCGGACCGGATCCGCGTCCGCTCCGTCGTTGGGGAGTTCCTGGAGCACTCGCGGATCTTCGGCTTCTCCAACGGTGGAGAGCAGGAGTGGTACATCGGCTCGGCCGACCTGATGGAGCGGAACCTCGACCGCCGGGTGGAGGCCATCGTCCCAGTCGAGGATCGGGAGGCGCGCGCCCGCATCGAGGCGATCGTGACGACCATGCTTGCCGACGACCGCCGCTCCTGGCAGCTCGAGGCGGACGCGACCTGGCGGCGCACCGAGGAAATCAACGGTGCGCCGGGGACGTGCGATACGTTTGCCGTCCTCAAGGAGCAGGCGCTCGAGTCCAGTTCCAGCCTGTCGAGTCCGCGCCGGCCGCGCGCGGGCGCCGGCTCCCTCGACCCTCGTGCCTGACGTGGCCACCCAGGCCCGCCCGATGGAGGTCGAGCTCAAGTACCGGCTCCGTGACGTCGCCTCGGGTGAGCGATTCCTGTCGGCCGAGACGTTGGGCCCATTCCGGGCGGCGGCGGCGGCCCGAACCGCCCAGCACGAGGACCGCTACCTGGACACGTCCGATGGAGCGCTCGCCCGGGCCGGCTTCGCGGCGCGCCTTCGCCAGACCAACGCCGGCACGATCGTCACGGTCAAGGCGACGACGGCGCTCGATGGAGCCCTCGCCCGACGCGAGGAGCTCGAGGGTCCGGCCGACCGGACCGCGGAGCCGCGTGACTGGCCCCCATCGGCGGCGCGCTCGCTCATCCTCGAGCTGTGCGGCGACGCACCCCTGGTCGAGCTGGTTACAGTTCGCCAGCTCCGCAGGAAGCGACGCCTCAAGGCCCCCGATGCGGCAGTCGAGCTGAGCCTCGACGAGGTCGATGTCGTCGCTCGTGGGCGGGTCATCGACCGGTTCGCCGAACTCGAGGTGGAGCTCACCTCCGGCGACGAGTCCCGCCTGGCCGAGTTACGCGCCTTCCTGGAGAATGACAGCGGCCTCTCACCGGCAACATCGTCGAAGCTGGAGGCGGCACTGGCGGCGTCCGAGAGCGCCGGCGTGGCGGCTCGCGCCGATGGCATTGCTGCCGGAGGCTGGGATGGCGTCACGGCCCCGGACGAGAGGTCGGGCCCGGCGGCCTCGCCCCGTGATGGGCGTCGGCCGCGAGCCCGGGGCGGCCGGACCGGTCGACCCTCGCCCACCGCGTCACGCTCTGCCGCTCAGCAGGAGGCGGGTGTGGCGCCTCCACCCGGGGCGACCGCGCAGACCAGGGCGCCGCGGAGCGCAGCCACGGGCCGGGGCGGGCACGGCCAGGAGGCGAAGGGCCAGGAAGCGGCGCGATCGATCGAGCCAGACCGGCCTTCGGCTGCGGCCGGGGCCGTCCCGTCCGCCCCGTCGGCCCTGCCGCTCGTCGTCGGCAAGACGCCGGGGGTCACCGCCGAGGACTTCCTGCCGGAGGCTGGGCGCAAGGTTCTCCGCTTCCACCTGGCCCGGATGATCGCCCATGAGGCTGGCACCCGAGAGGGTAACGACCCAGAAGACCTGCACCGCATGCGAGTGGCGACGCGGCGCATGCGAGCAGCCTGGCGCGTATTCGGAGACGGCTTTCAGAAGGGCCGCACCAAGCGCCACCGGCGCCGCCTGCGCGAGGTGGCCGGCCGGCTGGGTGCGGTCCGAGACCTGGACGTGCTGATCGAAGCCGGCGAGGCATACCTCGCGACGCAGTCGCGCACAGAGCAGCGCGCCGTGGCCCCACTCTTCGCCGCGTGGCGCGATCAACGCGACGACGCCCGCGTCCTGCTGGTCCGGGAGCTGGAGAGCGAGAGCTACAAGCGCTGGGTGGATGATTTTCGGGACTTCGTCCGAAATGAGGGCGCCGGAGCGGCGGCCGTCGTGCCGACGGTCCCTCACCGCATTCGCGACCGCGCAGCGTCCCAGATCTGGACGGCCTACGAGCAGGTTCGGGCCTATGAACCGGTGCTCCGCTGGGCGGACGTGGCCACGCTCCATGAGCTCCGGATCGCCGGGAAGTGGCTGCGCTACACCCTCGAGTTCGTGCGGGAATGCCTCGGCCCCGACGCGGCCAGCCTCATCGCCCGCGTCACAGCGATGCAGGACCACCTGGGCCTCCTGCACGACGCGGACGTGGCGGCGTCCATGGCCCGCGCCTTCCTCGTCGAGCGCTCGGGCCGCTTGTCCGAGGCGGAAGCGGCCGCCATCGGACGCTACCTCATGGACCGCGAGCGCGAGGTCGCCCGGCTGCGGCGAACTGTGGGCCCGATCTGGCGTGGCGTCGGCGGCCTGGCCTTCCGGCGGGGCCTGGGTCGGGCGGTCGCGGTCCTGTAGCTTCGTGGAGTGATTGAGCGATGACCGATCGTCAGGGCAGGATCGAGCTGTACCTGCTCCGCCATGCGGACGCCGGGGATCCAGAGGCATGGACCCGGCCCGACGGCGAACGTCCGCTGTCCGCCAAGGGCCGTCGCCAGTCCGAACGGCTGGGCCGTCAGCTGGCTGCAATCGAGTTCGCGCCCGACGCCATCCTGGCCAGCCCCAAGGTCCGGGCCGCCGAGACCGCCAGGATCGTTGCGGAGGCGCTGGGCGCTACCGTCGTTGAGGACGACCGCCTCGCCGGCCCTCTGGACATCGATGGCATTGGCGAGATCCTCAGGGACGCGCCGCGCCGTGTCGTCCTGGTGGGGCACGACCCGGATTTCAGCGAGCTGCTTTCGACGCTCGTCGGGGCCCCGGAGCTTTCCCTGCGCAAGGGCGCCCTCGCGCGGGTCGACGTCGACCGACCGATCCAGCCGGGCGGCGGCGTCCTGCGCTGGCTCCTGCCGCCGGACCTCGTGCCCTCCAGTTAGGGAGGCTGGCTCAGGCGGGCGCGAGGCCGCGGGCGAGCCCGGCCAACCGATCGCTGATGCCGGGGGCGAGTGAGTAGTCGATCGACGTCCCGCGCCGCTCGGCGCGGACCACGCCCGCCTCACGCAGGACGCGCAGGTGGTGCGACACGGTGGGCTGGCTCACGCCACAGGTCGCCGTGAAGTCGCATGCGCAGATGGTTCCCGCGCTGCTCAGCTCCCGAACGATTGCCAGGCGAGTCGGATCCGCGAGGGCGTGCAGCAGCCGAACGTCGGGATCGTCCGTCAGCGGAGTGGATCGTCTCATGGCCGCCACTATATCGTCATATGTCTATATTGACAAGCATCGATATATGACCTATAGTACGAGCATGAACAGAACGACCAACCAGCACCGCCACGGCGAAGGAGCAACAGCCATGGACCTCGTGTCACGTCTCGATCTCGTCGAGGCAATCATTCGCGACCGCGAGCGCGACGCCGCTGCCGAGATGCAGCTGCGCGCTGCCCTCGCCTCCCGCTCGGCGAGCCGACGCCGCTCCCTTGCCGATCGGCTGACGGTCGTGCTGGGTGGCTCCACATCACCCAGTCGGATCGCCTCCGCTTCGTAAGGCGCGGCAATCCTTCCTCGGGCCCGGCCGTCGGCAGGGCCCGCGCACGCTCAGCGCGTGAGCGCGGCGCCTTCCACGCAGATCGCGACCAGACCCAGTCTCGCCAGTCGGTCGCGCGTCGGTCGCCTGGTGACCGTCCACGTGGCGACGTCGAGCCCCGCCGCGCGGGCGCGTGCCACGGACCGTCCGTCGATTGCGTGCCATTCCACCGAGACCCCTCGGCAGCCGAGCTCGCCCGCCCGATCGATCGTGGCCGGCGCGAGGTCGATCGCGTTCAGCCAGGTCGGCCAGTCGCGTGCCAGCTCCCGCACTCGCACCAGCGCGCGCTGATCGAACGATGAGATCACCGCGTTCGACAGTGCCGGGCCCCGCCCCGCGGCGAGGATCTCGATCAGCGGCCCGCCGATCTCCACCTTGAGATCGATGTCGAGAAACGCCCTGCGGGGCACGGCCTCGAGGACGGTCGCCACGCTCGTCACGCCGAGCGCGTCGAGCTCCGCGGCCGACAGGTCCGCTACCGCCTCCGGCCGGCGATGGGTCCGGGCGAGGGTCGCGTCGTGAACGACGACCGGCACCCCGTCGCGGGAGGACCGGACGTCGAACTCGAGACCGTCGCACGCGGGTCGCTGGAGGGCTGCCACCAGCGCGGCCAGGCTGTTCTCCGGATGTCGGCTGTGGTCGCCTCGGTGGGCGAGCGCCAGGGGGCGTTGGCCGACGCCTGCCATCAGCCGATCTCGAGGCCCGCGACCAGGCCGAAGTGGTCGGACGGATACAGGGTGGGGTCCTGGGCATCGGGCCTGTCGAACACCAGCCGGCACTCGGTCACCCTGACCGCTCCCCGGATCCAGATGTAGTCGAGGCAGCCGGGCTCACCGTCGGTGTCCATCGCCGGAGCGACGAGACCGGAGGGCCACGTGCGTTCGGGCTCATCACCGTTGGCCTCGCGATGGGCCGATCGGAACCCGGCAGCCGCGATCCGCGCGTATGCCGGCGATCCAGGTCTCGCGTTGAAGTCGCCGGCGAGGATCGTGGCGCCCGGGGCGGGCTCGTTGCCTGGCGCATCGTCGAGCCAGGCCAGGAGCGCCTGCGCCTGGCCGTCCCGCTCCTCATGCGCATCCGGCGGATGGTGGAAGTGGGTGACGGCCACGACGACGGTCGCTCCGTCGGGCAGGGCGAGCCTGACCCGGTGCGCCGCCCGCTGCAGGCCCAGGTCCAGGCGCCCCTCGGCCTCGGCGTGGAGCGGCTCCCGGACGAGGAGGCTGTTGCCATACTCGGGCCGACCAGCCCAGCCCCGAATCACCGCGTACCTGCCGTTCCCGGCGGAGCCGATGAGTCGATCCTGGTGCATGACGTAGACCACCTCCTGGAGCGCCAACAGGTCCGGCTGCAGGGCAGCCATGTCGGCGTAGATGAGTCCCTGGCGCTCCGGCCAGCGATCGGCCAGGTTGAGGATGTTGAGGGTCGCGACGTGCAGTCGGTCCATGATCGTGAGCATCGCACACGGCGCATCCGCTATCTGGCTGGCCCGCGAAGCCGTCCAGATGCAAGCGGACCGACACGCGCTTCGAGGCGGCGATCGACGAATCCCAGAATGTCGCCAACATCATCGAGCGCATGCGGATTGCGCCGAGCGGGCGACGCCGATCTGGCGCAAACTGAGCCGTGGAGGCTCTCGAACCGAGAGGGTCCAGCCGCCGGGGTGCCAAGGACGCAACGGTCTCCGCGGAGACCGTTGGCGAGCGCTCGAGAACCGGAAGGATGGGCTGAACGGTGCAGCGCGCGATGGTGTTCTCGATCCTCATCACCATCCTCCTCGTGGCGCAGTTGGAGGATCTCGCGACCGCGGGCCACATGATGAGCCAGCTGGGCTCGATCGCCGAGCGCGGGCCGCTCGCCGGCAGCGCCTTCGATACCTATGGCCTGGCCGGTCTGATCGCCCTCAAGATCGGACTGTTCGCGCTCGTCATCGGCGTTACCGTTCTGCTCGTTCGCGTCGGCCGGCCGATCCTCGTCTCGCTCGCGGTGGCGCTCCTGGCGGCCGGTGCCGCGGCCGGCATCATGGGAGCCGCGAGCAACCTCTACGCGGTGGGCCTCGTCTGACTGCAGCCCTCGAGCCCAGCCGCAAGTGGACGGCTCGTCCGGGATCAGCGCGGGACACGCCGCCCGACGTTCACGAGGCCCAGCTCGGCGAAGCGTGACGTGAGAGAGGCGAAGACGCTCGGAGCGAAGGCCGGTCGCAGCGCGACGATCCCGGCAAGGACGGCCATCGTCTTTCGGACGGCCGCCTCCCGCGCCCTCGGCAATCCGCAGGTCGCCACGGCCGCGGCTACGTCCTGCCCCGCGAGCTCGACCGAGATTCGGAGGGTCTCGTCTTCCGCCGGGTCCGTCCCGCGCGGCCAGTGGACGGCGCCCAGGCGAGCTTCGCGAGCCGCCTCCACGATGCGGCGCGCGCCGTCATCGCCGAGCCGTCCGGCCCTCGCCACGAGGGCCTCGACTTCCGGTGTGTTGGGGCCGTACCGACGCTGGCCGACGGCCGCCTCCCAGCCGCGCATCATCCGCTCCCCTACTCGCTCTCGAAACGGTTCGCTCAGCGAATCGGCGAGGAATCCCTCGAGCACGAGGAGGTCGGCGACGCTGGTCACAGCGTCGCCGATCCGCGGCCGGCCCCGGGCGGCATCGGACAGCCGCGAGGTCACGGCCGCCTCCACGGCATCGAGGGCCGCCTTGCGCTCGGCCGCCAGGAACCGGCGGATGCTGGCGACGAACGCAATCGGAGCGGGCTCCGCGAGGGCAAGCCTGTCCAGCTCGTCGACGGTGAGCTCGGCCACCTGGGCGAGGAACGCCTGAACCGGCGCGGACGAGAGATCGAGGTCGGGTGGCCGCTCGTCCCCGAGGCCGGCGAGCGGACGAGCAGCAGGCCGCCGGGCGGAGCCTGCCCGGGCGGAGGTTGAGTGGGCGGAGGCTGGGCGGGTCGGCCGCCGCACGCTGCCCGATCCACGAGCCGCCCACCCAGGCCATCGCGGTCCAGCCGGGGATCGGGGTACTGGCCCAGGGCGCGTCGTGCCGGGGCCCGTCGTGCCGGGGCCCGTCGTCCCGGGGCGCCTCCCGCCGCCGTCCCGAATCGTTGCCCGATCGTAGCGGGCCCGCAGCTCCGGGTCGCTCAGCCAGTCATGGGCGACGTTGATCCGCTTGGCGACCTCGAGCGACGCCTCTCCGGCGACGTCCGGGTGGTGACGCTTGAGGAGCGCTCGCCAGGCGATCTCGATCGCCTCCGGCGCGGCGCCGGCGGGCAGCTCCAGGCGAGCGTACAGGTCGTCGGTCGGGATATCGCGCGTAGGCACGGCCGAATCCTACGTTGACAGCGATCGTCGGACCGTGGAGCGGCGATGCCGTGGCAGTCGGCGCAACGGGACACACCCGCGGCCGGATCAGTCTTCGGTAGGAACCCCCGTGAGCGATGCCTCGACCTCCTCGATCGAGATCGTGGACCGTGCGCCGGTCGCCCTGATCGTCACCTCGACCCCGCCGGCGGCAATCGAGCGCGGGCTGACGGTCAGAATCCGGGGCATGCCCAGCAGCTCGGCGTCGGTGAGCTTCACGCCGGGCGACTCGTCGCGATCGTCGTACAGGATCTCGTGCTCCGGGCCGGCCGCCAGGGCAGCCGCGTGCAGGCGCTCGGCGATGTTCGCGACCTGGGGGTCACGGTTCGACCCGATCGCGACGAGATGCGCGGCATAGGGCGCCACCTGTGCCGGCCAGACGATGCCCTTGTCGTCGTGATGTGCCTCCACGATGCAGGCGACATTGCGCCCCAGGCCGATGCCGTACGAGCCCATGACGATGGGATGCGCCTGGCCGTCCTCGCCCAGGTAGGTGGCGCCCAGGGCCGCCGTGTACTTCGTGCCGAGCTTGAAGATGTTGCCGACCTCCACCCCGTTGCGCAGGACCACCGGCAGTCCGCAGCTCGGACATGGGTCGCCCTCCTGGGCGTTGTCGATGTCGGCGATCAGGTCCGGTCGGAAGTCGCGGCCCACGTTGACGTTGCGCATATGCCAGCCGACGCGGTTCGCGCCCGCGACCAGGTTGGGCGTCCCGGCCGCGATCTCATCGACCACCACCATAGTGTCGTGTGCGCCGATCGGCGAGCCATAGCCAGGCTCCATCCCCGCCGCTGCGATCTCCTCCGCCAGGGCCGGTCGGAGGCCACCCTCGGCTCGCACCATGTTGGCGAGCTTCGTCTCGTTCACCTCTCGGTCGCCCCGCACGATTGCGGTCACGAGCCGGCCGTCGCCGGCGACGAAGAAGGCGGCCTTGGCCGTCTCAGCCGGTTCGATCCCAAGGTAGGCGGCCAGCTCCGCGATCGTGGTGGTGCCCGGCGTCTCCACCTCCTCCATCGGCCGCTGCTCGGCCTCGGGAATCGTCGGCGGACGCACGGCGGCGACCTGGCGGTTGGCGGAGAAGCCACACGACTCGCACAGGGCCAGGACGTCCTCGCCCGCCGGATTGAGCACCATGAACTCGTGGGCCTGGCTGCCGCCCATCATCCCGACATCGCTGGCCACGGCGATCGCCCGCAGGCCCAGGCGCTCGAAGATCCGGCCGTACGCCTCGTGGTGGAGCTGATAGCTCCGGTCCAGGCCCGCCTCGTCCCGGTCACAACTGTACGAGTCCTTCATCACGAACTCACGGACCCGGATCAGGCCGCCTCGCGAGCGCGGCTCGTCGCGGAACTTCGTCTGGAAGTGATAGACCATGACCGGCAGTTGCCGGTAGCTCCGGACGATGTCGCGGAGCAGGTCGGCGACGACCTCCTCGTGGGTCATGGCGATGACCATGTCGCGCCCGGACCGGTCCTTGAAGCGCGCCATCTCCGGCCCGATCTGGTCGTACCGCCCGGATTCCCGCCAGAGATCGGCGGGATGGATGACCGGCATCTCCATCTCCTGGCAGCCGATCCGGTCCATCTCCTCGCGAATGACCTGCTCCACCCGCCTGGTCACCCGAAAGCCGAGCGGCAGGAGCGAGTACAGGCCGGCGCCCAGCTGGCGGACGTATCCCGCACGGAGCAGCAGGCGATGCGACGGCATTTCGGCCTCGGAGGGATCGTCGCGTAGGGTCGTGAAGAACAGCTTCGAAAGGCGCATCGCGGAAGGATAGCCGCCGGCACCGCGTCGCCGCCCGGAACGGACGCCCCGCCGCGACCGGTCAGGCCGGCGTCGCCTCCGCCAGGGCGGCGAGCGCGCGATCGAGCCGGTCGAGCGTGCGGCCGTAGCCGAGCGCCACCAGCGTCTCGAACAGCGGCGGCGTCGCCGTGCGGCCGGTGACCGCGACGCGGATCGCCATGAACAGGTCGCCCGCCTTCCAGCCGCGCTCCTCGGCGAGGCCACGCAGGGCCAACTCCAGACCCTCGTGGTCGAAGGCGAGCTCGCCGTTACGGGCGATCACCTCACGGGCGGCGCGCAAGCCCTCGAGGGTCGTGGCGAGATCCCAGCGCTTGGGCACGAGGGTGGCCGGGTCCGGCAGCACCTCGTCGATGAACAGGAAGCCGACGAGCTCACCGATCGCACCGAGCACCGGCAGGCGCTCCTGGACCAGCGGCACGAGCGCCCGAGTCTCGTCGTCGGTGGGCACCCGATCGATGCGGCCGGCTGCCGCGTCCGCCTCGAGGAACGGTCGCAGGCGCTCCACGAGCTCGTCGGGTGGGAGACGACGGATCCACTGCCCGTTGAGCCATTCGAGGCGCTCTCGATCGAAGACAGCGCCCGCCTTCTGGACGTGCCCGATGTCGAAACGCTCGACGAGCTCGTCCAGGGAGAGGACCTCTTCCTCGGTCCCGGTGGACCATCCGAGCAGGGCGAGGTAATTGACCAGCGCCTCGCCGACGAATCCCTCGCCGATGTAGTCGCTGATCGCGGTCTGGCTCTTGCGCTTGCTCATCTTCGACCGGTCCGCGTTGAGGATGAGGGGCAGGTGGGCGAAGCGCGGCTCGTCGTAGCCGAGCGCCCGGAAGAGGAGGATGTGCTTGGGCGTGTTCGACAGGTGGTCCTCGCCCCGGATGATGTGGCTGATTCGCATGGCGGCGTCGTCGACCACGACCGCGAAGTGATACAGCGGCGTCCCGTCGGCGCGGACGATGACGAGATCGCCACCGAGCGCGGAAGTGTCGAACTCCACGTGGCCGCGGACCATGTCGTCGAACGCGACGACGCCCTCCGCGATCCGGAAACGGAGCGCCGGCCGGCGACCCTCGGCCTCGAACGCCGCACGCTCGACCGCGGTCAGCCGCACGCAGCGGCCGCTGTAGCCCGGCGGCAGATGGGCCGCCTCCTGGCGCTGTCGCTCGGCATCAAGCTCCTCCGGAGTGCAGTAGCACGGATAGGCCTTGTCCGCTGCCAGGAGCGCGTCCGCAGCCTGCTTGTAGGTCGCCAGGCGCTCCATCTGGCGGTACGGGGCGTACGGCCCGCGTGCCTCCTCCCCCGCAACGGCCGGGCCCTCGTCCCAGCTGAGACCCAGCCAGTGGAGCCCGTCCAGGATGTCCTTCTCGTATGCGATGGAGCTGCGCGCGACGTCGGTGTCCTCCAGGCGGAGGATGAACGTGCCGCCGTTATGGCGAGCGAACAGGAAGTTGAACAGCGCCGTCCGCGCCGTGCCGATATGCAGCGGGCCGGTGGGGCTGGGTGCGATCCGGACTCGAACGTCGTCGGTCATGGCGGTCATTGTAGGCGGCGCCCGGGCGCCGGCCGGCACCCTTCGCCGGCGCGCTTTGCCGCCGGGCGCGCGTCAAATAGCAGCCGGGGTGCTGTTACGTGCGGCGCGGCCTCGCGGGGTCATTCGCCGGCCGCCAGCTCATGCGTGACGAACACTCGCTCGAGGCCGTCGCACCCGACCCGGAGCGACCCGACGCTGTTTATCAGTTGCCTGAGCGTTATCTGCAACAAACAGCAGCCCCGCAATCACGCTGGACGGGCGTCTCAGCCACGTTCGGCAGGCAGCGCCCCGCACGGGCACGGCCACATCGAGAATCGCGCTGTGGCGCTTTACGGCTCGCCGCGCCGTTGTGGTCGAAGGCAGCACGAGCAGGCGAGACGCAATACGCGCCTGCCAGCCGGCGTCGTTCGCAATGATTCTGGCCAGGCGCACCTTCTCATCGACCTTCCTGAGAGTAGCCTCGATCGACGTGATCTCTGACTTGACTTCAACGATGAGCAGCATCCGACTGACTGGGTGGCACGCCAGGACGTCGACCGAGCCGCGCTCCCCATAGTGCGCGTAGGACACCTCGACGCGGACCACCCATCCCTCTGGCCGCAGCAGTTCCACGACCCGCCCGACGAGCGACGCATGCCGCTCATCGAGCAGCCTGTCAAGCGCCGCGCCGCGCCATCGAACACCAAGCTCGAGCCTCGCATCGAGGCATGCGAGGACTCTCCGCAGCGTGGCGATCGCGACACCATCCAGATGGCCGCGCTCCAGTGACGAGATGAGCGTCTGGCTCACGCCGGCCGCGGCGGCGAGGTCGGTCTGGCGCCAGCCGCGACGGCGGCGCAGGGCACGGATCGAGCCGCCCAGCTGGATGTCCTGCACGCAGGCATGGTGATGCGAGCCGCTTCCCCGGCACGTATCAGACTTGCCCGCATGCGTCAGGGTGCCGAGCGCATATCCCGGGCAGGAACTCGGTGGAAAAGCGACGGATCCGCGTCGCCCAGCAGGACGTGGATGAGCGAGGCGGGCCGGAGCCCCAGCGTGGCCCGACCGCGCGGCCCATCGAGCGTCATGGAATCCAGCGACTCCGAACGCGCCAGCACCGTGATATGGGCCCCCGGCGTCATCGCGCGCGCCTCGAGGTAGGAGAGCAGGCCGGCGTCCTCCTCGGCCTCCTCCGTGATCCGGTAGATCGTCGCGCGCGTGCCGGACTCGATGGACGACAACTGACGACCTGCCGGCCGACGGGCGGCGGTCGCGGCGTCGATCGGATTGCCGTGAGGGCAGGTGTCGGGATGGCCGAGGATCTCGTCCAGCCGGGCCTCCACCCGAGGGCTGATCGCGCCCTGGAGGCGAGCCGCCTCCTCATCCGATTCGGCCCAGCCGAGCCCGACGATTGCCGTGAGCAGCCACTCCAGCAGCGCGTGGCGGCGAAAGATCCCGTCAGCAGCGGCTCGACCGGCATCGGTCAGGACCAGCTCCCGGCCGCCGGCCTGAGAGACGAGACCGTCCGCGACGAGCCGACGGAACATCTCCGAGCTCGCCTGGGTGCTCACTCCCATTCGCCGGGCAACCTGGGCCGCCGTGACGCGCGAGCCGTCGACGGCCATCACCCGAAGAGCCAGCAGGTACTCCTGGGCCGCACTCGAGAGGTCGTGTCGATCCGACCGCTCATGACGCGCCACGTCTGCCCTCGGTCGTCAGTCTGGCGAGCGGCGCGAGGCCAGGCCGCGGACGATTGCCGCTACGACGATCGAGGCGAGCCCTCCGGCGGCCACCGTCCACTGCAGCCCGGCGATCGCCGGGCTGCCAACGAGCACGAAAACCAGCGTCGCGACGCCGATCCCCAGCAGGCCGAGGGCCACGAGATCGGCGGGAGAGGTCGAGGCCCACCCGCCGTCAGCCGCGAGCCGGTCGTGCGATGGACTGGGTCCCATTCCGGAGGCCGCTCCGGGTCGGGCGCGTCCGGGCCCCGTCCAGCCCGGCTCCGTCCAGCCCGGCTCCGTCCAACCCGGCTCCGTCCAGCCCGGCTCCGTCCAGCCCGACGCCGACCATCCGGGCGCCGTCCGGCCGGCGGCCGGCCCCGTCGCTGTCGAGCTCAAGCCGTCGTCGGGCGCCCGGGGCGGCGTGCCGACGTCGGGCTCAGCCGCAGTCCAGGGTTCCTCATGCGGTACCGACTCGGATTGCGGACCCTCGTCAGACGGGCGTCCTCGACCGGCCCGAGCCGAACGGGCGCGGGCCTGGTATTCCGGGCCGTGCTTGCGTGGGTCAGCGAACTCCCTGGGATTGAGCGTCCAATACGTGCCCGACGACTCGCCGTACCAGCTCGCCCCCTCCCAGCTGGGCTCGAACGGCTCGAATTGGGCATCGTCATACGAGGTGGACCCGGGCTTGGCCCGCTTGCGGGTGCCGCCTCGCCTCGTGGTACCGGCACTCCCGCCCCGTGCACCAGCCCGTGCGCTCGAGCCGGTACGCGCCCCGGCGCCCGCGTCGGTCCACGAGCCCGATCGCGATCCGCCACTAGATCCGCGTGCCGCTTGTCCTCGTGCCGCTTGTCCTCGTGCCGCCGGTCCGCGCGCCGCCGGTCCGTACGCCGCTGGACCGTGTGCCGCTGGTCCGCCGGCCGGCCGGGCCTGCCGTGAGGCTGCCGGTCGAGGAGTTCGTCCGGAGGGACCCAGGCGCAGGCGTGCCGGGCCCTCGGTCAGCGCCTCGTACGCCGCCTGAACCGCCAGGAAGTGCGTCAGTGCCGCCTCCCCGGCCGAGTCGGGGTGGTAGCGCTTGGCGAGCCGGCGGTAGGCTGCCTTCACCTCGTCGGGCGTCGCGTCGCGCGGCAGCTCGAGTATTCGCCAGGGATCGAGCGGACGGGCCATCGTTATCGAGTATCCGCCACCGGCGCGGATCGCGTCGGCTGGCCGGCGCGGCCGGTCGGCTGGACTGGCTGAGCGCCCATCACCGCATGCGCCGAGATGGCGCCGGCACTCGACAGACGACTCAGGGGAACAGCTCGCCGACAGGCGCCAGGTCGAAGTCGACGACGGCCTCTGCACCGACCCGGCCGTGCGGGTCGAGCAAGACCGGCCGGTGATACCGGGCGAGCATCCGGAGTGGCTGGCCGTCGAGAACTCCGGCCTGCTTGAGGGCCTCCACCGTGACGGCCCAGGACGCCCGGTTGCGGCCGTCGCCGTCCTCGATCTTGAGTGCCATGCCGGTCGGGCCGGCGAGCCCGCCGACGCGCGGCCCGGGCAGGATGGCAATGGCTCTCAGCGCCTCCATCCCGGCCTTGCTCGCGATGCGGCCGGGTAGTGCCTTCATGGCCGAGGTGTCGAGTCGCTCGCGTGACCCGCCGACCAGCTCGGGGTACTCGAGCATCGCGTCGCGCACGATGGTCAGGGCCGGGGCGAGAGCGCGCCTGGGATCGTCCTCCGCGGCCGCCCTCGGCTCGGCCAGCAGCGCATACGCGCGGGCGACCTCTCGAAGGGGAAAGGCATAGGTGAGGACGCCACACCCGTCGATGGCCGTTCGCAGCTCGTCCGGCCGAACGCCGTAGGCGCGCGCCACAGCGTCGCGGTAGGCAACGTGAGCGGGGTGCGTCTCCTGCCAGTACGTCTCGAGCGGCCAGCCGCGCAGCCGAGCGAGGAGGATGAAGGCGGAGTGCTGCCCGGAGCACATGTGGCGGATGGGCGACGGTCGTTCGCCGTCCCGGGCCAGGCGCGCCGCCGTCAGCGGGTCGAGCGGCATTCCCTCCGTTCCGCAGGCCAGTAGCGTCTGGCTGACGCCCGCCCGCCGATACATCGCCTGGATCGTCCGGACGTGAAGATCCTCGCCGGAGTGGGAGCTGGCCATGATCGCGATCTCGGCCAGGGTGAGATCGAAGGCTTCGATGCCGCCCGCTTCGATGAGCGCGATCAGTCCGAACGGTTTGACCGTGGATCGGAGGGTGACCAGGCGGTCCGGATCGCCGACCAACCGAATGATGCGCCCGGAGGCATCGACCTCGACCACGTGCCCGCGGTGTTCGCTTTCCGTGATGCCGTTTCTGATCTGCCTGACGAGGACCGGCGGGACCGGACGGCCAGTCTCGGGAGCACGGGCCGGGCGACGGCGGACAACCGGGCGGCGACCAGTGACGGGCTGGGCGGACACGGACGAGGCGTCTCCTGCGGCGGGGCGGATCGACGGGCGGAAAGCGTGGGAGTCGGCGGTGGGAGTCGGCCCGTGGCGGAATCGGTGAGCAGGGCGAGGATACCGCGCGGCGCGCCGGCAGGACGCGGGTGCCGCCCGGAGCAGCCGGGGACCGGTGCCCGGATGCACCGTGCTCGCGATCCCGGCCCGATACGCCGTCCAGGACGAGAACAGCGGCCGGGGAGGCGCCGGACGATGGCTCGTGGGCACTCGAGCACGCCGTCCCGCGTCCGGTCCCGGCCGCGCCTCGGCACGCTACGCGAGCGACCCGGCGACCGTCAATCGGTTGGCCGAGCCCGGTCGAGCCCGCTGGAATCGCCGCCTCCGGACCGGAGAACGAGGCCGTCCGGATGCTACGATTGCCGCCGTTCCACTCCTCTTTTCGCCCGACATCTCCGCGGCATTCCCTCCACGGGCCGACCGCGCGACACGGAGCCGAGCGTGCAAGATCAGCAGCCCGCGTCGACCGGCGAGCCGGCGGTCTCGCCCACGTCCCGCCCCGTCCCACCGGCGCTCCACATCTCGAGCCACCCGGCCGTGCTTCACAAGCTCGCGGTGCTGCGCGACGAGGCCACCGAGCCCAAGAAGTTCCGCGAGGTCGTGCGTGAGCTGTCCTGGCTGCTCGGCTACGAGGCGCTGGCCGACGCCCGCGTCCGGCCCCTCATCGTCCAGACCCCGCTCGAATCGATGACCGGCCACGAGCTGGCCGACCGGATCGGCCTGATCCCGATCCTGCGGGCCGGGCTCGGCATGGTCGACGCGATGCTGGAGCTCATGCCCACCGCCCAGGTCTGGCACCTGGGCCTGTTCCGCGACGAGCGGACGCTGCGACCCGTCGAGTACTACAACCGGCTGCCGGACTCGGCGACGGTCGACCTCTGCCTGATCCTCGATCCGATGCTGGCCACGGGCGGGTCCGCGACGGCCGCGATCGAGGTACTCAAGCGCTGGGGCGCGGTCCGCATCAAGCTGGTCAACCTGATCGCGGCTCCCGAGGGCGTCGAGGCCGTGACGGCCGCCCACCCGGACGTTGAGATCCATTGCGCCGCCCTCGACCGCCAGCTCAACGAGGTGGGCTACATCCTGCCCGGCCTGGGCGACGCGGGCGACCGCCAGTTCGGGACCGGCCGCTCCGACCAGGGCGAGGTCCCTCCCGACTGAGCCACAGCGTCGCACACCTCACTCCCTCCTGAGACGGAGATTGAACCTTTGGCCCGGGCATGATCCTCTCCCATGTGATCGCGTCCACCCGGACCGGTCGAGGGCAAGGAGGAACGGGTGCATCGAGATCTCGTGGACCGAGCGAAGCGGGGCGACGAGGAGGCCTTCGACGCCCTCGCCCGCCAGGTCGGCGATCGATGCATGGCGATCGCGTGCCGGATCCTGCGCGACGCTCACCTCGCCGAGGACGCCGTTCAGGCGGCCCTCATCGTGGCCTGGCGCGAGCTGCGAACGCTTCGCGATCCCGATCGCTTCGAGCCCTGGCTGCATCAGATCCTGACCAACGAGTGCTACGCCGAGGCCAGGCGTCGCACGCGGTGGTCGGCGAACATCCGCCTTCTGCCGGTCGACGGACCGCGCGAGGTGGACGAAATCCTGACCGTCAACGATCGCGACCAGCTCGAACGAGCCTTCCGGAGGCTGACGCTCGAGCAGCGGGCCGTGCTCGTTTTCCACCACTACCTCGGGCTGCCCTTGCCCGAGGTGGCGGATCGTCTCGGCATCCCACGCGGGACGGCAAAGTCCCGGCTCCATCACGCGACGGCGGCGCTCCGAGCGAGCATCGA
>DASPWU010000072.1:0-89654 GCA_035637675.1 Candidatus Limnocylindria bacterium | reverse complement strand
CCATCTCCGGCTCGAAGAACGCCACCCGGTTCTTCCCGCGCGCCTTGGCCGAGTACATCGCGACGTCGGCGTTGCGGAGCAGTTCGTCGGCAGAACCGGATCCCGGGCGCCCGGTCGCCACGCCGATGCTGACATGTGCGTTCACGACGACACCGTCCGAAGGTGAACCGGTGTCGAACGCCCCGATCAGCCGCTCCGCCACGCGTCGGGCGACGGGCAGGTCGGGGGTATCCCAGAGGAGGACGGCAAACTCGTCACCGCCGATGCGCGCCGCGAGGTCCCCCGCCCGCAGCGTAGCCTGGATCCGCTCGCCCACCGCGGCCAGCAGCGCGTCGCCGGCGGCGTGGCCCAGGGTGTCGTTGACGATCTTGAAGTCGTCGAGATCGAGGAACAGGACCACCGGCACCATCCCCGAGGCATCGGCCGACTCGAGGCGCTGAGCCACGCTCTGGGCGAAGAAGGCGCGATTCGCCAGGCCCGTCAGGGCGTCGTGGTAGGCCTTGTGCTGGAGCTCTTCCTTGAGCCGGGAGAGCGAGCTGAGCGACTGTTCCAGCTGGCCGTTCTCGAGCGCGACGGCGGTGTGGCTGGCGAGCGTCTCGAACAGCTTGAGGTCGTCGTCGTCGAAGGCGCTGATGTCACTCAGGCGGTTGGCGACCACGATCGCGCCCATCAGGCGCGACTCGCCCACGAGCGGCGCGTAGATGGCGTTCCGGAAGCGGCCGCCGCCGGCGTCCGTCGCGTCGTCGTGGGCAACCAGGAGCGCCCGGCGTTCCGACACGCATTGCACCAGCCTGGGGTCGTCGAGCACGGTGCCGACCGGCTGCATCATCGCCACGGCCTCGCCGGGGCCCACGCTCGTCCGCAGGATCTGCTGGCCCTCCTCCTGGGGCAGCAGCGCAACCTCCGCCCGCTCCGCGCGGAACATCCGCCGGGCATGGTCGAGGAGGGACACCAGGGCGCGATCGATCTCCGGGCTGCGCTGCAGGATCCGGGTCGACTCGTAGAGCATCTCCAGGCCTTCGTGCTGCTGGCGCTCCGAGACGTAGGCCCGATAGGCGATGAATACTGCGGCGATCGGCACCGCGAACAGGACGGCCGCGAGAGGTCGAACGAAGAGGACCGTGATCATGAGCAGCGCAAGGCTCGTGTTCGTCAGCGACACGACGCTGCCCATCAGGAACATCCGGGGGATCCGGCTGTGCTGGGCAACGCCCTCCGCGAGGGAGATCGCCGCGATCACCGCCAGGACGCCCACCGCGTTCTCTGCCGACGTTGCAATGAACGCGATGGCCCAATCCCGCTCGCCGAACATCGTGCTCCCAGGGTCGAGGAGGTGCACGATCCCGAGCGTCACCACCGAGCAGAGGAGGAACTGGGCAAGGTTGAAGGCGAGCTTCACCGATCGTTGGCGGCGGGCGATGACAAGCGCCAGCCCTGCCCCCAGCAGGCGCGCGACGATGTACTCGGCCGGCGTGAAGAAGAACAGGCCGTAGACGACGGGCAGCTCGCTCATGGAGAAGGAGTGAGCGCTCCGGCCGATGTGGAGGTGGACGACTTTCGCCTCGGTGACGTAGAAGATGGCCGCCAGCGCCCACCACGGCAGGTCGATCCCGGCCGGTGGCGTTGCCGGTCGCCCACCCGGCCACTCGATCGCGGCCAGGACCACGCCGGCCGCAGCGAACAGGATGGCCAGCGCCCAGACGCGCGCCGTCCCTGTCGTCGAGGAGGCAAGCTTGCCGGCCCTGGCGCGAAGGTCGGCGGCGGTCAACCCGGCGGCACTCACGATCTCGTGGTGCTCATCGCGGTCTCCGGAGCGCCCGATCGAGGACGGACTCTGGACGTGAACCGTCCTGGGTCGGGGTCACGGTAGCCAATTCTCGTGTTTCATCTCGCACAGCATGTAGCGACCCGGGTCGAGGAATCGCGACGGGTGACGCTCACGGTGCATCCGGATGCCGGATGGCACCATGGCTCGAAAGTACCAGAGACCCGCAAGTGACCCTCGCCGACGTCGTCCATTCAAGGTCGTCAGGCCAGGGGTTCGTCCCCCGCGGCCGGCAACATGCTGGCGCAGTAGCGGCACTTGGTCGCGTCGCGGTGGACCTGCTCCCGGCAGTACGGGCAGGTCTTCATCGGGGTGGGCTCGGGCTCCGGCTCGGGCCGGATGAACAGCCGGCTGATCCAGAACACCACGAAGGCGATGATCACGAAGGCGATCACCGTGTTGATGAAGGCGCCGTATCGGATTGCGGCGCCGCCGCCCAGGTCGACGGCCATGGCGGAGACATCGACACCGCCAATGATGCGGCCGACCGGAGGCATGATGAGGTCGTCCACCAGGGACGTGACGACGCTCCCCAGCGCGACACCGATGATCACGCCGATCGCCAGCGCCAGGGCACTCGTCTTGAGGAGAAATGCCCGGAACTCGCCAATCATGATCCACCTCCTCGGCTGCTCGCCGATGCGCCTCGATCGTCGCCGCCATCGCCGTGCGGCTCGGCGGGACGACGCCGCCCAGCCGTTCGGCACGACCGCCGGCGAGACGCCTGGCGGAGCGCGGGTCCACAATCGCGTCGGAGTCGCAGCCAATGCGAGCGTACGACAGGAAGGGCGCCATTCGATGCATCGGGTTGTCATCCTCGGCGCCGGGTTCGGCGGCATCGCGACGGCGATCGCCCTGCGGCAGCGCCTGGAGCCCGCCGATGAGGTCGTGCTCGTCGACCGCCGGACGA
Organism: Candidatus Limnocylindria bacterium; assembly: GCA_035637675.1. Taxonomy (GTDB): domain Bacteria; phylum Chloroflexota; class Limnocylindria; order Limnocylindrales; family CSP1-4; genus C-114. The sequence continues at coordinate 86,919 of DASPWU010000072.1, read as the reverse complement.
CCTTCACGATGGGCCTCCGCAAGAACTGGGGGCTGCTCGATCCGGCCGCCCTGACCGAGGGTGAGCGGCCGCTCTCCCGGCTGGCGGAGCAGGGCATCAGGGTCGAGACCGGGACCGTCGACGCGATCCTGCCCGGCGAGCGGACAGTCCAGGTCGACGGCGATCGCTGGCAGGCGGACGCCCTCGTCGTCGCGCTCGGCGCCGAGGGCGATCCGGGACGGATCCCCGGGTTTCGGACGCACGCCCTCGACGTCTACGACCTGGGCCAGGTGGAGCCTGCCCGCGCCGCCATCGCACGGTTCGCCGGCGGCCGCATCGCCATCGGTATCTTCGGCGCGCCGTATCCCTGTCCGCCAGCTCCGTTCGAGCTGGCCCTGCTCCTCGACGAGCGGCTCCGAGCCCGTGAAATGGCCGCCACGATCGAGGTCTTCAGCCCGCTGCCCATGAGCCTGCCCATCCTCGGCCAGGCCGGCTGCGGATCGTTCGAGTCGCGTCTGGAGCTCGCCGGCATCGAGTTCCTGCGCGACCACACGGCGACCGCGGTAGAGGACGGCGTCGTCGCGTTCGGAGACGAGCGCCGACCGTTCGATCTCCTGCTCGGCGTTCCACCGCATCGCGCTCCGGCCGTGGTGGTCGACTCCGGCCTCACCGAAGGCGCGCCGTGGATCAAGGTCGACCCACGGACGCTGGAGACCTCGTTCCCAGCGGTCTATGCCATCGGCGACGTCATCGCGCTGCCGCTCGCCAACGGCCAGCTCCTGCCCAAGGCCGGCACGTTCGCGCAGGCCGAGGGCGAGGTGGTCGCCGCCCGCGTCGCCGCCTCGCTGGCAGGCTCCCCGTCGACCGCGTCGTTCGCCGGGGACGGAGCGTGCTTCCTGGAGACCGGCGGTGGACTGGCTGCGATGGTGACCGGCGGATTCCTGGCGGATCCGCCCGCCGTGCGCCTGACGGACCCGTCGGCCGAGCATTTCGCGGCCAAGCGCGCCTTCGAACGCGACCGGCTGACGGCCTGGTTCGGATCGTAGGCGCCGAGTCTGGCGGTTGGAGTCCGGTGGGACCCGTCAGGCGATGTCGGCGGGTCAGGCGCTGGCGGCCGGTCCGCCGCTGCGGCCGGTAAACCGGTCGAGAATCTCGCCGATCGTCAGATTGCCGTAGGTCTCGACAAGCTCGGGCCGGGCGATTCGCCACATCGTCCGAAGCGATCCCGGCCCGGCCCGGTCCAGCTCGACGAGCCTGAGCTCGCTGAACCGCTCGATGCCGGGGATCGATTGCAACTCACGTGCCAGGCGCTGGGCCGCCACGTTGACGGTCGTTTCGCGTCCGATCGGCTGGCTGTCGACCCCCCTGAGCGCGTGTGTCACCTGCTCGCCGGCTTGCCGTATGGCCTGCTCGGCGACGGCCACCGCGGCCTGCGGCTCGACGCGCGGCGCCGCGGGTGGCGCCGGGGCGGTGGGAGCCTGAGCGGCTGCCACCGAGGGTGCCGCGGGCTCGGAGGTCACAGGCGCCTGCGCGGCAGCCGCTGGTGGCGTGCCGGCCGGCGCAGGCTCCACGGCAGTGCCACCACGTGATCGCGACCGGCCGCCACCGCCGATGCCTCCGCTCCCGGTTCCGCCGCCTCCGCCCCCACGGCCGCGACCGGGCCCTCCCCCGCCGCCTTCGTCGCCGTGGCTGCCCATGGCGCTGCCGATGAGCGCGGGCACATCGAGGCCGGTCAGGCCCTTCACGACAGCGCCGGCCTCGGTCACCGTACGCGTCGCGCTCTTCACCACATCGGAGGCCCCGTCCGTGGAGATAACTGTCAGGTCGCGGATGTTGGCCATCGGCTCCGCCGCGGCACGGACGATCTCCGGCAGCATGGACAGGACGGTCTGGATGACGGCCGCCTCGTTGAACTGGCGATACGCCTCGGCGCGGAGGGCCAGCGCCTTGGCCTCGGCCTCGCCCTTGTTGAAGACGATGCCCGCCTCGGCGTTGCCCTCCAGTGTCGTCCGCTTGGCCTCGGCGGCAGCGTTGACCTCGGTGACGCGTGCCGACGCCTCGCCCTTGGTGACGGTCACGGAGGCCTCGGCCTGGCCGGCCAGCTTGACCCGCTCGGCCTCGGCCTGGGCCTGGGCGATCCGGGCTGCTTTGTCACCTTCCGCTCGCCGGACCTGCGCCTCCGCCTCGGCCTCCGCCGGTCGAACGGTCGTGGTGAGCAGCTCCTTTTCCTTGCGGGCGGCCTCGAGCTCGGCCAGCTCGGTCTGCTTGCGCATGACCTCCTGAGTCGCCTCGGCCTGGGCCAGCGGTCCGGCCTGCGCCGCGCGTGCCTCAGCCGCCGCGACCTGGGTCTCGGTCTCCGCCCGCCGGAGCGACACGTCCCGGGCGGCGTTGATCTTGATCTGCTCGGCCTCTGCCTCTCGGACCGCCGCCTCCTGGTCGGCCCCGGCCTTGGCCATCCGCGCGTCACGTTCGCGGCGGGCCGTCTCCTGCTGGCCGATGAGGTCCATGTAACCCGACTCGTCGCGGATTGCCTGGATCGTGAACGAGTCGATCTGGAGGCCGGAGGTGGCCAGGTCGCCCTTCGCCGCATCCTGAACGGCCTGCTGGAACTTCTGCCGGTCGAGGTTCAGCTCCTCGATCGTCAGCGTCCCCACGATCGATCGGAGCGACCCCTCCAGGACGTTCTTGACGATGGAGTCGACCTCCTCGTCCTTCGACTCGAGGAAGCGTTCGGCGGCGTTGCGTATCGACTCGTCATCGGCCCCGATCTTGAACGTCGCCACGCCCTGGACCGCGACCTTGATGCCCTGCCGGCTGACCGCATCGGCCAGGTTCACGTTGATCTGGCGTGCCGTCAGCTTGAGCCGGCCCAGCTTGTGGAACAGCGGCAGCACGATGATCGCCCCGCCCCGCACCACCCGCAGCTCGGCCGAACCGCCCCCGATGCGCCCGCTGCGGATGAGGGCCTCGTTCGCCCCGGCCACCTTGAACCGGCTCGTGATGTAGGCGACGAGGAGCACCGCGATGACGATCAGCAGGAAGACGGTGAGCGTCCCCGTGTTGACGAAGTTGAACAGATCCGGCATCCCTCGCCTCCCTCAAGGCCCCGATCGGGACCGTCTCACGATCCTGCGTCCGTTCCGGTGCTTGCTCCGGCGTTGGGCGCCAGCGGCGCCACGACGAGGCCCGGCCCGGACACTCCGGTGATCGATACAGTTGTCCCGGGGGCCACGTCGACGGACGCTGTGGCGCTCACCTCGTGGGTCTGCCCCTCCGCCTTGACATAGACGCTGCCCAGCCGGCCGGCCGGAATCGCAACCGCGACGGATGCCTGCCGTCCGATGAGGTCGTCGAGCGAGAACGGATCGGGGCTCTCGGAGCGCCGCAGGAGGCCGAACAGGCCCCAGGCGAGAAACGCGCCGGCGGCACCGAAGACGGCGCCGATCGTGGCCGCCGGACCTCCGTGGACCGACAGGACCTGCGTCGCGAACAGGCCGCCGACGCCGAACATCGAGATGAACCCGAGGAGCAGCGGCGTGACGGATGTTCCACCGATGTCGAAACCGACGTGGAGCGCGTCGAGAATGCCGCCCAGGATGTCGTCGAAGACGACCATGATGAGAAGGAGGCTGCCGCCCAGGAGTGCGCAGACGACGAAGACGAGATCCTCAACGGGGATCTGGATCACCGGCCCTCGCCCTCACCCTCTTGCGTCCCGACGTCGAAGCGCCGCTGCCCACCTGACGCGCGGTGAGCCGATTCCTTGCGTCAACGATCGGCGTCCAGAATACGAGCCCCGGTGGCCCCGCGTGCGCTGAAGATGTTCTGCGCCGGGCCAGGGCAGGCCGGCGTTGTCCTCAGATCGGCGTTGCGTGCGGGGCGGAAATCACTTGCCGGCCGATTCGATCTCGCTGCGGGTCATGTTGAGCTCGACTCGCCCGGTCTCGACCTCGGCAACAGCGCCGCGCGGCACGCTCAGCTCTCGCGAGATCAAGCCGCCCTTCTTGACGATGATCGCTTCTGGCTCGACGCGGATGATCGCGCCGAGATCCTCGCCATCGCTCGCCCAGACGGACCAGCCGGGCTGGATGCCTTCGCGCTCGACGTAGGTCACGACTTGCACCTCCAGGCGCGTTCAGGCGGCTGGGCCGTAGGGACCGTCGCCACCGATTAGGCGCAGATGATGCGTCGTTGGCGCTTTCGCTCGCGCCACGGACGTCGCACGGGCATTACAGCTCTCTCTCGGCCGGGTCGGACCGACCGGGAAGGACGCGATCACTGCGATGGGGCGGGCCCGAACAGCAGGGACAGCCAGGAGTCGAGCGGCGAGGGGCTCCCGGCCACTGCACCAAGGCGCACGGCGGCCGATCCAGGAGCGTCGGGGGGCAGCGGCGGCGCACCGGCCTCCAGGGCAAAGGCGCGGTCGCGCGCCTGCCCGAGGCCCAGCCCATGGGCTTGCTGCTCGATGTAGGCCTGTCGCTGGACGAGCTCCAGCTCGCGCTGCAGTGAAGAGACATCGGCCACCAGGCCGGCGTTCGCGAGGCGGGCCCGGTCAGCCTCGGCAGACTTCGTGGCCGCATCGCCCATCTGGCGGGCGAACACCACGAGGATCCAGGCCACGACCATAGCCCCGATGAGCCAGGCGACTCGGCGTCGAGTGAAACCCGCCACGGCCAGGCCCTGGAGCGATGGCGGCGATCGGCGCGGGGCGTTGTCGCCCGGCGTGGGGTCTGCGAGCTCGATGGCCTCGTCAGACGGCCCGAGCGACGGCTCGATCCCCGGCGCGCGCTGCATTCAGGCGATGGTAGCTGCGTGCAGCTGACGTGTCAATGCGAACCCCGTGCCACCCAAGCTGTCACAGGCGGGCTGGACGGTAGCTGTAGACTGCCCGTGATAGAACGGACGTTCGATATGGGAGCCGTCGTGCGCACCTATGCACCCCTCGATGCCGCCACCGTCCTGGAGCGCATCCTCCAGGAGCCGTCGCTCGCCCTAGGCGTCGTTCATCACGAGATCGTGCCCGCCCGCGAAGCCGCATACGCGGACGTGCCGGCCTGGCTGGACCATCGTATCCGGGCCGGCCTCTCCGCCCGTGGAATCGATCGGCTGTACTGCCACCAGGCGGAGGCGATCGATTCGGTCCGAGCGGGCAACGATGTCGTCGTGGTCACGCCCACGGCGTCGGGCAAGTCACTGTGCTACACGCTGCCCACGCTCCAGGCGATCGCCGATGACCCGGCGGCCAGGGCGCTGTTCCTGTTCCCCACGAAGGCCCTCGGCCAGGACCAGGTCGCCGAGCTCTCGGCGCTGTCCCGGGCGGCGGGGCTGAACGTCTCCGCGGCGTCCTACGACGGGGACACGCCGGCGCCGATCCGATCTGCGGTCCGCAAGGCCGGCCAGGTCGTCGTCACGAACCCGGACATGCTCAACTCGGCGATCCTGCCCCACCACACGAAGTGGTTCCAGCTCTTCGAGCAGCTGCGGGTCATCGTCATCGACGAGCTTCACACCTACCGTGGCGTGTTCGGCAGCCACGTGGCCAATGTCATCCGACGGCTCCTGCGACTGTGCGCGCATTACGGCAGCCGGCCGGTGATCGTCTGCTGCTCCGCCACGATCGGCAATCCCGCCGAGCTGGCGGCCATGCTCACCGGGCGGCCGATCGGCCTCATCGATCGGAACGGCGCGCCGGCCGGGGAGCGCCACATCCTCCTCGTCGACCCACCAGTCCTCGACGCCGCGACGGGGGCGCGCGGCTCGGCTCTCACGCTTGCCAATCGCTGGGCACTGCCGTTCCTGCGAGCCGGTCGACAGACGATCGTCTTCGGGCGATCGCGGGTCGCCGTGGAGATTCTCCTGACCGGCCTGCGGGAGGCGCTTCGCGAGAGCTTCGGTCCGCGAACCCGGGTTCGCGGCTATCGGGGCGGCTACCTGCCAACCGAGCGCCGGTCGATCGAGCATGGGCTGCGGGACGGAGAGGTTCTCGGCGTCGTCGCCACGAACGCCCTGGAGCTCGGAGTGGACATCGGACGGTTGGACACGGCCATCCTGGCCGGCTACCCGGGCTCGATCGCGGCGACCTGGCAGCAGATCGGGCGGGCCGGACGACGGCTGGGGACGAGCGTCGCAGTCCTGGTTGCCTCGCCGGCTCCCGTCGATCAATACGTGATCCACCACCCCGAATTCCTTCTCGGCGGGCGGCCGGAGGAGGCCCGCCTGGACCCGGACAACGTCCATGTCCTGCTGGCCCATCTCCGGGCGGCGACGTTCGAGATGCCGTTCGAGCCCGGCGACGTCTTCGGACCGGCGCCGGCCGATGACCTCCTCGCCTTCCTGGCCGAGGAGGGCCACGTCCGGCAGGCCGGCGACGGCCGCTGGTACTGGAGCTCCGAAAACTTCCCGGCTTCGGAGATCTCGATGCGCGCCGCCGCGCCGGAGAACGTCGTGATCATCGACACGACCCCCGACCGGCCCAGAGTCCTCGGTGAGGTCGATCTCTTCTCGGCCCAGGTCCTCGTGCACGAGCGAGCAATCTACATCCACGAGTCCCTGCAGTACTACGTCGACCGCCTCGACTGGGGCGAGAAGAAGGCGTACGTCCACCGCGTGGATGTCGACCATTACACGTACGCCAGCCGGGCCGTGACGCTCAAGCCCCTCGACGTCTTCGCCGAGGCGCCGGCTCCAGGCGGCCGGCGCATCCACGGCGAGGTGATGGTCGCGAGCCTGGCGACGCTCTTCAAGAAGCTCAAGTTCGTGACGGACGAGAACGTCGGCTGGGGACCGATCGACCTGCCCGAGCTGGAGCTCCAGACCACAGCCTACTGGCTCACCGCGGAGCGAGCGGCCAGCGGCTGGCGCCGCAACGAGCTCGACGTGGCGTTGCTCGGAGCCGGGCGGGCCATCCAGACGGTCGCCAGCGTGCTGCTCATGGTCGACCCGCGCGACCTCGGGCTGGTGAGCCAGGTCCGGTCCCCCCACCACGAGGCGCCCACGATCTATCTGTACGAGGCGATCCCCGGCGGCGTGGGCCTCTCGGAACGACTCTGGGAGCGGCACGACGAGCTGATCGCTGCCGCGGATGACCTCATCGCTGCCTGCGGCTGTGAAGCGGGCTGCCCGGCCTGCACCGGACCCCGGCTGGAGCCGGACGTGGACGCCAAGCTCCTCGCCCGGCGCCTGCTTGCGGCCCTGCAGCCACCGCCCCCGACCAGACAAGCGAGGCCGTCCACCACGTCCGGCGTCGAGATGCATGCGGACGTCGTCTCGACCGTCGGATGACCCTCACGCAGGTGACCGCGGCGACGCGGCTCGAGCGTCGCCTCGCGGCGTTCCGGGAAGAACGAGGCAGGGCGGGAGCCGATGCCTCGTCGGCCAGAGCCCGGCCGTCGGAGCTTGCGGCACGCCTGGCCGCGGCGATCGACGCCGAGGTCGTGACGGGCGCTCTCGGGACCATCGTCCGGCGCGACGTCGGAGCCGTTCCCATGGCCATCGACCGAGCGCGCCTGGCGTCGCTGCCCGGGCAACCGCCGGCAGATGTGCCGCTCGTCTGTCTCGACACCGAGACGACGGGGCTGGCGACGGCCGCGGGGACCATGGCCTTCATCGTCGGACTCGGCCGCTGGGACACGACGCAGTTTCGGGTGGTCCAGCTTCTCCTGCCGGACCAGTCCGAGGAGCCGGCGCTCCTCGCCGCCCTGGCGGCCGAAATCGACCCGAGCGCCTGGCTCGTGACGTACAACGGCCGGACATTCGACTGGCCGCTGCTCGTGACGCGATTCCGGATGTCGGGCAAGGGTCCGCCTGTCCACGCCGGCCACCTCGACCTCCTCCCGCTCGTTCGACGCGTCTTCCGGCACCGCATGACCGACGCGCGCCTCCGATCGGTCGAATCGCAACTCTTCGGTCTCGTTCGCCACGCCGACGTCGAGGGCTGGGAGATCCCCGGCCGCTATCTGTCGTTCCTGCGAGGCGGGCCCGGAACGCTCCTGGCGGACGTCGCCCGTCACAACGACGAGGACGTCGTGTCGCTGGCGCGCCTCCTGGTCCACGTCGAGCAGCGGTACGGCGCGCGCCACGATCGCGCGAATGCCCATGAGGGCGACCTGGCCGGACTTGCGCGGGCCTTCGCACGCGAGAAGCGGCTGGATGAAGCGCTGGAGTGCGTCGACGCGGCACTCCGTCGGGGGGACGCCGCGCCCGATCCCTTCGGACGAGAGCGTCGCCGGCGGGGTGATGAGGACGACCCGACCCGAGATGGCTGGTGGCTGCCGCGCCACCGTCCCGATTTCGGCGGCAGGACGCGGACGACGAATCGGCTGCGTTCCGCGGTCGATGACGGCGGCCGTCTCCAGGACCCCTGGACGCGGGAGCGGATCTGTGTCGAACGGGCGAGGATCCTGCGGCGGCTCGGGCGGTTCGAGGAGGCGGCGGGCGCCTGGGAAGCCGTGGCCGTTGCCGGTGGGGCGCGTGGCGTCGTCGCGTGGATCGAGGTGGCCAAGCTTCGAGAGCATCGCCTTGGCGATCTGATGGGGGCCTACGAGGCCGTCCGCAGCGGCTGGCGACAGGCCGAGCGCAGCCGGACCCTGGGTCGGCCCTTGCCGCACGTCGAGGCGAACCTCGTCGAACGGGGCCGGCGCCTGCGGCGGCGCCTGGGATGACCGCGGTCAGGCGGTCTGACGCCCCGCGGTCATTCGCCGGCGAACGGCCGAACGCTCCGGCACGCCCAGCAGGCCTCGCCCCTCCAGGACGAGCGAGGCCACCGCCGCGGCCAGCAGCACGTCGAAGCGCTGGTCGAGGCGTCCGCCGACCAGCCGCGGCTCGGCCCTGGCCGCCAACAGGGCCGCCAGGAAGACGTCGCCGGCGCCCGTGGGGTCCACGATCGCGGGCGAGCGGATCGCCGGATAGTGGTACATCGCGCTCGCTCCGTCGCGGCCGGCGGTCATGACCAGACCGCCGTGGTCGCCCTGGGTGAGCACGAGAGTGGCCCCCGGGTGCAGGAACCGGAACAGGTCGCTGACTGGCGCGTCGGGCCCCAGGTCGTCCCGGCTGACGCCCACCAGGTCCGCCCGGGCGACGATCGGCGATGTGCCCGGAGGTCGGCGTCGGACTCGCTGCCCGGCCACGACCTCTCGCAGCATGCCCTGCCAGCCGGCCGCGACGAGCGCGCTCTCGTCGGGAACCTCAGACCAGGCGGGCGGCAGCTCGTCGGCCACCGTCGCCAGGATCCATGCCGGCGCGGTACGCCACCCGTCGGGCAGCGCCTCGACGGGAATCGGATCCGCGCTCTCGTGGCCCACCTGGATCCGGCCCTCGGGCGTCTCCACGTTGTCGAAGACGGGTCCTCGTTCGAGCGGGACGAGATGGACGACCACGCCGGCGTGGCGCAGCAGGTCGAGCTCGAGCGCGGTGGCGGCGTCCCGATCCACGCCGACCAGTGCTGCGGTCTGCAAGCCGAGCCGGGCGGTGGTCAGGGCCGAGTACGCGACTCCCCCACCGAGCCGCCAGCCGCGCGGATCGTCGGTCGCGATGTCGCGAGCGGCAGCCCCCACGACCACCACCTGGGGGGCAAACCGGCCGTCCGCAGGGTCGTCAGTCCGGACGTCGGCTGACGCATCGGCCGGCGACCCAGCCGGCGGCCCGGCCGGCGCGCCGGGGGAAGCCCGGTCCACAGGCCCGCCGCGGGAGCCGTCGGTCATGCGGCCGTATACTCAAGAGGTTCCGACTGGCGCGGTCGGATCGAGCCAGGATGCCGGGAGCGAACGTGTATTTTTACGAACTTCATGAAGGCGATGGCGACATCTTCGCCGATCTGTTGCTGGCCCGCGAGGAAGAGATGGAGCCGGAGGAGTTCTTCGAGACGGTGAAGAACGTCCGGGAGCGGGTGCTCGACTCGCACGAGCACGATACCCTCATCGAGGCGATCGCCGACGAGCTGGAACGCGATTACGAGTTCATCTTCATCTCCGACGATCGGCTGACCGCGGCCGTCAACGTCTCGCGCGACCCCGATGAGACGTTCCTGACCGACCTGGACGGTGATGAGTCGCAAGGGACCGAAGGCGCCGACGATGAGCTCGACGCGGATTACAAGTCGATCCTGGCCGACTTCCGGGGCGACGCTTCCCGCCGGCCGAACTGACCCCGGCCGCATCGACCCCGGCCGCATCGACCCCGGTCGCATCGCCGATCAGCGGCTGAAGAGCACCTCCAGCACGTCGCCATCCTTCACCCTGTAGGTCTTTCCCTCGGATCGCAGCCGGCCGTGCTTCCGCGCCTCGGCCGTGGAGCCGAGCGCGACCAGGTCCTCGTAGGTCACGACCTCTGCGCGGATGAAGCCCTTGGCCAGGTCGGTGTGGATGGCCGCCGCGGCATCCACCGCCGTGGACTCCGATGGAATCGGCCATGCCCGGACCTCGTCCGGACCGGCCGTCAGGAAGCTCACCAGGCCGAGCAGGCGGTAGGACAGCGCGATGACCCGGTCCAGGCTCGAGGCGGTGATGCCCAGCTCGTCCATGAACGCGGCCGCCTCGTCCGGTTCGAGCTCGCCGAGCTCCATCTCGATCCGGGCGGACAGCGCGTCGACGATCGTATGGCGATGGTCGTACCGGTCGGCGATCGCCGCGACGCGCTCGGCCGCGTGGGGCAGGTCCGCTTCGCCGAGGTTCAGGAGGACCAGGACGGGCTTCTGGGTGAGGAAGCGAAAGCCGCGGATGGTCTTCTCTTCGTCGACGTCGAGCTCGACGTCGCGGATCGGGCGGCCACCTTCCAGCGCCTGCCTGAGCCGGCGCAGGATCGCCTCCTCGCGCTCGTTTGCCTCGCGCTCGGCGGAGGTGCCGTGACGGCCCGACGTCCCCAGCCGTTCCAGCCGGCGGTCGGCGATGGCCAGGTCGGCCAGGATGAACTCCAGGTCCAACCGCTCCAGATCCCGCCACGGATCGACGGAGCCCTCCGGGTGGGGCACGCTCGGGTCGTCGAACGCGCGGACGACGTGCAGGAGGGCGTCGGAGTCGCGCAGCCGCGCGAGGTGCTCGGCCGGCAGCTCCTCCGTGCCGATCCGCCCTTCACTCGAGGCGGGCGGGGCGGGCAGGTCCGCGTACGTCACGTCGGCATGGATGACCTTCCTGGGCTTAAAGATCTCGGCCAGCCGGTCCAGGCGCTCGTCCGGAACCTTGACCGCGCCAACGTTGAGCTGCATCCCGCCGAAGCCACCGGTCTGGGCGTGGCCGCGAGTGAGGGTGTTGAAGACGGTCGTCTTGCCGCTTGCGGCAAGACCCACGATCGCGATCTGCATGGCGCCAGCCTAGCGAGGCGCGGGCGATCAGCGCTCGAGCTCGGACAGGTTTGCGTCTGAGCGGTCGATCAGGTCCCGGACCTGGTCCGGGCTGCGCATGAACGGGTCCATGCCCATCATCGGATTCGGCGTCGCGCCGCCGCCGGAGGTCTCGACCGTGATGGCCAGATGCTGATAGATGGTTCGGAACCGGCGCAGGAAGCGCAGCTCGTCGCCGCCCGACAGCGACGGCCCGAAGGGCAGCATCGCGATTTCGCGGGCCATCTGGACGAGCGTCACGCGGTAGTCCTCCATGGCTCCTCCGATGGAGTACACGGCTAGTAGCCGACGGCTGGGTCGACGACGTTGACGAGCGGCTCGCCCGCAGCAAATCGCCTGAGATTGTCGCAGAAGAGGCCGACGCTCCGGTCCAGGACGCGCCCGCTGGACCATGACGTGTGCGGGGTGACGATGACGTTCGGCAGGTCGTAGAACGGGGAGTCCGGCGGCAGCGGCTCTTCCGCGAACGTGTCGAGCACGGCGCCTCCGATCCGACCATCGCGCAGGGATCGAAGGAGCGCGCGCTCGTCGACGAGGCGACCGCGGGCGACATTGATGAGCCAGGCGCCTGGCTTGGTGAGGGCAAGGGTCTCGTCGTTGATCATGCCCTCGGTCTGCGGCGTGAGCGGCGCCGCGAGGACGACGAAGTCGGACTCGGCCAGGAGGTCGGGCAGCCCGTCGGGGCCGAGCACGCGATCGAGCATGATCGCACCGAGTGGCCGCTCGTCTCCATCGCCATCGCCGGGAGGCTCCTCGCTGCTGCCAGGCTGCTCGACGGCCACATCGGATCGCCGGCGGGTGGCGATGACCCGGCAGCCGAAGGCAGTCGCCAGCGCGCCCACCGCTCGGCCGATCGAGCCGAGGCCGACGATCCCGACAGTGACGTCCCGCAGCTCGGCGCCTTCGAGCGGCTGCCAGGTTCGCTCATGCTGGAGCTCCAGCAGCTGCGGCAGTCGCCGGCTGACCGCGAGGATCATCATCATCACGTACTCGGCGATCGGGCGGCTGAAGACGCCCCGTGCGTTGGTGATCACGAGCCCTCGCTCGCCGCCCGCCCGGGTCAGGACGCGTTCCACGCCGGCCGAGGCGCTGTGGACCCAGACGAGCCGCGGGGTGCGCGCGAGAAGTCGATCGAACGCGTCCGCCGACAGCCACCCCCGCAGCAGCACCTCGACGTCGTCGACTGGCCCATCGGCCAGGCCCTCCACGCTGACGTTGACGAGCCGCGCTCCCGGCGCCGCCGCCCGGATCCGCTCCAGGTCGCCAGTCCGGTAGCGAGCCGAGAGGATCGGCGTGAGCGCGATCGCCGCCGGCGCACCCCCCGGCCCGCGACCGGAGCCCGCGGCGCGGCGCGATTCGGTCATGCCTGGCTCCGGGACCCCGCCGCGTACACGCGTTGAAGCCAGCGTTCCGGTGCCTCGATCTCGGCCGGCGTCGGCAGGCTCTCGGGGCCCGTCCACAGCTGACGAAGCGCGGCCGGGCCGCCCCGCTTCGCGATCGCCCGGACGAAGATCTCCCCTTTCCGGTATTGCTCGAGCTTGAGGTCCATGCCGATCAGGCGCATCACCGCCCGCTCGAACCCGGACCGGCGCTCGCGTCGTTCCTGGAACCGGCCGCGGATCCTGTCCACGTCGGGGACGAGCTCCCGCCCGACCTCATCCATGACATAGTCGCTGAAGCCCTCCAGCAGGCTCATGACGGCTTGCGTCTCGCGGAACAGGCGGCGCTGCTCGTCGGTCATGAGCCGCTCCAGCCAATGGTCGCCCTCGCCACTGCCGCGCAGCACGCGGCCAAGCTGGCGGACCGTGTCACGCGAGACGACGGTCAGGTCCCGAGAGAAGGCCTCGAGCTGGCGCTCCAACCGCTCGGCGAGGTACGGCCGGAGCCAGGGATGCGCCTCGAACTCGAAGGCATGGGTCGTCTCGTGCAGCGCGATCCACGTCCGGAAGGCGTCCAGAGGCACGTCCAGCGCGTGAGCCGTCTGGCGGATGTTCTCCTCGACGAACAGCAGGCGGCCGGGGGTTGCCTCCGCGGACAGCAGGGCCAGGTCGTACTGGCCCAGCACTCGCTGGCCCATGAAGCCCAGCAGGAATCCCAGCTGCCGGGTCGTCAGGTAGCGATTGGCGATCGCCATCGATGCCTTGGCCAGGCCGCCGCCGGGCGGGATCACCTGGTCGAGCAGCTGGCCCTCCAGGTGACCGATGAGCTGGGCGAACGTCGCGATGTTCGCGCGGACCCAGCCGGCGCGGTCCACGACGGCGGCCCGATCCACGACACCCGGCAGCTGCGCCTCCAGCACCTGCGCGAGGCGGGGTGTGATCCGGGACATGGCGGCGGCGTATGCGGGCTCGCTTGCAGCCAGCTCGGCCGGGCTGAGGTTGCCGGGGGCGCGGCCCAATCGAGCGATGGCGAACGCCTCGGCCGCGGGCCAGTCGACGAGCCCCTGGCGGGCCACTCGCTCCGCGCGCCGGCCGAGCACGGTTGCCGCCGCGCCGATGGCCGCTCCCACCAGGAAGCCGCCCTGCCACAGGGGGTCCTGCCAGCGGCCACGTCCGCGCGAGCGATCGGAGCCGCTCATCCGGCCACCGCCAGACTGAGCGGCTCGACTTCCGAAACGGCATCCCCGAAGAGCCGGTTCGCCAGCCGCCGGAAGGCGACCACGTCGCCCGTCGTGAACTGCCGGTGGCTGGCCGGCGGCGTCGCCGCCGGCGACTTGCCGCCGTCCGGGGCCATGTCCGGCGCGTCGAGGCCGTTGATCGACAGCAGCTCGGCAAGTGCCGAGGCCGTCGCGGTCGCGCTGTCGACGATCGCCACGCCGTCGCCGACGGCTTCCGCTAGGATCGGTCGCAGGAGCGGGTAGTGAGTGCACCCCAGGAGGAGCGTGTCGATCCTGGCCGAGGGCGGCATCGGGAACACGAACTCACCGTCGGAATCGCGCGTGCCCAGCAGCGGCGCGAGAGAGTCGGCCACGACGGCCTCGGCTCGAGGACCGCTCACGACGCCGGCCTCCACCAGCGGGACGAGCGCCGGCGTGGCGTGCTCGTAGACCTCGACGGCCGGGTTCTCGTTCTTGATCGCCTCGAAGTAGGCATGTGATCGAACGGTCGCCGGGGTGGCGATGACGCCCACCCGGCGCGTGCGCGTCGCCAGGGCGGCGGCCGAGGCACCCGGGGTGATGACCCCCAGGATCGGCACGTCGTAGCGCCGCCGGTGGTCGGTCAGCGCCACCGCCGAGACGGTGTTGCAGGCGACCACGATCGCCTTCACGTCACGGGCGGCCAGGTCGTCCAGGCATTCGCGGCTGAACGCGAGGACCTCGGCATCGGTGCGCGTGCCGTACGGCGCCCTCGCGTTGTCTCCCACGTAGATCGTCGATTCGCCGGGAGATCGCCGGAGGATCTCGCGGAGGACCGTCAGGCCGCCAACCCCCGAGTCGAAGACGCCGATCGGTCGTGGGTCGGACACCTCGGTCAGCGGGCCGCCGCCAGCGCCCGGGCCCCGAGCAGGTCGCTGGCGAGCCGGGTCACGTCGCGGCTGATCGCCGATTCCGGGCTGGCCAGGACGAAGGGGATGCCCTCGTTGTTGGCCTGGACGACGAGGAGCCCGTCCGAGACGACCGAGTGCTCGGGGACGCGGCCAAGGGCCCGGGCGAGGTCGTCCGGGGAGATGCCGCCGGGCGAGTCCGATCGGTTGATCAGGTAGCGCACCTTCGAGGCCGGGTAGCCGATGGAGCGGAAGGCGTCGGCCACGGCAATCGTGTTGTGGATCGTCGTGGAGTCGTAGGTGACGATCTCGAGGATCGTGTCCGAGGCGTCGAGGAAGGCGAGATTGATGTCGGACAGCGCGGATGCCGTGTCGAGAACGATCACCTCGTAGACGTGGCGGAGGATCGACAGGATCTTGTCGACGTCGCGGACGGTGACCATCTCGGCCATCTCGACGCGCGGCGGGGCGAGGAGGATGTCGACACCCGACGGGTCCCGCCACAGGACGTCCTGGAGGTCCGACTCCTGGATCCGGTCCGTGGGCAGGTCCAGGATCGACGGCGCGTCGACGGGCACCTTCAGCAGGGCCCGCATGTCGCCGAACTGGAGGCTGCCGTCGATGAGCACGGTCCGGCGCCCCTGCTGGGCGACCGCCACCGCCAGGTTGAACGCGATGGTCGTCTTGCCGACGCCGCCCTTGGGCGCGAACACGCTGATCAGCCGCGACATGCCCCCTTCTTCGCTGGCCTGGTAGGCGATATGGACGTTCTGGATCCGGTTGATGAGGTCGTATCCGGAGAACGGCATCGACAGGACGCCGTGGATGCCCCGCTCCGGATTCATCTCGACCGGGTTCTGGGGAACCGTGAGCACGATCACCGGCGCCGGGATCTTCTGCTCGTTCAGTTGCTGGACCAGGGTGAGGCCCTTGGTCCGGCCCTGGAGGAGCGCGTCGACGATGATGACGTCCGGTCGCAGCTGCTGGGCCTGGCCGGGCACCTTGGATCCGTCGGACAGGACGTCGAGCAGCTTGATCTGCGACTGCGAGTTCAGCAGTCCGCGGATGTATTGCGCGACCTGCGGAACGTCCTCGATCACAAGGAGACGGATCTGGTTGCTGGCGGCCATCCTGGCGAGTGTACCAAGAGCACCGGGCGAGGCGGCCCACCCTGCCGGCGGCGGTCACCGGGTCGTGACGGGCGGCCGAGCCCGACATCGATCAGCCGGGCTTGACCGCGATGAGCACCGCCCGCTCGGCGCCGGGACCCAGCGGTTCCAGATCGTAGCCGCCCGCAATGAGCTCCACGGTGAGGCCCGCGACCCGGGCGAAATCTCGAAGATCGTCGGCCGACACGAGACGCAGGAGCTCCTGGCGGAGCCACCGTACGGACGGCTGACCCTGGCGGCCTTCCTCGTAGATGGCCAGCAGACGGACCGTTCCGGTGGCCGCGTCATGGACGGCGCTCGCGGCCTTCGTGACGAGGTGGTCCGTCTCTGGATCCAGGCGCGGATACTCCAGCACGATCCGGCCGTCTAAGCGACCCAGGTCGTCGGCGTCGGGCAACCACACGTCGACGGCGGCGATGCCGCCCGGGGCGAGGTGCGCGGCGAGCGTCGCGACGGCCGCGGCCTGGGCGTCCCGATCGCCGAACAGCAAGAGTGAGTTGAGGCCGATGAACGCCAGCCGGTAGTCGCCGGCATCGTGCAACCGGACGTCGAGCGCATCACTCAATTCGAGGCGGAGTCGGGCCACCGTCTCCTGTCCGGCGGCCGAGGCGCGGCGCCCGGCGCGCTCGAGCATCGCCGGATCGCGGTCGACCCCGGTGACCGAGTGGCCGGCTCGGGCCAGCGGCACCGCCAGGCGACCCGTCCCGACCGCCAGCTCGAGGATCGGCCCGCTCGCCCGCTTGGCGAGGGCAGCGTACAGATCGAGGTCGCCTGGGTCGTCGGCGAGGTCGAGGTCGTAGAGCCGGGCGAGGGCGGCGGACTCCGCCGGCGAGGGCGCGGGCCAGATGCCGGTCCCGGTCGCGCTTCGCGGCATGGAGCCGTGCGTCGCGTCGTCCATCTGACCGGTCAGCCGGATGGGCCGAGGGATCCGCCGAGTGATCCGCCGAGTGATCCCCCTTGGAACCGGACGGCTCGGCCGGCCGCCTTCTTGACGGCCAGCGCGCTGATCGCCTCCATGACCGCACGGTTGGCGGCCATCGCGGTCTGCTCGGCGTGGTCGTAGGGCGGCGACACCTCGACGACGTCCATGCCGGCGAGGTCCACGGCCGCGACGATCTGCCGAATCGCCCGGAGCAGTTCTCGCGTCAGCATGCCGCCGGGCTCGGGCGTCCCGGTGCCGGGTGCCAGGCCGGGATCGATGACGTCGATGTCGAGCGACAGGTAGACCGCGTCGGGGCCGTCGAGCGCCTCCGCGATCGCGGTCGCGACGACGGCCTCCGCCCCCCGCTCCTCCATCTCGTGGAGGAAGTGGTAGCGCATTCCCTGGGCCTGCATCCAGCGGAAGACCTCCATCGACGGCCAGTACCCATGCAGCCCGACCTGGACGAAGTTGGAGCCCTTGACCGCGCCCGACTCGATGAGCCGGCGCATCGGCGTGCCGTGCCCGGCCAGCACGCCCCAGTCATCGGGGGCCGTGTCGGCATGGGCGTCGAAATGGACGATGCCGATGCTGGCCGGGCTGCGGACCGCTGCCACGGCGGTCGCCGAAGGCCACGTGATCGAGTGGTCGCCGCCCAGGACGATCGGGATCGCGCCGGTCTCCGCGATCTCACGCACCTTGCGGTAGATCAGGGCATGGCCGCGCTCGATCCAGGCCGGCACGATGTTGGCGTCCCCCGCGTCGACCGCCGTCAGAACGTCGAACGGCTCGATGCCGAGCTGGAGCGAGTGCATCGAGCCCGAGGTGTACTGGGCCTGGCGGATCGCCCGCGGCCCGAACCTCGCCCCGGAACGATGGGTCACCGCATCGTCGAACGGCGCGCCGACGATCGCGACGTCCACGGCGCGGGCCCGGATCTCGGCCGGGTCGGTGATCCACGGCAGCTTCGCGAACGAGACGGGTCCGACGTACGTGGGCAGGTCGACGTCCTGGTAGGTCTCGAACGGGCGGTCCCAGCCGTTGACGGCGGCGAAGTCGCGGCCGTGGGATTCCTCGGCCTGGCCGGGCTCGTGGCGCTGGGACACGGGCAGTCCTCCGGGAGACGGCGTGCCGCAAGCGGTGGCGGCAGTCCGCCCGGGCCGCCAAGGGGGCGCCGCGGGTCCGATCCGTCTCTCTGGGGGCGCCGCCGGTTCGCATCCGACGTCCAGCGGGGCGCGCCGAACGGAATGCTAGCACCAGCCGGAATCGCGACCGGCGCGCCAGCCAAATGTTGGTGTATCAGCCGGCCTCGCCGCGGAACTCCCGCCAGGCGGCGGCGACGAGGTCGGCGTCGACGAACAGCTCGTATGCCGTCTGGGCGACGAGGGCGGCGGAGAGCAGCGTCACCTCGTCCGCTCGCGGCTCGACGGCGGCATCCCGGAAGGCGATCGAGTGGCCGGGCACCCCCTCGTCGCAGATCGCCAGCTGGGGATGGATGGTAGGCAGCCGATGGCTGACGTTGCCCATGTCCGAGCTGCCCATGTGCTCGGGATCGAAGGGGTGGTCCGTCCATCCGTAGGCCTCGAGGTTGACCCGGAATCGGTCCTTGAGGACCGCGTTGTCCTTCATCGTCGTCGAGCCGCCCGAGAAGACGGCCGCGCCCGACGTGTCGCTGGCCAGCGCCGCGGCCGCGACCAGGTCGCGGAACCGCTGCCGCATCTTCCCGAAGTAGGCCTGGTTCGTGCTGCGGATCATGAACCGCCCGACGGCGCGGTCCGGGATGATGTTGGCCGCCGTGCCGCCCTCCAGGACGATCCCGTGAACCCGTGCGTGGTGCGGCAACTGCTGGCGCCACAGCCCGATCGAGGAGAACAGCATGACGAGCCCGTCGAGGGCGTTCCTGCCCTCCCACGGCTCCGACGCGGCGTGCGCCTGCAGCCCGCTGAACGTGACCTCGATGTCCTCGCTGGCGAGGAGCTCGCAGGCGACCTGCGTTCGATCTGAGGGGTGGAAGAGCAACGCGGCGT
The DNA here is from genome assembly GCA_035637675.1 of Candidatus Limnocylindria bacterium. Lineage (GTDB taxonomy): Bacteria > Chloroflexota > Limnocylindria > Limnocylindrales > CSP1-4 > C-114. The sequence goes on along the minus strand of DASPWU010000072.1, from coordinate 68,010 downwards.
CCAGCCCGTCGAACAGCCCATCGTCGAGCATCTGCTGCTTGCCCGAGCCGCGCTCCTCCGCCGGGCAGCCAAGGAACACGATCTCGCCGGCCAGGTCCGGCGCAAGCGCGGCGAGGGCGATCGCCGCGCCCACCCCCGACGCCGCCATCGTGTTGTGGCCGCAGCCGTGGCCCAGGCTGGGCAGCGCGTCGTATTCGGCCAGGATCCCGATGCGCGGGCCAGGCCGGTCCTTCTTCCCGCCTCCGGCCCTGCCGCCGGCCAGTCGCCCCTGGACGGCAGTGGCCAGGCTGCCGGCCGGGGCTGTCACGGCGTACCCGTGCCGGCCGAGAGCTTCGGCCACCCAGCTTGCCGCGCGGTGCTCCTCGAAGGCCGGCTCGGGGTTCTCGTGGATCCGGTGGCTGAGCTCGAGGATCTCCTGGCGTCCGGCCTGAACGGCATCCGCCAGGCGCCGTTTCGCGTCGGCAAAGGGCGCGGCCGGAGCAACGGTGGAATCGAATGTGGGCACGGCTCCTCCTATTTGCCAAAGCTATGGACTTGTGGCGCAGGGCGGCACCCCGATCACCGCTCGGTCGACAGGGTCGCCTCTGCAACTGCGACGAGGGTGAGGACGAAAAGCGCGATGGGCAGCTGCAGCGCACCCTGGAGGCGAAGCACGACGAACAGGGCGACGACGACCGCCACCCAGCCGCCGCGCCGGATGGCGCGCAGCCAATCGCCCCGATAGGCCAGGCGGCGGTGACGACCAAACACCGCCAACCAGAACAGCGGGATCGTCGTCAGCCCGATGGCCAGGCCGATGAGCACCGCGCCCACGAAGCCGGCTCCGGGATCCTGTCGTGGATCGCGCGACGTGATCACGAGCCCCACGAGCAGCCAGGCCAGACCGGCCGCAGCGAAGATCGCGAGATTCACGAGCCGGTCCCGTGCTTCCATCGCCCGCGAGTCTACGCGAGCGGAGCACGGCCGAGCCTCGCCTCGATCTCGGTGAGGTGGTCCAGAACCACATCCGGAACCACCGTGGCGTCGGCATCCGGACTGCTCGACGGCAGGGGCGATCCGGCCTGGGCGTCACGAAGGTAGGCGGCCCGCCAGCCGGCCCGTTTCGCCCCCACGACGTCGGCAAGCCAGTCGTCGCCGACGTGGAGCGCATCTGGGCCGGACACCCCGAGCGCCTTCGCCGCGGCCGCGAAGATGGCCGGGTCGGGCTTGACCGTGCCGACTCGCTGGCTCACGACGATCGTGCTCAGGTAACGGTCCCAGCCGGCTGCCGCCACGAAGCGGTCGATGGTCACCGCGAGCGGCCAATTGGACAAGATGCCCAGGCGGAAGCGGCGGGCCAGCCGTCCCAGCAGCGGACCGACCTCCGAAGGCGCCGGAACGAGCTCGACGAATGCCCGGCCATATGCATCGACTGCCGCGGCCCGCTCGTCCGGCGTCGACAGGACGGCCGCGCCCTCGTCGTCCCAACGTTCCCCGCCGGGTGGCGGCGACATGCCGCGCAGCCGCGCCAGGACGCGGCCCATCCGTTGCTCGAGGTCCACCTCGCGCATCGCCGGCACCTCCTCGGCGAACTGCCGGCCGCGCTCTTCGTGCCACGCCGCCAGGAACGCATCCTTCGCGAACGGGCCGCTCAGCCGGGCCACGTCCCGGGCGGTGCGGTCCACGACCGCGCGCAACTCCTCGTCGCCTACCGGCACGAGCGTGTTGCCGAAGTCGAACGTGATGGCCGCCAGGGCGACCGGGGTGCTCACCGGTGCGCCGCCGGCCCGATGCAGCTCACCCGCTCAGGCGCCCGTCGATCGGCCGGACCCGCGAGCGACGCTGTCCGGGCAGATGTCGCGATACGGGCAGTACGAGCAGGACAGCGGGTCCGGCCGCGCCGCGAAGTCGCCGGCACGGATGCCCTCCGCGGCGCGCGAGATCCGCGCCCGAGCCCGGGCCAGGCGCCGATCGTCGATCTCGGCCCGCCCGATAAGCCCGGACTCGAGGAACCACAGCTGAACCGCGTCCGGGAGACGACCGGTCTGGGCCTGGTAGGCCAGCGCGTAGATCGAGAGCTGGAGCGAATCGCGGGCCCGTTGCCGCGCCGTGACCGCATCGCGGACGTCGCTCGACTTGTAGTCCGTGATCGTCACTCGCTCGCGGGGCAGGAGCGGGAGCGTGTCTTCCACGACGTCCGGGAGCACCACCGGTCGGGCCGGCACCGCGGCAGGATCGGACGCCGCGGACGGACGAGCCGTCGCTGCCTCGTCCGCCGGCTCGACGTCGACCCGGTCCCAGCGGCCGCGGATCCGATCGCCTCCCAGGCTGAAGGTGAACTCTCGCTCCACGTATGCGGGAATGACGGCGCCGGGTCGGAGCTGATCGGCGCGGAACCGAAGGAGCGCCGCACGGCCGGCGCTGAGACGCGCTTCCTCGTGCTCCCGGGTGAGGAAGCCCTCGTTCGTCCAGGCCGCCTTGAAGGCCGCCACGAGCGCCTCCTCGGACATGACCTCGCCTCGGGCGTGGCGCCGATGGAACTCCTGGACTGCGGCGTGGAGCGCCGACCCGTAGATGAGCGCGTGATGGGGCGCGATCGGGATCCGCAGCACGTGACCGTAGCGGTACTTCGCCGGGCAGGTCAGGTACGCGTCGATGGCCCCGTAGCTCAGCGACAGCGGCTCGGACCGGGGCCCCGGCGCCGGGCGCGCAGCCTCCGGCGGCGGCTCGACAGCCTGGAAGGCGGCCAGCTTCTCGAGCGGAGAGGGCTCGCCCAGTCCCGCACCAGGGGCGGCGGCGGAGGCGGGCAGGTCGAGCGCCTCCAACACGAACGGCGAGACCCGGCGGGCTCGGGCTCCGCCGTAGTCAGCGGCGTGACTGAGGATCAGCTCGTCCCGGGCGCGGGTCATGCCCACGTAGAAGAGCCGCCGCTCTTCCTGCAGCTCGAAGTCGCCCTCCGGCAGCGTCCCATCGAGCAGCTCGACCGGCAACGGCAGAGGGTCCCGCCGCGTGGCCGTGGGGAACCGGCCGGCGACCAGGCCCACCAGGAAGACCACGGGGAACTCGAGACCCTTGGCCTTGTGAACGGTCAGAACCGCGACCGCATCGGCGTCCGGGTCCAGCTCCGCGGTGGCAGGATCGTCGCCGGCCTCGATGAGCGTGGCCAGGTGCGGCACCACGAATGCCGGCCGGGGATCCGCCACGAGCTCCGACCGCGCCCGGACGACCTCGAAGAAGCGCGCCGCGTTCTGCAGCGCCTCCGCGGCCCCGGTCGTCTCGAGAGCGGCCCAGCGAGCCAGCAGCCCGGACTCGCGGAGAAATGCGTACAGCACCTCCCCCGTGGATCGCTCATGGGCAAGCTCGACCCAGCGCCGCAGATCGGCTACCAGGCGGGCCAGGCCCGCCCGCGTCTGTGGCCCCAGGCGGATGAGACCGGGCTGGCGATCCAGCTCCTCGATGACCTCCCACAGCGACCGATTCCGGCGGCGGGCCGCGTTGACGATGGCCGTGAGGTCCTCTCCGCCCAGGCCGTAGACCTCCGACGCCGCCAGGGCGTACACGTCCGTGCTCGACGACAGGTCCGCGACCGCGCGCAGAAAGGCCAGCAGGACGCGGACCTCCGGACGTCCGTACAGGCCCGACGTGCCCGAGAAGCGCCAGGGGATGCCGGCAACGTTGAGCGAGCGCAGGATCGAATCCGCGGTGGCGTTCGTGCGGACGAGCACCGCGTGACTTCGCGGTCGGGCACCCGCCGCGATCCGTCGCCCGATCTCCGCGGCCACCCAGTCGGCCTCGTCCGAGCCGGTTGCGAATGCCTCCAGCCGGACGGGGGGCGCGGCGTCGTCCGAGCGCTCGGGGCGCAACCGCTTGACGATCCCGCTGCGAACCTCCAGGCGGTCCGGATCGTTATGCCGGACGAGTCGATAGGCGGCGTCAAGGATGGGCCCGAACGAGCGGTAGTTGCGCCGAAGCACGACCAGCCGAGCACGCCGGTAGCGCTCCCGGAACTCGAGGATGTTGCTGATCGCGGCTCCCCGAAAGCGGTAGATCGACTGATCGTCGTCGCCGACCACGGTGACGTTCCGGTGCCGTTCGGCGAGCAGGGCGACGAGCTGGGATTGGGCCCGGTTGGTGTCCTGGAATTCGTCCACCAGGATGTACTTGAAGCGGGCCTGCATCTCCTGGCGAACGGCAGCCGACTCGCGCAGGACCCGCAGGGCCAGGCTGACCTGGTCGCCGAAGTCGAGGAACCCGGCTCGGCCGAGCAGCTCCTGGTACAGGCCGTAGGCGCGGGCCAGCTCGAGCTGCCGCTGGGCCTCCTCGGTCGCCGCGTCGGCGGCGTCCCGCTCGGCGTCGGTGGCCACGTCACCCCGCGCGGCCAGGGAGGCCGCCATCTCCTCAGCGCTGGCCGCCAGGTACTGGGCATGCTCGAGATAGCGGGCCGGCGATACATCCTCGTCCTTGCACCGGCTGAACAGGGCCGCCAGCGAATCGAGAAAGCGAGTGGGATCGCCGAGCGGCCGGTAGCGCTCGAGCTGGAAGTCGAAGAGATGCTCGCGCAGGAAGACGACGACCTCCGGACGGGACAGCACCCGGGCGTCCGGGGCGCGGCCCAGCTCCAGGGCGAACTCGCGAATCATCCGGTCGCCGAATGCGTGGAACGTGGAGATGGCCGCGTCCGCATAGCCGTATGGCACGAGCTGATCGACGCGGACCTGCATCTCCGCTGCCGCCTTGTCCGTGAATGTCAGGGCGAGGATCTCGGAGGGTCGGGCACGGCGGGTGGCGATGAGCCAGGCGATCCGGCGGGTGATGACCTGGGTCTTCCCAGTGCCGGCGCCGGCCACGACGAGGAGGGGCCCTTGGCCGTGGGTCACGGCCCGATGTTGCTCCGGGTTGAGGCCATGGAGCAGCCCGGCCAGTCCGTGCCCATTCTCCCTCTCGGCCCCGGGACGGGCCCGTTCCGGGTGCATCGGGCCGGAGACGCCGGCCTGCTCACTCCAGACGGGGATCTGCTCGAGACGCTCCGGCTCGCGCCGGACGTGCCGCCTCATCCGACGCCTGACGCGCGTTGCCGCCTGGGAGACCATGCTCCGATCATCGCTGCGAGTCGTGACAGCTCAGTCGTCACGCGCCTCGGCTGGACTGCCGGTCGGGCCGGTCGGCGACGGCCGGGCGTCCTGCCGGCGAGGAGCGGGCCAGCTTGAGTGCCTCGGCCTCCTCGGCCGACAGCTGGCCCTCCGCCCGACCGCCGGTGAGCGTTCGCGCGTAGACCCGCGTCCCCGCCCGGGCGTGAAGGCTGTTGATGATGAAACCATCGCCCTCGGCGTCCAGCAGGGCGAGGGCGAAGCTCTGGTTGCCGCCGGTCTCCTCGAACGGATTGAAGCGGACGAGCGCGGCCCGCTGAAACGCCCGCCTGCCGGCCGCCTCGAGGATGGCCGTGCGGGCCGCCAGCTGGTCGACCTCCCGGTCCACCGCCAGGACCCGGTCCAGGTGCCCCTCCAGGATGGCTTCCAGGCTCCAGCCCTCGGCGCTGCGGGTGATGCCATTCAGGCGCCGCTCCAGCCGCCGCACACGACGAGCCAGGATCGCGACCAGCACCAGTGCGGCGCACAGGAGGATGGCGAGGACGGCCGCCACGACGCCGATCCGGGGCTCGACGAGCGCGTTGAGATCGATGAACGGGCCCTCCCAGGCGGTCGCCCGAGTCTATCAGGCGGTCCTGCACGGGCGAGTGCCTGCCGGGCGGCGACGGGACGCCGCAACCGGCCTGGCCCGCGTGAATGCGCGTGCATTGTTGCGTCCAGCGCATGGGCCCTGCGGGGTCGGGGCCGATTCGGCAGGCCCGTCAACTCGTCCCCCGCCACCCGGTGGCCCGATCAGCCGATGGTATTCTTCGCCTTCGGACACGGCGCCCACCGAACGGCTGCGTCGTGCCAAGCGATCGGCATCCGCCCCCAGGAGGCTGTTCCCGAGCGATGGCCAAGCGTCAGCGAACTCGACCCGGCCAGCGGTCGTCGGCCCGCGCCGGCCGGCCCGGTACTCGGCCGCCGGCCGGACCCAGGCCCGCCGCGCCCTCCCGGCCGATCGGCGCACTGACCGCGGCCGAAGAGGCCCGCGCCGCGGAGCTCGAGGCCCAGATCCTCGCCGAGGAGCGGGCGGCCGAGGCGGGCCGGACGCGTGCCCGGGAGCGCAAACGGAGCGAGCAGTCGTTGGGGCTGACGCCGGGGCGGAGCCGCGAGGGCAGCCTGCTGGCCGCCCGGGCCGAGGAGGAGTACGCCTACGTCGTCCGCGATGTCCGGCGGATCGCTCGCGTGGGAGGATCGCTGGTGGGCATTCTGGCGATCCTGTTCATCCTGATCGACGTGGTGGGCGTCATTCGACTCTGAGCCGCCGCCCGGCCCAAATGGGACGGGCCGACACCCATTCGTCCTATCGACAGGCCGCACGCCTCAACCTAGCGTCCGGGCGTGAACCTGCGCAGCGCGCTCGTGCGACGACGAAGGACGCCGCTGCTGGTCCTGGTGTACGCGGCCAGCCTGACGCTCGTAGCCGGGACCTGCGCCGCCCTGGCCTTCGTCGTGTCCAGCCACGTGACCGGGACGGCACTGGCATCCAGCGTGGCCGCCGACGCCTCCTTTGTCAGCGGCTTCGTCGGCGCCTTCATCGGGCCCGAGGATCTCTCGCCGGCCGGGCCGACCCCTGCCCGACAGGCTGACATCGATGCGCGTCTCTCGGACCTGGTCAGGTCGTCGGGCATGCTCCGGGTCAAGGTCTACGGCCCGGACGGCACGATCCTCTTCAGCGACGTTGCCGAGCTTCGCGGTCGGAACTTCGGCCTGGAGGAGGACCTCCGGGAAGCGTTCGCCGGCGAGCCCTTCGCCGACCTCACCGACGGCGACAACGGCGAGGAGCGCGACGCCGATGCACTGCCGGCGGACCTGGTCCTGGAGGAGTACCTCCCGGTCAAGACCTCGGGCGGCATCCCCCTGGTGTTCGAGATCTATCGCGATGCGGCGCCGATCACGGCCCACGCCGAGGCGAGCCGCCGCGACACCGTCGTCATCACGCTGGCCGCGGCGACGATCCTGGCCGTTCTCCTGTACCTGATCTTCCGGGCCGCCCAGGCGCGGTTGAGCCGCCAGACGCGGGAGCTGCTCCAGGCAGAGCGGAGCGATGCGCTGACCGGCCTGCTCAATCATGGCTCGGTCGTCGGTGAGCTCATCGGCCAGATCGAGGCCGCCCATCCCGGCGGCGGAGCGGTTGGCGTTGCCATCGTGGACGTCGACAACTTCCGTCTCCTCAACGACGCACACGGTCACGCGGCCGGCGACGAGGCGCTGCGGCAGGTCGCCCGAATCCTCCGGCGGGAGCTCTCCAGTCAGTCTGTCCTGGGCCGCTACGGGCCGGACGAGTTCCTCGTCGTGGCGCCACCGTCGTGCTCCAACGACCTGGAGGCGGCGATCGGTCGGCTGCGCACGGGCCTGCTCGATCTCAGCCTCCAGTTCGGGGTCTCCGAGCGTCTCCCGGTCACGGTGAGCGCCGGAATCTGCTTCGCCCCCGTCGACGGCGACGCGGCGACCGAGCTCCTGTCCGTGGCGACGGTCACCCTGGGCGAGGCCAAGGGCAGTGGCGGCGACGGGATCAGGGTCGCAGCGGGGCCGATCGCCGGGCTCAAGGCGACCGAGCAGTCGAGCTTCGATGTCCTGCAGGGCCTGGTCATCGCGGTCGACACGAAGGATCGCTACACCAAGCGCCACTCGGAAGACGTTGCCCGTTACGCGTTGTTCCTCGCCGACCGGATCGGCATGGAGGCCGAGCCCCGCCGGACCCTGGCCATGGCCGGCCTCCTTCACGACGTCGGCAAGATCGGCATCCCGGACGCGATCCTGCGCAAGCCGGCCGCCCTGACCGCCGACGAATACGCGATCGTCAAGCAGCACGTCGCGCTCGGCGACATGATCGCGCGGGACCTTCCGAACATCGAGCTGGTGCGGGGCGGCGTCCGCCATCACCACGAGCGCTGGGACGGTACCGGCTATCTCGACGGCCTGGCCGGCCTGGACATTCCGTTGTTTGCCAGGATCCTGGCCGTCGCCGATGCGTTCTCGGCGATGACGACGAGCCGGCCCTACCGCAAGGCGCTCGACGTCGAGGAGGCGATCCGCCGTCTGGAGGACGCGGCCGACAGCCAGCTCGAACCGGCCCTGGTGGTCGCCTTCATCGAGGGCCTTCGATCGGCGCCCGACGCGCCGCTGCCCGGCATGGACCGGCCGCCGGCTATGCTCTGGACGCCGCGCGGCAATGTCGCCTGACCCGGGGCGGAGACGCCGCGGGTCGTCGATCCTCGTGGGCGTCGCCCTGTCGATCATTCCGCTCCTCGCCGTCGCGCCGGCCCACGCGCTGGTCCTGCCGCTGCCGAGCCTCGCGCTCGTCTCGCCGTTGCCGTCGCTGATGCCGCTCCCGACGGTTCGTCTCCTGCCGACCGTCGGTCCCCTGCCCACGCTTCCGCTGCCGACGATCTCCCCGCTGCCCACGCTTCCGCTTCCGACGATCGGTCCTGTGCCCACGATCAGTCCCGTGCCGACGATCGGTCCTGTGCCCACGATCGGTCCCGTGCCCACGATCGGTCCTGTGCCGACGGCGCCGCCCAGCCCAAGCCCCAGCGCCGGCGAGTCGTCGCCCGGCGCATCGCCGCCCGTCGAGTCACTCGACCAGTCTTCGCCCGGCACCTCCCCCTCGTCTGCCGCCGGGGCCGGGCCGACCGAGAGCGGTGGCGGTGGTGCGTTCGCCACGCTGGGCGACATCGTGGTGCCCGCCCTGATCGTCGGTGTGCCGTCTCTCCTCGTCATCTGGATCGTCCTGGCTCAGCTGTTCGGCGCGGCCTTCTGGATTCCGGTGATCCGCCGGATGCTGGGTCCGCTCGGGCTCGGCCGGTCGCACCACACGCCCGACTGACCGACCGGTCCCGTATCGCCGGTGCGGAGATCCGGCTTACGATGGGCTCATGCCCAGCCGACGTCCGCAGACGAGCGCCTCTGGCCAGCCCATCGGCCTGTTCGCGCCGCCGGCCGGCCTGCAGCCGCTCGCCGCCCGGATGCGTCCGCGCACGCTGGAGGAGTTCGTCGGGCAGGACCACCTGGTCGGCGAACGTGGGCCCCTGCGCCGCTCGGTGGAACGCGGCCAGCTGGGTTCGCTGCTGCTGTGGGGGCCGCCCGGCAGCGGCAAGACGACCCTCGCCCGGCTCCTCGCCGAGGCGATCGGGGCGCGCTTCACGACGATGTCGGCGGTGATGAGCGGTGTCGCCGACGTGCGGGCCGCGATCGCGGCCGCCCAAGACCAGGTCTCGGTCGACGGCGTCCGGACGGTCCTGTTCATCGACGAGATCCATCGCTTCAACAAGGCGCAGCAGGACGCGCTGCTGCCGCACGTCGAGAACGGCACGGTCACGCTCACCGGCGCAACGACCGAGAACCCCTACTTCGAGGTGAACTCGGCCCTCCTGTCGAGGCTGCGGGTATGGCGCGTGGAGCCGTTGACCAACGAGCAGGTCGCGACCGTCGTCCAGACCGCGCTCGACGATGCCGAGCGAGGGCTGGCCGGGAAGCTGGGCCCGGGCGGCGGGGTTGCGCTGGCGGAGGACGCCTTCGAGCATCTCGTCGACCTGGCCGGCGGGGATGCGCGGGCCGCGCTCAACGTGCTGGAGGGTGCGGTGACGCTCGCCGAGGCCGAGGGCGTCCGGGACGCCGCCGGCCGCGTCGCTCCGCGCCTGTCGGACGTGGAGGCCGCCGCGCAACAGCGCATCCTGGCGTACGACCGGGCCGGCGACGGACACTATGACACCGTCTCCGCCTTCATCAAGAGCCTCCGCGGCAACGACCCGGACGCGGCCCTGTACTGGCTGGCCGCGATGGTCGCGGCCGGCGAGGACCCCCGGTTCATCGCCCGGCGGCTCATCATCAGCGCGTCTGAGGACGTGGGCAACGCAGATCCGCGAGCCCTGTCGGTGGCCGTCGCCGCCGCCCAGGCGCTCGACTGGGTGGGCCTGCCCGAAGCGCAGTACGCCCTGGCCCAGGCGGCCGCCTACATCGCCACGGCGCCCAAGAGCAATCGCGCTGGCCTGGCGTACTGGGCGGCGGTGGCCGACGTGGAGCGAACCGGCTCGCTGCCCGTCCCCAATCACCTGCGCAGCGCCACCTATCGTGAGCGGAAGCAGCACGGACTGGGGGTGGGCTATCGCTACCCCCACGACTACGAAGGCGCCGACGTCGAGCAGCGCTATCTGCCCGAGGAGCTCGGTGAGCGCCGCTACTACCTGCCCACCGACCAGGGCTACGAGCAGACGATCGGCACGCGGATGGTCGCCCGTCTGGAGGCGCGGGAGGCGGCCCGCACGAAGGGCGGCCCCCGTCGGTCGCGTCAGCCCAAGCCCGAAGTGGACGGCAAGCGCGCCGGAAGCAACATCCTGAGCACCCGCGAGGAGAACCGCCGTCGCCTGGCCGAGACGCAGAAGCGCGATGCTGCCGAGTGACCTACATCTGGCCGACCAAGCTGTTGGTCTCGCCGCGGCCCCCGAAGCTCGTCTACCTCGACCTAAACCATGGCGGTCATGGTCCGGGATTGCGATCTCGACTGCATTCCGGCCCGGTGGAGGGTACGACACGGCCGACCCGGTGCGGGTCGGCCGTGATCTCGCGATGCTGTGTGGGTGCGGGGCTGGTTACGCGGCGGCGAGCTGCTTCAGCAACGCGTCCAGGCGGGCCCAGCCGCCCATCGCGCCCTGCTCTGCACCGTAGTTGACGACGCCGTCGCGCTCCTCGGTCGAGTCGAACCGCGAAGTGATCGCGAGGAGCGTCCCGTCGCCGACCCGCTCGAGCTCGACTGTCTGGGTGAACGGCTTGCCGTATGGTCCCTCCATCTCGAACGTCTGGACGAGGCGGTCGGGCGGGCTGACCTCGAGGAAGTCGCCGCTGACCGCGCTCTCCTTGTCGGTGCCCGGGTTCGACACGAACCGATAGCCGCCACCGGTTCGGACGTCGAGGCGATCGACCGTCGTCCCCTGGCCCCACCACTGGGGGATCAGGGCGGGATCGGTATAGGCGGCCCAGACCCGCTCGATCGGATGATCGAAGGTCCGCTCCACCTTGAACTCGAGGTCGCTCGGCTTCGTGAAGCTGACGGCGTGGGGGCTCTGCTGATCGACGGTCACTGTCGGTCTCCTTTCGTTCGGTCGAGGACGTCCCCGAACCGATCGAGCTGTTCGTTCACCATCTGCCGGTAGACGTCGACCCACCCCCGGACGTCGTCGAGCCGCCGCGGCCCCAGGTGGCACAGCCGCGTCCGACCCACCTTGACGGTGGCGACGAGCTGGGCTTCCTCGAGGATGCGGACGTGCTTCTTCATTCCGGTCAGCGACATGCCGAACGGTTCGGCGAGCTCGCTGATCGTGGCGCTTCCCTGCCCCAGCCGCTCGAGCACGACTCGGCGGGTGGGGTCGGCCAGCGCGGCGAACGTCCGATCGACCGGTGAATAGTGAACCATCAGGTTCAGTATTGCCGCAACGGCGGGCGCTGTCAAGCCCAGCGAGACGGAGAAGCAGGACGCTGGCGGCTGAGCAACACGCGGTTCGGCCCGTCCCGGGCGGGCCGCAACATGCGAGACTGATGCCATGGACCTCATCGGCTGGATCGTCATCGGCGTGCTCGCCGGCTGGCTGTCGTCGCTCGTCGTGCCAGGACACACCGCCCGCGGCTGCCTGCCCAACCTCCTCGTCGGCATCCTGGGTGGCATCGTCGGCGGGTTCCTCGCACGAGAGCTGCGACTCGGCGACCCGGGCGGATTCCTCGGGGCGCTCCTGGTCGCATTCATCGGTGCCGTCCTCGTCCGCCTGGTGATCTCGGCGATCGCCGGGGAGCCGCGCCGCTAGGCCAGGATTCGGCGGCCGCCGCTGGCGCCGGTCGGCGCTGGGAGGCTACGATGGAGGCTCCCCCACCCCGCCTGGAGGCCTCCGTGAACCGCTTCGAGACGAACCTGCGAATCCCGGGCCCCACCTCCCTGCCGTCGGCCGTGCGCGAGGCGGGCGCCCGCCAGATGATCAATCATCGCGGGCCCGAATTCGCCGGGATGCAGGAGCGCGTCGTGGGCGGCCTGCGCGAGTTCTTCGGCACGGCCAACGACATCGTTCTCCTGACCTGTGCCGGAACGGGTGGCCTGGAGGCCGCGATCGTCAACACGCTCTCCCCGGGCGATCGAGTCCTGGCGGTGAGCATCGGCGCGTTTGGCGACCGGTTCGCGGCGATCGCCTCGACGTACGGTGCTGAGGTCACCAGGCTCGACGTGCCATGGGGCAAGGCCGCCGAGCCCGACGCGCTGGCCGACGCGCTCCGCGCCGGCGGCCCCTGGCAGGCGGTCCTCCTGACCCACAACGAGACGTCGACCGGCGTCATGAACCCGATCGCCGACCTGGCGGGTGTGGTCCGCGAGCTCGCGCCCGACGCGCTCATCCTCGTCGACGGCGTGTCGGGCGTCGGCGCGGTGCCGTTCCGGCAGGACGCGTGGGGCTTGGACGTCGTCGTGTCGGGCTCGCAGAAGAGCTGGATGGCGGCACCCGGCATGGCCTTCGTGAGCGTCTCGGAGCGAGCCTGGCAGGCGGGCGCGACCGCTCGCATGCCGCGCTACTACCTGGACCTGGCGAAGCACCGCGAGAGCCAGGCCAGCGGCCAGACGCCGTGGACGCCGGCCGTCGCGGTCGTCTTCCAGCTGGACGTCGCGATCGGCCTGATGCGCGACGAGGGCAGCGAGGCGATCTTCGCCCGGCATGCGGCGTGCGCCGCGGCGACCCGCGCCGGCCTCGACGCGCTGGGCTTCCGGCTGTTCCCCGATCCGGCGCACGCCTCCACGACCGTGACCTGCGTCCACCTGCCGGACGACCTCGACTGGAAGGCGTTCAATGCCCAGCTCAAGCGGCGGAAGCTCGTCGTGGCAGGCGGCCAGGGCAAGCTGTCCGGCAAGGTCTTCCGGATCGGCCACCTGGGTACGGTCACCCTGGACGAGATCCTCGGCTGCCTTGGCGCCATCGAGGAGGGGCTCCTCGCCCTCGGCCGCCAGGTGACGCCGGGCGCGGGCGTTGCCGCCGGCCAGCGAGCCGGCCTGGAGAGCCTGGGCCTGATCGCCGGCGTCGAGGCCCGCGGATGAGGGTGCTCGTCGCCGAGCCGCTCGCCGAGGAGGGCGTCGCGCTGCTTCGCGCCCACCATGACGTCGACCAGAAGGTGGGCCTCTCGCGCGACGAGCTGTGCGCGATCATCGGCGAGTACGACGCCCTCGTCGTGCGCAGCCAGGTCCAGGTCGACAGCGATCTCATCGCGGCGGGCAGCCGGCTCGTCGTCATCGGCCGGGCGGGGGTCGGCGTGGACAACGTCGCGCTCGACGCGGCGACCCGGGCCGGGATCGTCGTCGTCAACGCGCCCACCGGCAACACGATCGCGGCCGCCGAACACACCCTGGCGCTCATGTACGGCCTGGCGCGGCACCTGCCCGAGGCCGACGGGGCGATGCGCCGGCGGGAGTGGCAGCAGGCGCGCGCCGGGCTGACGGGCGTCGAGCTACGGGGCAAGACGCTGGGGATCATCGGGCTCGGCAAGATCGGCCTGGCCATCGCCGATCGCGCCCGGGCGATGGAGATGACCGTCCTGGCCGAGGACCCCTACGTCACGGCCGAGCAGGCGGCGTTGCGGGGCATCGAGCTGGTCCGCCTCGACGATCTCCTGCGGCGCTCGGACGTCGTGACGGTCCACGTGCCGCTCACCCACGACACGCGCGGACTCATCGGCTCGCGCCAGCTCGGGCTCATGAAGCCCACGGCCCTGCTGCTCAACGTGGCCCGCGGAGGGGTGGTCGACGAGGCGGCCGTGGCCGCCGCATTGCGGGACGGCCGCCTGGCCGGCGCGGCCGTGGACGTCTTCGAGCACGAGCCGCCCTTCGACCCGAATCCACCTTCGCCGCTTCTCGACGCCCCGAACACGCTCCTGACGCCACACCTGGGGGCCTCGACGGCCGAGGCCCAGGTCCGAGTGGCCGAGGAGGTCGCCGCCCAGATCGTCGATGTCCTCGACGGCCGTTCGGCCCGCTACGCCGTCAACTCGCCGCTGCTCACGCCCGAGACGGCCCAGGCCATTGCCCCGTACCTCCCGCTCGCCGAGACGCTGGGCCGGTTCTTCCGCCAGTTCTGCCGGACCGGCGTCCGGACGCTGACCCTGGAGGTGGCCGGCGAGCTGGCGACCCACGACGTCTCGCCGCTGACCGCGGCCGTGCTGCGAGGTCTCCTGGAGAACGCGACCACGGAGCGGGTCAACCTCGTCAACGCCGCCTCTCTGGCCAGGGCTCGAGGCATCACGGTGGTGGAGCGCAAGACGTCGGAGGCCGGTGCGTTCGCTTCCCTCCTGACGCTGTCCGGGGAGGCGGCCGGGGCGACCACGACGGTCGGCGGCACGGTTGCGTACGGCGAGCCACGCTTCGCCCGCCTGAACGAGTACTGGCTGGACATGGCTCCCACGACCCACATGCTCCTCACCCGTCACCAGGACAAGCCCGGCACGATGGGCCGGATCGGGATCATGCTGGGCGACGCCGACGTGAACATCAGCGCGATGCACCTGGCCCGGTCGGGCCTTCGCCAGGATGCGTTCATGATCCTGGCTCTCGACGAGGAGGTGCCGCCGGCGGTGGCCGATGCGATCCGCGCCCAGGAGGCGGTCCTGGACCTGTGGACGATCCGTCTGGGGACCGACCGCTGAGCGATCCGCCGAGCTCGGCGGGGCTGCAGATTCCGGCCGGTGTCGAGGCGGCGATCGTGCTGCTCCGGCACGGCGAGTCGGTCCACATCACGGAGGGCCGCTTCCAGGGCCAGGCCGACTCCCCGCTATCGCCGCTCGGCGAGCGCCAGGCAGCCCTCACGGCGGAGCGCCTAGCCCGGCCCGGCGAGCGGCCGGCCCTGCCGATCTCGCCGATACCCCCGCTGGAGATCGTCCATTCGCCGCTGTTGCGCGCCGCCCGTACGGCGGAGCTGGTGGCCGCGGCGATGGACGGCCGGGTCGGGTCTCCACCCCCGCTCCGCCCGGAGCCCGACCTGAAGGAGCTGGCCCAGGGGCGCTGGGAGGGCAAGCGCCGCGAGGAGATCGAGGCCGAAGACGGCGAGTTGCTGGCCGCGTGGCGTCGCGATCCGCTCCGGGCCCACGCCCCGGGCGGCGAGTCGGTGATGGACGCGGCCGGACGGGCTCGGGCAGCCGTCGGTCGGGCAGTGGCACGCCTGGCCTCCACCCCGGAAGCGCAGGCTTCATCCTCGTGGTCGGGGCGCGGCGCGGTTGCGGGCTACCCGGGTCCGGCCGGAGCGGATGCGCCATGGAGCCTGCTGGTTGGCCACGACGGCGTCTTCAAGCTCGTCGTCCTGGCGCTACTCGGCCTGCCGCTCGAGCGGTTCTGGGCATTCTCGTTCGCCCTGTGCGGCCTGACGGTCGTCGAGCTGCGGGATGGCCGGGGTGTCCTCCGCGCGCACAATCTCGTCGAGCACCTGGCCGTGCTCGCGGAAGAGCCCAGGGCGGAGGCCGAGGCCGCCAGCCGGGAGGCGACCGGCGCCCTCTAGGGTCGGCCGCGCCCCTCGGCCCCGAGCTCTACCCTCGCCCGCGCCCTGCGCGATAGCGTCGGATCAGTGCGTTGGTCGAGCCGTCGTGGGCGAGCGGCGGGGCCGGCGACGCGGTCAGCTCCGGAGCGATCCGCATGGCGAGCTTCTTGCCCAGCTCCACGCCCCACTGATCGAACGAATCGATGCCCCAGATCGTGCCCTGGGTGAAGACCTTGTGCTCGTAGAGGGCGACCAGCGCGCCCAGCGTCCGCGGGTCCAGGCGGTCGGCCAGGATCGTGTTCGATGGGCGGTTACCGGGAAAGGTCCGGTGGGGCACCTGCGCCTCCGGCACGCCCTCGACCCGGACCTCATCCGCGGTCCGCCCGAACGCGAGAGCCTCCGTCTGGGCGAAGAAGTTGGCCATCAGCAGGTCCTGGTGGCCGCCGGTCTCGCCGCCCACCTCCTCGGAAGCATGGACGAAGCCGATGAAGTCGGCCGGGATGAGCCGGGTCCCCTGGTGGATGAGCTGAAAGTAGGCATGCTGGCCGTTGGTGCCGGGCGTGCCCCACACGATCGGGCCGGTCTGGACGTTGACCGGCCGCCCGGACAGGTCGACCGACTTGCCGTTGCTCTCCATGTCGAGCTGCTGGAGGTACGCGGGGAATTTTCCGAGATACTGGCTGTAGGGCAGGATGGCCTGCGTCTCGGCCCCCAGGAAGTCGCCGTACCAGATGCCGATCAGGCCCAGGAGGACCGGCAAGTTGCGCTCGAACGGCGCCCCGCGGAAGTGCTCGTCCATCGCGTGGAAGCCGTCTAGCATCTCGCGGAAGCGGTCGGGGCCCATCGCGATCATGAGCGACAGCCCGATCGCCGAATCGTACGAGTAGCGCCCGCCCACCCAGTCCCAGAACTCGAACATATTCTGGGTGTCGATGCCGAACTCCGCGACCTTCTCGGCGTTCGTGGAGACGGCGACGAAATGGCGGGCCACCGCCGACGAGTCGCCACCCAAGCCGTCGAGCAGCCACGCCCGCGCCGACCGGGCGTTCGTCAGTGTCTCCAGCGTGGTGAAGGTCTTGGAGCAGACCACGAACAGCGTCTCCGCCGGGTCCAGGTCGCGGGTCTCCTCGAACAGGTCCGTGCCATCCACGTTGGAGACGAAACGCACGACCAGGGACCGGTCGCTGTACCAGCGCAGCGCCTCGTAGGCCATCGCCGGACCCAGATCGGATCCGCCGATGCCGATGTTGACCACGGCCCGGATCCGGCTGCCCGTGTGGCCAGTCCACGCGCCGGATCGGACCCGCTCGCTGAAGTCGGCCATCCGGTCGAGCACCGCATGGACGCCCGGCACGACGTCCTCTCCGTCCACCACGATGCGCGTGCCCCTTGGCGCTCGCAGCGTGACGTGCAGGACGGGCCGATCCTCGGTCGTGTTGATCCGCTCGCCCCGGAACATCGCCTCGATCCGGTCGCGCAGCCCCGCGCGCTCCGCGAGCCCGACGAGCAGCCCGAGCGTCTCGTCGGTGAGACGATTCTTCGAGTAGTCGAGGAACAGTCCGGCCGCTTCCGCTGTCAGTCGCGCGCCGCGGTCCGGATCGGCCGCGAAGAGCTCCCGCAGGTGGCGGTCGCGCATCGTGGCGGCGTGGCCCGCCAGGGCTGCCCACTCGGTCGTCTGGTCAATACGCTCCAACGTCGTGGCCATCAGCGACGGAACCTCGGCCGCCAGGATCCGCGCGACCGCCCGCTCGGTCGGCGGCCGCGCCGCCGGAAGGCGAGCCGGAGGAGAAGGAGCCGCAACCGCCGATACGACTCCCGGAGAGCCGCGATCCGCCGCTCGTCGAGGACCCGCCGGCCGTAGGCGGCCTCGACCTTGGCAATGGCCACCACGTGGAGCTCCGGTCGGGCGACCGGCAGCACGTCGCCGAGCGCCTGGGCGTACTCGAATGGCGTCTGGGTCGGCCTGGGGGCCCAGCCGAACCGACCCGCCAGCCGGGCCACCCCGGACCACACGGTGTCGGGTGCCGCTGCCTGGCGCGGCCCCCGCCAGTACGCCAGGAAGGCCAGGGCCCCGACCGCCAGGGCCAGCAGGATCGTGAGCACGATGAACGGGACGCTGCCCGGGCCGGACGAATTCGTGTCCGTCGTTCCGCCTGCTCCCGTCGGCGGACGACGCGCCTCCGCTCCTGGCGGGTTTTCAATGTCCCCGCTCGCGCGGGGCGCGGCCGACGGCGTCGGCACCGGCCGGCCGGCCGGCAGCGGCGAGAACACGGTCAGCCCGCCACCCGTCGGATCGAACGTATACCAGCCGAAGCGTGGGAAATAGACCTCAACCCAGGCGTGCGAGTTGCTCCTCAGGATCGTCTCGATGCTGGTCTTGGGATCGCGGTCGCCGGGCAGGTAACCCTGGGCGAGTCGGGTTGGGACCCCGGCTTCCCGGAGCAGAATCGCCATGGTGCTCGCGTAATACTGGCAGTAGCCCCGCTTGTACCGCGCGAAGCACTCGACCGCACTGATCCCCTCGCAGGGCCCCGAGAGGAGGTCCAGCACGTCTGTGTCGTAGTTGAACTCGCCGCCTCGCAGCAGCGTCGCGGCGGCAAGAGCGAGGTCATAGGGGTTGTCGCTGCCGGCCAGCCGGCGGATGCGGGCCAGGAGCTTCTGCGCCTCGGGACCGATCGCACCGGGCGGGACGCTCGTGTAGCGGGCCAGGATCTCGGGCGGATACTCGCGGCCGGCCGCCCGCAGCTGGGAGCCGCTGAAGGCCTCGTCGCCTTCGGTCGGCACTAGCGAGGTCGCCCGGTACGTCTTCCACGACCCGCCGGCCTCGAGGCCGCCGAATGCGCGCTCGCTGCCGATGACCGTCAGCCGGGTATTCATCTCGACCGTCCCCGGCGCGTCGGGAAGGAAGATCGGGGAGCCGTTATAGCCGAGCGACTCGACGGTGTAGCTGAGCGCATGGCGGACCGTCGGATCCGGAACCTGATCGCCGGTTCCGGCGAGGATCGCCTGGCCCGACGACCGGTCTTCCTGGACGTTCTCCCCGAGGGTCCAGCCGTTGAGCGTGAATCGGTCGTAGACGAACGCCCGCCAGTAATACGGATGCGCGTCTCCGGGCGGGAGGCGGATCTTCAACGAGGGGGTGTCGTCCGTTTCCCACTGTCCGGTGATCGACGCCGTTGCCCCAAAGCTGTCGCCGGATAGCCGCGTGCCCGGCCCACCGAACGGCAGGTAGCGCTGGACCGACTGGCCGACGTCGATGAGCCGCTGGTCCAGGGTCCGAAACGCCCCGGCCAGTGGCGCCGACGCGGCCGCGCTCGTCAAGAACAGCGATCCGATCACGGCGGCAACCACAAAGACCGTTCCACCCCGGAGATAGAGATCGGTCACCGTGGCCGGGTCGCCGATCCGGCGCCGGAGCCAGCCCAACCGCTCGTCGTCGGCATGGATTCGGACGAGGAGGAACAGGGCGGCCAGGCTGAAGACGACGAGGAGCTGGAGCTGGTCGAGACGGGTCAGCGACATGTTCGACAGCAGGACGAGCCCGGTCACGAAGACAGCTCCCAGGGGCCGGCGGTGGCCGAGCGTCGCGTAGCCCGCGAACTGGCCGGTCGCCCAGCAGATGAGGCCGAGCACCAGCAGGAAGTGGGCGTACTGCTGGGTCACGGTCCGGTTGCGGATCGTGAGATCCAGGACCGCTTCCGTCGTCGCGTCCGACGTCGCCAGGAACCAGCCGGCGACGCCACCGCCCGGCTCGAGGACCATGCCCACCAGGATCGGCACGACCAGCGCCGCGGCGACTGCGCCGACGAGGTGGGTCCGCCAGCGGCCCCAGCCGACCTTCGCGCCGAGGATCCCCAGCGCGGCGCCCCCCAGGACCGTATATGGCAGGAATTCGGTCAGCCGCCGGTCGCCGAGCACCCATCGAGCATCCTGGATGGACCAGGCGATGGGCAGGACGAGCAGCATCACCAGGCCCAGGGTGAGCCAGCCCTCCGACGGTCGAGTCGGGAAGAGCAGGCGGCGACCCTCCGGGACGGCGTTGCTGCGCCAGGTCGTCGCGGTCATCCCAGCAGCGCCTCGGCGAGGGGCCGCCGGGCTTCCACCCAGTTCACCCTCAGCTCGTACTCGGCCAGGGCGTGACGCAGGGCCCGGGCGGCCTGCGCCCGCGCGTCGGCATCGGCCTGCCAGGCGGCCGAACCGGGAGCCGTTCCCGCGGCCGTGCCCGAGGGCGTCTGGCTCCGGCGGGCCGGCTCGCTGGCCACTCTCGCCGACTGGGCGTCGATCACGACCACCACGCAGGCGACCCCTCGCGACCGAAGTGACGCGAGCGGGCGCACCCAGTTGCGCTCGAGCGACGGCGTGATCACGACCGCGGTCATGCCCCTGCGCAGCCGAGACAGCCCGGTGACCAGGGTCTCCGCCAGCATTCCGGTGCCGTCACCCTCGACCGCGGCCAGGAGCTGCATGATCTTGAGGTGCTGGCGCCCGCCGCGGTCGGCCGGCACGACCGCGATGCGATGGCCGCTCGTGGTGAGGCCCACCGCCCGGTTCTCGAGCAGAGCCCGGTCGGCAATGGAGGCGGCTGCCATCACCCCGATCTCCACCGTCGAGTCATCACCCCGGCCCGCCTGGACGCGTCGATCGAGGTCGAGAAAGATCCACGCGTCCGAGGTCTGCTCAAGGTCGAATTCCTTGACCTGGATGTCGCCGTGCCGAGCGGTCGATTTCCAGTGGATTCGATTGAAGCTGTCGCCCGGCGCGTAGGGCCGAACCGTCGTTGCCAGCGGGGTCGTCTGGAGCGTCCGTTCCGGGGCGGCGTGGCTGCCCTCGATGTTGGCGGCGGGCAATCGCCAGAGGGGCAGTCGCTCGATGCGGGGGTAGACCACCAGGGACAGGCCCTGCCCGACCGCCGCGGACGCCTCGAACAGCCCGAACGGGTCGCCGGTTCGGATCTGGAGCGGCTCGATCCGGAAGTGACCGCGCCGGTTGAGCGGCGTCTTGATGATCCAGGAGCGCTCGCGGTTGGGACCGAGTGACAGGGCCCGGCCGGGCAGGCCCGCCGGCAGGTTGGTCGGGTTGTAGACCTCGAGCCAGAGCTTTGGGGTCCGGCTGGCATTGCGAAGGGTGTACGTCACGCGGAGCGTGTCTCCGACCCGACCGTGGAGCTGGTTGACCGCGTAGCCTGCCTCCAGATCGGTCAGGCCCAGCCGGGTCACGATGTAGCTGCCGCCGATGATGAGGACGGCCAGATACAGGAGGTAGAACAGGAACGGCAGGCCGGTCGAGAAGGCTGCCAGGACGAGCGTCGTCGCGATCGCGAGCGCCTGGATGCGGCGGATCATCGGACGGATCGCACGACGAGGAGGGCCGGTCCCTGCCGCGCCTAGACGCTGCTTTCGCGGGCCATGCCGGCGGATTCGGCGCTTCCCACGGCGGCCGGTCGCAGCGGCCGGGGCGACGCTTCGCGGCCCTGCGGATGGACGCCCTCGACGGCCGTCGTGTCGAGCAGCTCACGGATGACCTGGCCGGGCTGGACGTCGTGAATCGTCGAGCTCGTCTTGATGATGAGCCGGTGGGCCAGGGCGGGCTCGGCCAGCACCTTGACGTCGTCCGGGATGACGTAATCGCGACCGAGCAGTGCGGCCATGGCCTGGCCGGCGCGGTACAGAGCGAGCGAGCCGCGAGGCGACGCACCCAGGTAGACGTCCGGGTGGTTCCGCGTGCCGTTGACCAGGCGGACGATGTAGTCGCTCACGGTCGAGTCGACGTAGATCTCGCGGACCGCAGCCTGCAGCTCGCGCAGCTCGTCCACACCGCAGACCTCTTCCAGCTCGTCGAGCGGATGCTCCCGCTTCTGCTCGTCGAGGATGACGATCTCCTCGATGGGCTGCGGGTAGCCGAGCCGGATCCTGAGCATGAACCGGTCGAGCTGGGCCTCCGGCAGGGCGAAGGTGCCCTCGTACTCGATCGGGTTCTGGGTGGCGATGACGAGGAACGGGTCGGGCATCTTGTAGGTGGTCCCGTCGATCGTGGCCTGGCGCTCCTCCATGCACTCCAGCAGGCTCGACTGGGTCTTTGGCGTGGCCCGGTTGATCTCGTCGGCCAGGACGACCTGGGCCATGATCGGCCCGGGGCGGAACTCGAACTCCTGCGTCTTCTGGTTGAAGATCGAGAGCCCGGTCACATCGGAGGGGAGCAGGTCGGGCGTGAACTGGATGCGCCGGAACGTACAGCCAAGGCTGCGGGCGAACGCCTTGGCGAGCATCGTCTTGCCCGTGCCGGGCACATCCTCGATGAGGAGGTGACCGCGACACAGCAACGCGACGAGGGCCAGGCGGACCTCGTGGTGCTTGCCCACGATCACCCGCTCGACGTTGGCGATGACCTTCTCGCCGGACTCCTGGATCTTGGTCATTGGGCTCCTCGCGGGTGGGGCGTGACCCGGTCTGGGAGCCTCGCCCATAAGCGATTTCGGTGGATTCGGCGGAGCGGCGACTGATGGCGCACGCCGGAGTGTCAACCGATAGTACGTCTGACGACCAGAATGGGTTCGCGGTGACGCTTGGATCCGGCCCATCGCGGAGATGCTCCAGCGATGGCCGGGACGCATGATCCGGGGCGATGACTCGATGAGCGTCGATCGATCGGCCGCCGGCAGCGCTCGGGGCGTGGCTGGCGCGACACGCCCGGCTCGACCCGGCGGTCGAGCCGATGCCCGACCCCGTCGACGATCTCCCGCTCGGCAAGTGGACGCCGAGCGCGCCCGCCTGGCCGCTGCCGCCGACCCGTCGACGCGCTGGCGTCGCTGGGGTCCGTACCTGTCCCAGCGCCAGTGGGGCACCGTTCGCGAGGACTACTCGGCGGATGGCAACGCCTGGGCGTACTTGCCGCACGACCACGCCCGGTCGCGCGCCTATCGCTGGGGCGAGGACGGCCTGCTCGGCATCAGTGACGACCAGCAGCGCCTGTGCTTCGCGCTCGCCCTGTGGAACGGCCGGGACGCCATCCTCAAGGAGCGCCTCTTCGGCCTCAGTGGCCAGCAGGGAAACCACGGCGAGGACGTCAAGGAGCTCTACTGGTTCCTTGATGCGACGCCGACCCACAGCTACCTGCGGGCGCTCTACAAGTACCCGCAGGCCGCGTTTCCATACGACGATCTCGTGGCCGGAAACGCCGGCCGGACCCGCTCGGACCCCGAATACGAGCTGCTGGACACCGGCGTCCTCGATGACGACCGCTATTTCGACGTGGAGGTCGAATACGCCAAGGCCCAGCCGGAGGATCTCGTCATCCGGATCACGGTCACCAACCGCGGCCCCGAACCGGCCCGGCTCGACGTGCTGCCCACGCTGTGGTTCTGCAACACCTGGTCGTGGGGGCGCCACAAGACCCGGCCCCGCCTGCGCGACGTGGGAGCCACCGCCGGCGGCTGTCGGCGCGTCGAGTCGTCCCATCCGCGCCTGGGCACCTACCGCCTTGCGGCGGAACCCGTCGACGGTCGCGCTCCGGAGCTGCTGTTCACGGAGAACGAAACGAACGCAGAACGCCTGTACGGGGTGTCCAACCCCGGCCCGTTCGTCAAGGACGGGATCCATGCGGCGGTCGTCGAGGGACGGCGTGACGCGGTCAATCCGGCCGGCGAAGGATCCAAGGTGGCGGTGCGCTACGAGCTGTTGCTGGCGCCCGGAGAGACGAGCCGGATTCGCCTGCGCCTGTTCTCCTGTGACGAGACCCCGGATGCCGACCACCCGGCGGATCACGCGCCCCACGCGCCGCCGGACGAGACGGTGCCATTTGCCGACGCGGACGACCTGCTGGCGACCCGCAGGGCGGAAGCGGACGCGTTCTATCGCCCGCTCGCCGGCCCGCGGGCGACGCCCGACGAGCGCCTCGTCCAGCGCCAGGCGTTCGCCGGTCTCCTGTGGTCGGAGCAGTGGTATCAGTACGACGTGGGGCGCTGGCTGGAGGGCGACCCCGATCAGCCGGTTCCTCCGCCGGAGCGCCGCCGCGGCCGCAACCACGATTGGCGGAGCTGAACAACGCGGACATCCTGCTCATGCCCGATACCTGGGAATACCCCTGGTTTGCGTCATGGGACCTGGCCTTCCACTGCATCCCCCTGGCCCAGGTGGATCCCGAGCTGGCCAAGGCTCAGCTCCTCCTGCTCACGCGGGAGTGGTACATGCACCCCAACGGCCAGCTGCCGGCCTACGAGTGGTCCTTCGGCGAGGTCAATCCGCCGGTCCACGCCTGGGCGACCCGGCGCGTCTACCAGATCGACGAGCGCCTGCACGGGCGGCCGGACCGCTCGTTCCTGGAGCGTGTCTTCCTCAAGCTCATGCTCAATTTCACCTGGTGGGTGAACCGCAAGGACGCCGACGGCAACAACGTCTTCCAGGGCGGCTTCCTGGGCCTGGACAACATCGGCGTGTTCGACCGGAGCGCGCCGCTGCCCGTCGCGGGCCACCTCGGGCAGGCGGACGGCACCGCCTGGATGGGGATGTACAGCCTGAACATGCTGGCGATCGCGCTCGAGCTGGCGCGGGAGGACCGCGTCTACGAGGACATCGCGACGAAATTCTTCGAGCACTTCCTGTACATCGCCGGAGCCCTGAACGGCGTGGGCCTGCCCGACGGTGAGCGGATCCCCCTCTGGGACGAGGAAGACGGGTTCTTCTACGACGTGCTCCATCTCGATACGGACGAGGTCATCCCGCTGAAGGTCCGATCCCTGGTGGGACTGATCCCGATGCTCGCGGTCGAGACGCTCGACCCGGGGACCCTGGACCTGCTGCCCGAGTTCCGGCGGCGGATGCGCTGGTTCCTGGCCAACCGGCCGGAGCTCGCCCGGCTCGTGGCGTCGTGGGAAGAGCCGGGAGTCGGCCAGCGCCGCCTGCTGGCGCTGGTCCATGGCGACCGGCTGCAGGCGCTGCTGGCCCGGATGCTCGACTCCGACGAGTTTCTTGCCGATCACGGAATCCGCTCCCTGAGCCGCTTCCATCGCGACCACCCGTTCGTGCTGCCCATCGACGGTGCCGAGCACCGCGTGGATTACGAACCCGCCGAATCGCGCCTTCCGCTGTTCGGCGGCAACTCCAACTGGCGCGGCCCGATCTGGTTCCCCATCAACTACCTGATCATCGAGGCGCTCCAGCGGTTCAACCATTACTACGGCCAGGCGTTCACGGTCGAGCTGCCGACCGGGTCCGGTCGGCAGGCAACCCTCGGGGATGTGGCCCACGAGCTGTCGCTCCGGCTGGAGGCGCTGTTCCTGCCCGATGCGGCGGGACGACGGCCGGTCTTCGGCCCCGACCCTCGGTTCGCACGCGATCCGGCGTTCCGCGATCGGATCCTGTTCTACGAGTACTTCCACGGTGACACGGGGGCCGGCCTGGGAGCGAGCCATCAGACGGGCTGGACTGCCCTGGTCGCGAAGCTGCTCGAGCAGACGAGCAAGGCCGGCCAGGCGGTCGACGGATCCGCTGCCTCGCTGGCAGCGTTGCTCGATCCGGGCCCGCGCGTGGCGCTCAGCCGCGGACGAGCGTCAGCGCCCCGACCCACAGGGTCATGAGGCAGCCGATGGCACCCATGGCGGCCAGGAATCCTTCGTTCCCGTACCAGGCCGCCACGCCGACGGTGCCGAACAGCCCGGCCATGAGGAGCGCGATACCGGCCAGGCCGATCCGCTCGATCCATGGTCTGGGCTCGCGATTGGCCTCCGCCTCGGAAGCGTGTGCCCCGACAGGCTCCTCGGCCGGACCACCGTCGGTGCCGGTCATCGATTCGCCTCGGTGTCGAAGAAGAGCTGCATCAGGTTGCCGGCCAGCGGCGCTGCGCGTGCCCCGCCGCCGCCGCCGTGCGCCACCACGACGGCGATGGCCACGCGCGGCTGGTCGACCGGAGCGAAGCCGATGAACCAGCTGTTGGGCTCGCCGGAGCCGCCCAGCTGGGCCGTGCCGGTCTTGCCCGCGGTCGGGATGCCGGGCACCCTGGCGCCGGACGTGAACAGACGGCCGTACTGACCCTCCACGGCGCGCTGCATTGCCTCCTTGATGACCGCGGCATCGTTGAACGGGAGGACCGTGGTCCAGGTCTCGGGTGCCACCGTCTGCGTGCCGTTGGCGCCCTTGAAGGAGCGCACCAGATGGGGCTTCATGAGGACGCCGTCGTTGGCGACCGTGGCCGCGACCAGGGCCATCTGGAGCGGCGTCACGACCGTCTCACCCTGACCGTAGGCCGCGTTGGCCAGCTCGACCCGATCGAGGAAGCCGCCCGGCAGCGGCCCGCCGCCGTTGGTCAGCTGGGACGACGCGGTGGGCAGGTCGAACGGGATCGGTGCGTAGAAGCCCAGCTTGCGGGCTGCCGCATCCATCTCGGCGCCGCCGGTCCGAAGGCCGGCGAGGGCGAAGTAGATGTTGCACGACACCTCGGTCGCCTCGATGAAATCGAGGGCCCTGTCTCCCGTGAACAGGTGATGACCGTCGCGGACGCGGTAACCGGAGACGAGCAGGCCGGTCGTCTCCGCCCCGGGCTGCTGCTTGAACGTGGTGTCCTTCGTGATCGAACCGGACCGGAAGGCGGCAATCGCCGTGACGATCTTCATGACCGAGCCCGGGACGTACTTGCCCAGGGTGGCCCGCGGCAGGAGCGGGTCGGCCTTGTCGGCGTTGAGCGCCTTCCAGGACGCCGCTGCCTCGTCCCGCTTCGGGTTGGTCAGGGTGGACGCGTTGAACGTGGGCGTGGAGGCGAGCGCCAGGACCTCGCCGGTCCGCGGATCGAGCATGACGACGGCGCCCTGGTCGCGACCGAGCCCGCGGGCCGCGGCGGCCTGGAGCTGGAGGGAAATGGACAGGGTGATGTCCTGCGGGTCATAGCGTTTGGTCTGGAACTTCGTGAGCATGTCGGCCACCGGATCGGCACGACGGAGGCCGGCCAGCTGCGCGTCGTACGCGAGCTCCAGGCCGGCCTTGCCGAATTGCCGCGAGGCGTAGCCGATCACCGGACTCATCACCGGGTAGCGGTACGTGCGGTATGGCTCCCGGTTCGCGTCCAGCTTGTTCGAGGCGAGGACCGTGCCACGGCGGTCCAGGATGCGGCCCCGGGGAACGTGACGAACGGCCGAGATGACCGCCGCGTCGTCGGGGGAGGTCGACAGGTCCGTGGACCGGACGACCTGCCAGTAGCCGGCGCCGCCCGCCAGAGCCGCGAACGCGAGGGCCAGGGTGACGCCGACGCGACTGATGTTGCGGCCAACCGTGCGGCCGGTGACGCGACGGACAGCCTGGGGTGGCCGGCCGGCGGTCATTGCGCGCGTCCGCGCTGGAGAAATCCCACCAGGCGGCGCCGGGACAGCCGCGGCAGGCGTCCCGGTGCAGGCGGCGGCTCCACGCCCTTGTCCGAGATCGCCAGCAGCAGGCCGACCACGACGGCATTCGTGAGCAGCGACGAGCCGCCATAGCTGATGAAGGGCAGGGTGATGCCGGTCAAGGGGATGAGCTTGAGATTGCCGGCCGCGATGATGAACGCCTGGACGCCGACGACGAGACTCAGCCCGGCCGCCAGGATCGCCCG
Organism: Candidatus Limnocylindria bacterium; assembly: GCA_035637675.1. Lineage (GTDB taxonomy): Bacteria > Chloroflexota > Limnocylindria > Limnocylindrales > CSP1-4 > C-114. The sequence goes on along the minus strand of DASPWU010000072.1, from coordinate 40,844 downwards.
GAAGTCATCCGCCGCGGAGGCCGCGATGCGGAGGCCCCGCTCGATCACCACGAGGTACAGGCCCAGGATCGCCAGGATCCCGGCCAGGCCCAGCTCCTCGCCCAGGGCCGCGAACGGGAAGTCGGTGTGCAGCGCGGGAATCGGAGGCTGCCCGTCGATGAGCGGCAGCCCGCCGCCCAACCCGGTGCCGACGATTCCGCCCCGGGCGAAGGCGTGGAGCGCCTGGACCACCTGGTATCCGGCCCCGGTGGGGTCCGCAAACGGATCGACCCAGATATCGACCCTGGTTCGCACGTGCTCGACGAGCTGATAGGCGAGCACGGAGCCGACCGCGAACAGGATGAGGCCGAGCACGATCGCGCTGGTTCGGCCGGTGGCGATGTACAGGAGCAGCAGGAAGACCACGAAGAACAGCAGCGCGGCGCCCAGGTCGCGCTCGATCACGACGATTCCCAGCGCCGTCGCCCACATGGCAACCATCGGGGCCAGGTAGGGCAGCGGCGGCAGGCGGATCGGCCCGAGCCTCGTGTCCTGCTCGACCAGCAGCGGCCGGTTCTCGGACAGGTAGCCGGCCAGGAAGATGACCAGCATCACCTTCAGGAGCTCGGACGGCTGTCCGGTCAGGGGCCCGACCCGGAGCGACAGGCGAGCCCCGTTCACGTCGATGCCCAGGACGAGGGTGAGCAGGAGCAGCGCGATTCCCGCGGCGGCCCAGGTGTACTTGTAGAGGCGCAGCCATCGGTCGGATCGGACCGCCACCGCCAGCCCGCCGACGATCGCGAGCGCCAGCACGAGCCAGGCCAGCTGGAGCTGGCCGAGGACGAGCGTCCTGCCGAAGATCTGCTGGGTGACCTGACCGGGCGGCAGCCGCTCCATGAGGAGAAGCCCGATGCCGCCGAGCATCCCCACAGCCGGCAGGAGCACCTGGTCGGTGCGGCGCCCGGCGAGCACCTGGGCCAGGTGAACGGCGAAGAGCATGCCCAGGTAGAGGCTCAGCGCACGCGGGTCGGCCGCGGCAAATCCGGGCTGACCCCCGGCCAGCACTCGCTCGGTTGCACCCAGCGAGGCGCTGCCCACGATGAGCGTCACGGCCAGCAGTCCAAGCAGGGCGCTCTCCCGCCAGCGCGCGCGTGGCCGGATCGCCCTCCAGCGCAACGCCGGGAGGGCCATCTGCCGGCTGCCGCTCACCGGCGACCTCGCTCCAGGCGCAGCCGGACCTCACCGACCTGGATCTCGTCGCCGTAGCTCATCGGGGCCGTTCCATCGACCTGGTTGCCGTTGAGGAACGTGCCGTTCGTGCTGGCCAGGTCCTCCACGTACCACGAGCGGCCACGGAACGTCAGGGCACAGTGCTCGGAAGACGCGAACGGATCCTCGATGACGACGGCGTTGTTCACGTCGCGGCCGATCGTCGTGACGGCATCCAGCGCGAAGACCGAGCCGACCGCCGGCTCGCCGGAGGGCGACGCGAGCACGATCAGCCGCCCGAGCTCGGTGGCCGGCTCGCGCGACGCGGCCCGCAGGTCGCGGATGAGCACGCGGACCACACCGATCAGGAACAGGTAGATCAGGGCCAGGAAGGCGAGGCGCATGATCCACAGCGTCAGAAGGGCGCCATCCATCTGTTCAGGCGTTGGACACGCTGTCGACGACCAGGACCGAGTCACCCAGCTGGATCCGGTCGCCGGGCCCCAATACCACCTCCTGCACGGTGATCCCGTTGACCCGCGAGCCGTTGCTGCTTCCCAGGTCGGTCAGCACCAGCGTGCCCCGTCGACTCTGGAGGCGAGCATGATGGCGAGACACCCGCGAGTCCCGGAGGACCACGTCGTTGTCGGTCGCCCGGCCAATCGTCAGCGGCCGTCCGTCGAGGAGAATCTGGCGATCCGACCCATCGGGCAGGATCTGGCGCAGCACGGCGAGCGGGGCCTCCGGCTGCGGGATCGAGAACACCATGGTCCGCTCGAGGCCCGGGGCGTCATCGCCCATCGGTGAGCCATCGGGCTGGCCGGCCCGCGCGACGGCACCGTCCATGGGTCGTCCGGGATCCTCGAATCGGGCATCGACGTCGATCTCCCCCACGGCGACAGCGCGGTTTGCGACGAGCGCCACCTGCGGTCGATCCGCAACGGCGTATCGGTGCGCCCGGGCGAACGTGAGCGCGGCGTCGGCAAGCTCCGCGACCAGGCTCTGGGCAACCGCCTCGAGCTCGGCCAGATCGGCCGGATTCAGGCGTACCGTGAAGCGGTTGGGCACCAGGGTCCGATCGCCCACGCTGCGGCGATGCGTCTCCATTTCCCGCTCGACCCGCCGCTGGACCTGAAGCGGCTGGATTCGCGTCCGGAAGAGTCGGGCCGATGACCGTTCGACGAGCCGTTCGATGATCCGCTCGAGAGCGGCGAGGGGTCGCATGAGGCGCCCGGAGTCTAGCAGAGGCGTCCGGCCCGCCCGATCGGCGGGACCATCGGTAGGCCCACGGGGTACGAGCGGCGGAGGGGAGGCAATGACCCTGCGGTATACTCTCGCATCCGTTCGGCTGGCGTCGCCGCCCGAGCTTGATGAGTTGCGCCCCGGGGACACGATGTCCGAGATCCTGACTGAGTCATTCTGCGAACGCTGCGGCACGCGCTACACCTTCGAGACGGAATCGCCCCGGGCCGGGCGGCGGTTCGGCAAGCTCAAGGTCCTCTCCCGGGGTCTGAAGAACTACGTCCTGAGCGACGAGGCGTCGCTCGACGAGGCCCTTGCAGACGCTCGCAGCGACGAGGATCGCCAGGCATCCGGGCAGCAGCTCGATGCGTTCCATAAGACGTTCAACTTCTGCATGTCGTGCCGGCAGTACACCTGTGCCAATTGCTGGAACGAGGTGGAGAGCCGCTGCCTGAGCTGCGCGCCTCATCTGGGCCACGAGGTCCTGGAGGCGCCGTTCAGGGCTCCCGACCCGTTCGGCCGAATCGCCTCGATCGGTGCGGCGGCCGCCGGCAACGGCCACGAGATCGATCTGGAGACTCTCCTCCAGGGCTCTTCGGCAGAGGCGGCCTGGCCGACCACGGACCTGAGTCGGACGCCTCCCGCCGAGGAGGCGGTCAAGGATGAGGAAACCGACGCGGTATCGCGCCTGCAGTCCCTCTTCGCGATCGCCACCCGACCGGACGAGCAGGTCGGCGACGTCGTCCAGTCACCGCCGGTGAAGGGCGGGCCCGACCTGCCGGTGGCGGCCGCGCCGGCCGAGCCCCCGCCGGTGGAGGCCGCGCCCGTGCCGCCGGCCGCCGAGTCGCCGGCCGCCGAGGTTGTCAAGCCGCCGGCGCCCACCGTCGTCCAGGAGCCGCCAACCGCCGTCGCGCCGGCTGCCGTCGCCGGGCCGCCGGCGGGGACCGTTGCGGCCAAGCCTGCCCCGAGGGCGCCGATCCCGCCCAAGCCGGCGAAACCGGCCCGGGACATCGCCCTGGAAGTCAGCCTCTTCGAGGAAGACGCTGCCCATGCCGGAGCCGAGGCCGCCCTGGCAGCGCGTGAGCAACCTGCGGTCCCCGCGAGCGCGCAGCCGCCGGCAGATGACACCGCGGTCGCCGGCACCCCGCCGAGCGAGCTCGACGCGATCGACGAGCGTACCGCGGCGGCGCTGGCCCAGACTGCCGAATTCCTCACGCGCTTCAATCGGACGACCGGGTCCCGGCCGGCAGCGGCCGCGGAATCCAAACCCGTCGAGCCGTCTGAGCCCGTTCAGCCGCCGCCCGTGGCAGCCGAGCGCGCCCAGCCGTCCGAGCCCGCTCAGCCGCCCGTCGCGGCGGAGCCCGCCAGGCCGCAGGTCGACCGGATCGAGGTCCCGACGTGGCATGTCGAGACACCGCCGGCGCCCGCTGGCCAACCGAACGGACATCCAGCCGAGCCGGTGATCGTCCCGACGTCACCCGGGCCTGCCCTCCAGCCATCGGTACAGGCACGGTGGCCCGCGCCGGTGGCGCCGAGCGCACCGCCAGCGCCCGTCCCGCCGCCGGCAATCCCGGCCGCAGCCGTTCAGCCGCCCGCCCTCCCGCAGGCGGCGCTCCCGGTGGCTTCCCCCCCGGCTACCGAACCCGAGTGGCCGTCGACCCCGGCCTGGCCCGCCAGCCAGCCGTCCGCCGCCCCCAGCTGGCCCGCCGGCGAACAACGCGGCGGTCGGGTCAGCGCCGTCGACGCGATCTGGGCGGCGTCCAGCCGCGACGTGCTGAGCCGGCCGGAATCGGGAGTCCAGTCCTGTGTGAACTGCGGGCTGCCCTTGTCCGCCACGGCGCGCTTCTGCCGTCGATGCGGAGCGAACCAGGTCCCGGCCTGACCGTCAGGACGGCCGGTCACCATCCGGCGACGATCGCGGCCGGGCAACGGCAGGGGGCGAATCCTCCGGGCCAGGGGTCGAGGGATCCATGGCCTCCACCGGGAGATCCCGGGCCTGGACGGCGTCGGGCTCGCGCACGTGCGTCCAGGCAGCGCCCAGCAACAGCACCTGGAACCCGAGGGACAACCAGACCATCGTGGCCAGCACGAAGGCGAACCCGCTGAACAGCTCGAGGGACCCGACCAGCCGTGCCTGGATCAGCACGAACGCGTTCGTGAAGGCAGAAAGGACGAGCGCCACCGCGATCGCCGGCGGTGCCAACGCTCGCCAGCTTGGACCGTGGGGCGGAACGTAGCGGAAGACGGCCACGATCGCCACGAACTGCAGCGCCAGTCCCAGGCCTCTCGTCGCAAGCTGCCAGACGAAGGCGACGGCAGAGCCCTTGCCCACGAATGCATCCACGAACGAGGCTACCGAGGCCAGGACCACGGAAGCGACGATGACCGCGAGGAGCAGCCCCACCACGACCATGCCGCGCACCGTCTGTGCCGCGAAACCGCGGGCGGAGGACGCCCGGAAGACGCGGGCGAAGGCGATGTCCAGCGCTGAATAGAACCGGCTGGCGCCCCACCCCAGGCCGGCGAGACCCAGGATCGAGAACGTCGCAGCGGTCTCCGAGACCCGGCTCAGGCCGGTCCGCACGAGTCCTTCGAGCGGCGGCAGCCGACGCCCGATCTCGCCGACGATCGCCGCGAGCCGCTCGGAATCCTGGACGAAGAAGCCCGTCACCCCGATCACGAACAGGATCGCCGACAGGACGGCGAACAGCCCGGCGTAGGCCAGGCCGCCGGCCAGCAGGCCACCGCCGGCCGCCTCGTAGTCCTCGAGGACCGCGCGCGCCGTGGCCACCCGAGGGTGATCGAGGATCACGCGCAGGCGGCGCAGGCGACCGGTCAAACGTTGCACGCTCGCTCCCGCTGTCGCTCCTCGACGATCAGCTGTGCCAGTCCTCGAACAGGCTCGGTTGCAACTGGTCGGCCGGCACCCTTCGGCGACCGGCGATGAGCGATTTCACCTCGCCCCGGCGGACGAATCGGCGCCCCCCGAGCTTGATGCTCTGGAGCCGGCCGCGCCGCGCCCAATCGCCGATGGTCTGGGGCCGGAAGTGGATGTTGGCCGCCGCCAGGATGCCGGCGGCTTCGGTCAGCGTGATCCAGTCGGTAGCGGCGGGCATCGTCAGTCGACGCCCGAGGCCGGGTTGGAGCCACCCGACGAGGCGGAAGCTGCCTCCGTTGTGCCCGACCCGCGTTTCGCTGGCTCGGCGCCCCTCGTCGGCTCTGCGCCCCTCGTCGGCTCTGCGCCTCTCGTCGTCTCGGCGCCTTTTGCCCCCTCGCCGCCCTTCGCCGGCTCGCTCCCCTTCGATGGCTCGCCGCCATCCTCGTTCGAGGAGCTACCGGTTTCGCCGCCTGCGGCGTCGCGGCCCGCGGCCGTGGCCGACTTGACGTTGGACCGGTCCTTCTTCGCCCAGCCGCTGCCCTTGAACACGATCGCCGGCGCGGCGATGGCCTTGCGCAGGGCGTGCGAGTGACAGTTGGGACACTGGGTGGGTCCCTCGGCGTACAGTCCGTGATGAACCTCGACCCGATGGCCGCAGGCGCGGCAGACGTAGTCGTAGGTGGGCATGCGAGTGGGCTCGGCCTGTCGACCCTATCAGCCGCGCAACAGCCGCATGCCGCACTTGGGGCAGTAGAACGCCCGCTCGTGGGCCGAGGCGAAGCCGCAGTGGGCGCATACCAGCCCGCCCCGTCCGGCTGCCGGCACGGGCCGCTCGATCGGGGTCAGGCCCACCGCGTACTGGTTGGCGAGGATGTTGGTGAGCAACCCGCCCACCAGCTTCGCCCCGATCCGATCGGTGTCGCCGCGGACGCCCTTGCCACCCCAGCCGACGACCGCCCGGACGATCATGTCTCCGGTGGTCTCATCCCAATGCGAGGCGACGCCGCCGACGATGGCGTTGTACTCGGGGTAGCCCGACGTGTCGATCTCGCCGTCGAGCAGCGCGCAAACGAAGGTGTCGAACGCCAGGTCCACCGCGTCGATCGACTCCAGGACCATGAGCGCATGGCGGGTGATGGGGCTATGGACGTGGTGAGCGTTCAGCCATTGCATCGCCTCGGATGGGCGACTGATGACCGGTGTCGCCTGGCTGAACTCGATGGGCAGCGGCTCCACGACCTCGATCTCGCTCTGGGCCAAACCGGTCAGCATGGATGGCAGCTCGGCCAGCGCCCGCGGCCCGGCCTTCATCCGGACTCCCTCGCTGCTCTTGCCCGCGTAGTAGAGCTTGAGCTGGTATTCCTGGGCGATCGCCTCTTCCGGCACCGCCAGGATGCCGGCGCTGTAGTCGACCGGGCCGGCCGGGCCAGCCCCAGGTTTGCGCTTGAGGAAATCGAGCGGCACGGTGAACCCCGAAGTGCGGTGAAGGTGGTCGTATGGTAGCAGCGAGTCGGCCCACATCAGCGGGACCTTCGTTCGCTCGCCGCTAGCCCTCGCCAGACCCTCCGTTGGGGCCGCGCCGGCCGCCGGAACTCGCTTGACGAGACCGGCGGGCTCGACATAATGCGCGTTAGTAACGCGAGTTAGCCAGGGAGAAGCGATGGCCCAGGCCCGGCGGCGGCCGACCAGCGCCGATGTCGCGGCCCGCGCCGGGGTGTCTCGGACGACGGTCTCGTTCGTGCTCAATGGCCGCGCCGACACCCAGATCCCACGGACCACCTGGCGGCGAGTCGAGGAGGCCGCGCGCGAGCTGGGCTACCACCCGCACGAGGCGGCCCGTCAGCTTGCCGGCAGGTCCAGCCTGACGCTGGGGGTCGTCCTGCGCCAGTCGGCCGATCAGGTTGCGGCCGACGCCCTGCTCTCGGCCACGCTCTGGGGCCTCGCCCAGGCCGCCCGCCAGGGCGGCTACCGGGTGCTCATCGAGCCGCTCGTGCCGGGTAGCGGAACGTACGCCGATCTCCTCCGGTCGCAGCGCACCGACGGCCTCGTGGTGTCCGGGCCGCGTGCCGACGACGACGAGCTGGCCGGGCTCGTGCGCGACGGTTTCCCCATCGTGCTCCAGGGCTCCCGGCCCGATCTCGATGCGCCGAGCGTCGACGTCGACAACCAGGCCGGGGCGCGGGTCGCCGTCGAGCACCTGATCGGTCTCGGTCACCGTCGCATCGGTTGCATCACGAATGCACCGTTGGCGTACACTGCCGCTTCCCAGCGGCTCGCGGGCTATCGCCAGGCACTCGAGGCCGCCAACCTCGAGCCCGACGAGCGGCTGATCGTGGAGGGCTCGTTCGATGCAGCGAGCGGTTACACCGCCATAGGCCAGCTCCTGAGTCGAGCCAGGCCGACCGCGGTCTTCGTGGCCAGTGACGTCGTGGCCTTCGGCGCCCTGCGGGCGCTGCGCGAGGCCGGCCGGCGGGTGCCCCTGGACATTTCCATCGTCGGATTCGACGACATCCCCCTGGCGGAGCATTTCGACCCGCCGCTGACCACCGTCCACCTGCCCGCCCACGCGTTGGGCGCGGCGGCGGGACACGCATTGATGGACCGGGTGGCCGGCCGTCCCGTTGCGCCGCGAACGCTGCTCCCGACGGAGCTGATCGTGCGTGACTCGACGAGCAGGATTGGCACCGGGCAAGCCGGAGGGCCATGACAGAGCAGAGACCTCGGAGGAGGAGCGTGGACGAGCCCGGGAAACGGGAACGGAGGAGACCTGCCGACAGCAGGCCGGTCCGAAACCACCACGCACGCAGTACACGCCGGGCGGGGAGCCCGGCCAGATAGCAGGAGGAGATGACAACGATGAAACGATTTGGTTTGGCCTGGCGCGCGAGCCTCGTGCTCGCGGCGGTGAGCCTGGTGGGTGCCGGCTGCGCCAGCAATCAGGGCGGCGGCAAGAGCGTCACCGTCATCGGAACGTGGGGCGGCGACGAGCAGAAGGCCTTCCTGGCGATGGTGAAGCCCTGGGAGGATCAGACCGGCAACAAGGTCAAGTACACCGGCACCCGGGACCTCAACGCCGTCCTGACGACCGGAGTGGCATCAGGCGTCCTGCCGGACATGGCGGGCCTGCCCGGTCCCGGCCAGCTGATCGAGTTCGCCAAGGGCGGCTCGCTCAAGCCGCTCGACGACACGCTCGACATGGCCACGTACAAGAGCGAGACCGTCGCGCCCCTTCTGAATCTGGGCGTCGTTGACGGCAAGACCTACGGCGTCTTCATCAAGTCGGGCGTCAAGGGCCTGATCTGGTACAGCCCCAAGCTCCACGACTGGTCGGCGGCACCGCCCAAGACATGGGACGAGCTGAAGTCACAGGCGACCGCCAACAAGGACGGCGCGAATGCCATCTGGTGCGTCGGCCTCGAGTCGGGCGCCGCGTCCGGCTGGCCCGGCACCGACTGGATCGAGGACATCGTCCTTCGCCAATCGGGCACGCAGGTCTACAACGACTGGTGGGCAGGCAAGGTCAAATGGACATCGCCCGAGATCAAAAGCGCCTTCCAGACGTTCGGTGAGGTGATGCAAAGCGCGAACGGCGGAGCCAACACCGCGCTGACCCTGAACTTCGAGAAGGGTGGCGACGCCCTCTTCGCCACGCCGCCCGGCTGCGTATTCCACCACCAGGCAAGCTTCATCACCGGCCTCGGCGGGTTCAAGGGCAAGAAGGCCGGGACCGACTACAACTTCTTCCCGTTCCCGGACATCAACCCGGCCAATTCGGGCGCAGTCGAGGGCGTTGGTGACCTGTTCGGCATGTTCCACGACACGCCCGAGGCAAAGTCGCTCATGAAGTACCTCGTCACCGCTCCGGCCCAGGACATCTGGGTCAAGATCGGCGGCGCACTGTCGGCCAACAAGAACGCGAAGAGCTATCCGGACGACATCGCGAAGAAGTCGGCGGACATGCTGGTGAATTCGAAGGCGTTCGCCTTCGACGCGTCAGACCTCATGCCAAAGGCAATGAACGACGCCTTCTGGAAGGCCATCCTCGACTACACCAAGACTCCCGCGAATCTCGACACGATCCTGGCCGGCCTCGACAAGGTCCAGGTGGACGCCTACAAGAAGTAGGCCGGAGCTCGCATCGGTGGGGAGCGGCGCCGCCCTCCCCACTCCATGAATCCACGGCGGGAGGTGCTCGATGGATCCTCGGCTCGGAACGGCGATCTCCGTGGTCATCGGCGTGCCCGCGGTTCTGGTTGGTTATATCTACGGCACGGAGCTGCTGCTCCGCATGGTCGCCGAGCGACAGCGGGGCCGGATCCGGCCATGGCTGTGGCTCTTGCCGGCATTGGCCTTCCTGTTCGTCTTCCTGGTCTATCCGACGATCGGCACGATCGTCAGGAGCTTCCAGGACAGAGCCGGCGATGCCTTCGTCGGTCTCGCCAACTACCAGTGGTTCTTCGGGACGGACAGCGCGCTGATCGCGCTCCGCAACAACGTCCTGTGGGTCGTGTTCCTGACCCTGTTCACGGTCGGACTCGGCCTGATCATCGCGGTCCTGGTGGACCGGGTCCGCTACGAGACGATCGCCAAGTCCGTGATCTTCGTGCCACTCGCGATCAGCATGGTCGCCGCCAGCGTGATCTGGCGCTTCATGTACGACTACCAGCAGCCCGGCACACCGCAGACCGGAACGTTGAACGCCATCCTTGGGGCTGTCGGGCTCGGTCCCGTGACCTGGCTCCAGACCGACACGCTGGCCTTCAACACGATCGCGCTGATCGCCGTTATGGCCTGGATGTGGACCGGTTTCGGGATGGTCATCCTCTCGGCCGCGCTCAAGGGCATCAGCCCCGAGCTCCTGGAGGCCGCGCGGGTGGACGGCGCCACCGAGTGGCGCGTGTTCCGGCACATCGTGTTCCCCCTCCTGTTACCGACCATCGCGGTCGTGTCGACCACGATCATCATCACTGCCCTAAAGGCGTTCGACATCGTGTACGTCATGACCAACGGTAACTACAACACCGAGGTGATCGCGAACCTCCAGTACAAGGAGATGTTCGTCGACGGCGACTTCGGACGGGCCAGCGCGGTCGCGGTGATCCTCCTGATCGCCATCGTGCCGATCATGGGCCTCAACATCAACCGGTTCCGCGCCCAGGAGGCGATCCGATGACCGCTGCCGCGCAGACTCGCTCCGCCCTGGCCTCCGCGGAGACCGCCGGACGGCGCCGGAGCCCACTCGGCCGGATCGGGCTCCACGCGTTCGTCATCTTCCTGGTCGTCCTCTGGCTGCTGCCCACGATCGGGCTGCTGGTCAACTCGTTCCGTCCTCCCGCGGATGTCTCAACGTCGGGCTGGTGGAACGCCCTGTTCGATCCGGGCAGGCTGACGCTGGAGAACTACGGGAACGTCATCGGTCAGGCTGGCATCGCCGACGCGTTCGTCAACAGCCTGTTCATCACGATCCCGGCCACGATCATCCCCATCTTCGTGGCGGCCTTCGCCGCGTACGCCTTCAGCTGGATGAGCTTTCCCGGCCGGAACATCCTGTTCGTGGCGGTGGTGGGGCTCCTGGTGGTGCCGCTCCAGACGACCCTGATCCCCATCCTCCGGCTGTTCAGCAGCATCGGAATCAACGGCGAGTTCCTGTCGGTCTGGCTCGCGCACACCGGCTATGGCCTGCCGTTCGCGATCTACCTGCTCCGGAATTTCATGGGATCGCTGCCGCGCGAGGTCTTCGAATCGGCCTACATCGACGGCGCCAGCCCGGTGACCGCGTTCTTCCGGCTGGCGCTGCCGATGAGCGTGCCGGCGATCGCGGCCCTGGCGATCTTCCAGTTCCTGTTCGTCTGGAACGACCTGCTGGTGGCGATCACCTACATCGGCTTCAGCCGGTCGGAGAACCTCCCGCTGACCGGGACCATCGCGAACCTCGTGAGCTCGCTCGGCGCGGGCTGGCAGCTCCTCGGCGCGGCCGCGTTCATCTCGATGGCGCTGCCCCTGGCCGTGTTCTTCGCGCTGCAGCGGTACTTCGTGCGGGGCATCACCGGAGGCGCCGTCAAGGGCTGACGGTCGTTCCCGACAGCGGCGAACCGTTCACTCGGACCGGGCGGGCGTGCCGGCCCGGTAATGGACCGGCGAGACCGATCGCAGCCGTTCGGCCGCCTCTTCGGCGGTCAGGTCGCGCTGCCGCTCGGCGAGCAGCTCATACCCGGCGATGAACTTGCGGACGCTCGCCGAGCGGAGGAGCGGCGGGTAGACATGGGCATGGAGCTGCCAGTACTCGTGCGCCATCTGGTCGTACGGCGCCTGATGCCAGCCCATCGAGTACGGAAAGGCTACGCCGAACAGGTTGTCGCACCGGCTCAGCAGCTCGACGAGCACGCCGGCGAGATTGCTCCGCTCGCGTTCGCCAAGGTCGGCCAGACGTTCGATCGGGCGCCTGGCGATGATGATCGTCTCGAACGGCCAGACGGCCCAGAACGGCACCGCCACGAGCCACTCGTCGTTCTCGACCACCACGCGCGGCCCGGTGTGCTCCTCGGCGACGTAGTCGAGGAGGAGACGCCGACCGGTCGCCTCGAAGTGCCGCCGCTGCGCGGCGTCCTCGCGAGCCGCCTCGACGGGCAGCGCCGTGCCGGCCCAGATCTGACCGTGGGGGTGCGGGTTGGAGGCACCCATCGACGTGCCCCGGTTCTCGAACACCTGGACCCACCGGAAGCGCTGGCCGAGCTCTTCGGACTGGTCCGCCCAGAGGTCCACGACGCGCCGGACGTCGGCCGGGTCCATGACCGCCAGGTCCAGGTCGTGGCGAGGCGAGAAGCACAGCACCCGGCACGTGCCCTGCTCCCCTTCGGCACGCAGGATGCCCTGCCGGAACTCGCCGATCGGCGTGTCTGGCTCGAGGGCGGCGAAGTCGTTGGTGAAGACGAACGTCGACGTATACGCCGGATTGGCCTCGCCGTTCGCCCGGGCGTTGCCGGGGCACAGGTAGCACGTCGGATCGTAGGCCGGCAGCTGGTCGGGTTGAGCCGGCTCCTGGGTGCCGCGCCAGGGCCGCCCGGTGCGTCCGATCGAGACGAGGACCCACTCGTCGATCAGCGGGTTGTAGCGCCGGTGGGGATGCGCCAGGACGTCGTCGGCAGAGGCCACGTCAGCGATCGCGTACGGCGCCGGCGAAGCTGGCCGGGCAGATCGGCAGGTTCGGCGCGGGACACATGTCGCCGTCAGGATGGCATGCGGGGCGTGCCGCTGCGCGCTATGGCCGCACTCAGCCGATGAGGCCGGCGCCGTCGACCGGCGCCACCTCGTAGACCGTCGGCCGCAGGCCGGTCCGGGCCGGGTAGTCGCGCTCGATGGCCAAGCGGAAGGCGGCCGTCTGCCCGCGGCGCACCAGGTTGATCGTGCTGCCGCCGAAGCCCGCGCCGGTCAGGCGCGCGGCAACGACGCCCTCGGTGTTCCGGGCGATGCCCACCAGGGCATCAAGCTCGGGCGAGCTGACCTCGAACAGATCGCGCAGTGAATCGTGGCTGGCCGCGAACAGCCGGCCGACCTCGGCCAGATCCCCCGCCGCCAGCGCCCGCTCTGCCGCGACCACGCGAATGTTCTCCTCCACGACGTGGCGAGTCCGCCGTTCCGCGACCGGATCGAGCGCGTCGCGATGCCGGGCGAGCATGACGGGGTCCACGTCGCGCAGGGACCGGACGCCGGGCTCCCGCGTGGCGATCGCCGCGGCGGCTCGCTCGCATTCGGCCCGCCGTTCGTTGTAGGCGGACATCTCGAGCCGTCGCGGCGAGCCCGAGTGGCAGACCACCAGGGCGACGTCGGCCAGCGGCAGGCGCACCGGATGCCAGTCCAGGGAGCGGCAGTCGAGGAAGAGGCCCGAGCCCGCCACGCCGAGCGACGACGCGAACTGATCCATGAGGCCGCACTGGACCCCGACATATTCGTTCTCCGCCCGCTGGGCCGTCTGGGCCAGCGCCATCCCGCCGATCGAGGGCGGCTCATCGCCGGCCAGAGCCCAGGCCGACGCGAGCTCGAGGGCTGCAGACGACGAGAGACCGGCGCCACGGGGCAGCGAGCTGGCCAGCAACCCGCGCAGGCCGCGAACGGCAGCGCCGGCGGCCACCATCGACCACGCCGTGCCGGCGACATAGTCGATCCAGCGTCCGGTGGCAGGGCCGATGGCGTCGAGCGCGAAGCCGGCGGTCCGGCCCGTCTCGTCGAGGGTGATCTCCACGCGCCGATCGTCGGTCGGCAGGTATGCCATCCGGATCTCGAGATCGATCGCTGCAGGCATGACGAAGCCGCCGTTGTAGTCCGTGTGCTCACCGATCAGGTTGACGCGGCCCGGCGCCCGGACGACGCGGATCGCCGAGGCCGCCGCGCGGGCACGTCCGTCCCGCGCCTGCAGCTCGGCCCGCAGTCGCTCGGGATCCAGCCGGTCCGGATCCAGGCCGTCGGGACGCCGGAGGTGGGCCGTCACGCCCCCAGCCGGCTCCTCACGAGCTCGTAGCCGCCGACCAGGCCCACGTCATCCCCCAGCTCGGCCGGAACGATCGATACCCGCTGCCCGGCCAGACGGAAGGCATCGCGGCGCACGACTTCCCGAGCCGGATCCAGCCAGCGATCTCCCTGGCCGCGAGCCAGGCTGCCACCAACCACGATCCGTTCGGGATTGAAGATGTCGACGAGGCTGACGCAACCCTGGGCGAACGCGTCCCGGGCATCGGCCATGATCGCCGCCGCGGCGGAATCGCCGGTCTCCTCGGCGGCGGCGACGTCCTGCGCGCCGAACGAGGGTCCGTGCTCCGAGAGGAGATCGGCCAGCACGGGGCTCTCCCGGCGCTCCGCGGCGGCGCGGCCGGCGGCGGCGATGGCAACCCCCGAGGCGATCGCCTCCAGGTGCCCGCGGGCGCCGCAGCCGCATCGCGGCCCTTGCCGGTCGATGAGGAGGTGGCCCAGCTCACCGGCCGCGCCGTCCGGCCCCCGCAGGAGATGCCCGTCGCTCACGATCGCGCCCCCGATCCCGGTGGAGACGGTGACGTACAGGAAGTCGCTGCAGCCGCGTGCGGCTCCGTGGGCGGCCTCGGCCATCGCCGCCACCTGCGTATCCCGGTCGAGCACGGTGCGCAGGCCCAGCGCTGCGCCGACTCGTTCCGCCAGCGCAATGTCCCTGAACGACGGGCCCATGTTCGGTGGATCGACGATGACACCACGAAACGGGTCCACCGGACCGGGCGCGGCGATACCGATCCCAACGAGGCGACCGGCCAGGTCAGGCTCGGTGACCCGGTAGGCGGCCCGGACCGATCGCAGCGTCCGGATGCAGGCCTCGACGACGGCATCCGGTCCATCCCGGCTCGGGGTGGACGCTCGGCGCCGCTCGTGCACGGCGCCGTCAGCCGTGACGACCGCTGCACGGATCTGGGTCGCGCCCAGGTCCAGGGCCAGGACCGCGTCGGAGTCCGCCATACCGGCTCAGTCGTCCAAGGAGCGGAGACGTTCGGCGAGGCGCGCGACCTGCGCGACCAGCTCTTCCTCGCGGACGCGGACCCCCTCCACCACGGCCTGTGGCGCTCGAGCCGTGAACGACTCGTCTGCCAGCTGGGCCCGGGTCGCCGCGAGCAGCCTCTCGGCCTGAGCAAGCTCCTTGTCGAGCCGGGCCCGTTCGAGCACGGCAACGTCACCGTCCCCCGCGGCCCCCGCTCGGCCGACGACCGCCACGACCTCGCCGGCAACGACCGACAGGCCTCCCTCCCCGGCCGCCGTGGCCATCGCCGCGCGGTCGGCATGCAACCGCAGCGGCCGCGCCCGGGCGAGCCGTGTCACGGCCGGCGCGAGGGCATCGAGCGTCCCCCACAGGTCGGCCGGCGCGCTGACGTCGATCGGCAGCCAGACGCCCGGCTCCAGGCGCGCCTCCGATCGCGCGTTGCGGACCGCTCGGACCAGGTCGAGCACCGCCTCCACCGGCGCCTCGACCGTCTCATCGCGGGCACCAGCAACCGGCCAGTCGGCCACGATGAGCAGCTCGGGGTCGTCCTCGGCTCGTGGCAGCGCCCCCCAGATCGCCTCTGTTACGAAGGGCATCACCGGATGCAGCAGGCGGAGATACGTGTCGAGCGCCTCGACGAGCGTCCACCAGGTCGCCTCACGAGCGGACTGCGGCAGCGAATCGTCCCCGAGTCGCACCTTGGCCATCTCCAGGCCCCAGTCGCAGTACTCGTTCCAGATCGCCTCGTACAGCTCGCGGGTCACTTCGGCGAAGGCGAACTCGCCCAGCGCGCGGTCCACGGCAGCCGTGGTCGCGGCGACCCTGCTCCGCAGCCAGCGCTCACCGAGTCCCAGGGCGTCCGGGTCGGGCGACCGTCGCAGCGCATCCGCGGGAATCGATGACGGCCGCGCGCCGAGCACGAAGCGGGCCGCGTTCCACAGCTTGTTGGCGAAGTTCCGGGCGTTGTTGAGCTTGTCGTGGCTGAATCGCTGGTCGTTGCCCGGCGTGGCGCCATGGATCAGGGCGAAGCGCAACGCGTCCGCACCGGTCTCGCCGATCACCTCGAGGGGGTCGACGACGTTGCCGGTCGTCTTCGACATCTTCGCGCCGTACGGGTCGCGGATGAGGCCGGAGAGGTAGACGGTCTCGAACGGCTCGCGGCCGGTCAGGTGGATGCCGAGCATCATCATCCGGGCGACCCAGAAGAAGATGATGTCGTAGCCGGTCTCCATGGTCGTCGTCGGGTAGTAGCGGCGGTAGTCGGCCGTGTCCTCGGGCCAGCCCAGGGTGGAGAACGGCCACAGTCCCGAGCTGAACCACGTGTCGAAGATGTCCGGGTCCTGGGTCAGCTCGCGGGCCGGCCGGCCGCACGTCTCGCAGGCCTCGGGTCCGCTCACCAGGGCGCTCACCGTGGCATGGCCGTCCGGGCAGAACCAGGCCGGGATCCGGTGGCCCCACCACAGCTGCCGGCTGACGTTCCAGTCCCGAATCCCGGTGAGCCAGTGCTCCCAGACCTTCTCGAATCGGCCGGGCAGGATCTGGGTCCGGCGCGATCGGGTGGCGGCCAGCGCGGCATCGGCGAGCGGACGAGTCCGGATGAACCACTGGGTCTTGAGCCTGGGCTCGATGACGTCGTTGGAGCGCTGGCAGCGACCGATGATCAACTCGTGCGACACGGAGCTCACCAGGTCGCCCCGAACGTCCAGGTCCTGGAGGATGCGGTTGCGGGCCTCGTATCGATCCAGCCCGGCGTATGGGCCGCCGTTTGCGTTCAGGCGGGCATCGTCGTCGAAGATGTCGATCATCGGCAGGCCGTGCCGGCGGCCGGTCTCGAAGTCGTTCGGATCGTGCGCCGGCGTGATCTTGACGGCGCCCGTGCCGAAGTCCCGATCGACCACCGGGTCGGCGAGGATCGGGACGTCTCGTTCCACGAAAGGGACCCGGGCCCGTCGGCCGACCAGCGCCCGGTAGCGCTCATCGTCGGGATGGACGGCCACTGCCGTGTCGCCCAGGATCGTCTCGGGCCGGGTCGTGGCGACGCCGATCGTCGCCCCGGGGTCGGGCCGGCCGGTCGCTTCGTCGATCACGTGGTAACGGATCGTCCACAGCGTGCCGGTCTCCCTGGTCGCCACGACCTCGAGGTCGGAGACGCTCGTGCGGTCGCCGGGGCACCAGTTGACGAGCGCCTCGGTCCGGTAGGCCAGCCCGTCGCGGTAGAGCCGGCAGAACGCCTCGCGAACCGCGCGCGCGGATACCTCGTCCATCGTGAACCGGAGGCGGCTCCAGTCGAGCGATGCGCCGACGCGGCGCTGCTGGGCGAGCATGACCGGCCGCGTCTCCTCGACGAACCGGCGCATGCGCGCCAGGTAGCGTTCGCGGCCCAGGCTCTGGCGGGTCTCGCCCTCGGCGGCAAGGATCCGATCGAGGACCACCTGAGCCGCAATGGACGCGTGGTCCAGGCCGGGCAGGAACAGGGCCGGCCGGCGCTGCATGCGCGCGTGGCGGATCATCAGGTCCTCCACCGCCGACCGCTGGGCATGGCCCAGGTGGAGGGAGCCGGTCACGTTTGGCGGCGGCTGGATGATGACGAACGGTTCCTTGGCCGGATCGGCCCGAGAACCGGCGCCGTCGGGCGCAAATACGTCGGCAGCCAGCCAGCGCTCGTAGATCGTGTGTTCCGTCAGCGCCGGCTGATAGGTCTTCGCCAAGGCTGCCTTACGTGCGCTCATGTCCGACATGCGCTCGATCTCCGTCTCCGATGCCCGGCCGTCAGGCCGCGGAAAGAAAACACCCGCTCGTCCAGCGGACGAGCGGGTCGTGGTACCACCTGCTGGTTCGAGGTCCGGGGCGGTCCGCTCATCGCGGGTGCGGGTCCGGGCCTCCTCGTGGCGCGCTATCGGGCGCCGGCCGCACGGCTCGCGAGCGACGTTCACGCCTCGGTGCCCGCGCGGCTCGCACCATCCCGCGCTCGCTCCGGGGCCATGGAGGCGCTACTCCTCTCGGTCCACGCCGTGAGGCCGGGAGTGTACCACCGCCCGGTTCGCCGGATCGGCGATCAGGGATCGGACGCGGTCGGGGCGACGGAATCCGGCTGAGCCGCCCGGTCCTGCGGGGCGGCGTCGAGGGGCAGGGCGATCTCCGCGATCGCGACCCGTGCCTCGTCGACGGCAGCCGGCTCGGGCAGCTCCACGATGATGAGCGCGTGGCGAGGCGACCGGTTGTAGGCGGCCGCCACCAAGCCGCCGATGAGCGCCCCCAGGAGCGCGCCGAACAGTCCGACGGCGAGGCCGACGACCGGGATCACCACGTACCACGTGACCTGGATGTCCCGCAGCAGGGCGCGCTGGTCGCCGAACGGCAGCAGCCGCTGGGCGACCCCGAACGTGAAGGCCAGGTCGCGCTGCCAGTCGAGCACGGCCCCGGCAAGCCAGACGAACGCGGCGCCGAGGACGACCCCGAAGCCCAGGGCGAGGGCGAATCCGACCCATGCCCCGGCCCAGAAGGCGGCCCGAACGGAGACGCCTGCCAGGCGCCCGCGAACCGCCTGCGTGCCCGGCGTTGGACGGGGCAGGTCCACCGGATCGGTCAGCCGGCGGCCGCGACGGCCATGGCCCGAGGGTCGCCCGATCCGTCTCACCGGCGCAAGCTCCGGGTGGACGGCCAGCGCCAGCCCGATCGACCGCCGCGGGCGAGCATGGCGCCGAGGACGACGGCCAGCAGGCCGAGGGTGACGACGGCAGCGTATGCAAGGTAGCCGAGGAACAGCAGGCCGGAGTCCCGGCCCGCTTCCGGCAGGGATCGCCCGCTCGATGCGGCGGCGGTCCGGCCGGGCGGAGCGCTCATGGGCCGCAACGTGTCGAGCACGTCCGCCGCTGCCGGACGCGGCGAACCGTCCGGGCGGTACAACCCGAACCGTTCGAGCTCGATCCCGGGACGCATCGTGTAATAGTCCTCCAGGGTCCACCAGATCGCCGCCGCGACGTAGCCGTCGGGGCTCGTCGCCCGACGGTCGACGAACTGCCTGCCGGTACCCGAGGCGATCTCTTGCTGGGCCGCCTCGTCGGCCGGGCTGTCCGCCCAGCGGCCGTATTCGAGGGTCAGGATCGGCTTGCCGGGATATGTCCGATGGGCCGCCTCGATCGCCCGGGCCGTATCCACGACGGGATCGCCGGCGTACAGCACACCGTAGTAGAAGGTAAAGCCGGCCACGTCCAGATTCTTGCTCGTCGTGTCCGTGGCGAACGCATAGTCTGCCTGGCCGGTCAGCCTCGTCCCATCGATCTCGCGATCGACCCGGGCCAGCTCGTCGAGGGCGGCCGCCCGCTCGGCGTCGCCGGTCGACTCGTTGGCCAGGCCGTGGAAGAGGACCGACGGGCGATTCATGTCCCGGAGCGCCATCTCCTGGAGCATCTGCCGGGCAATCCCGCGGCGGAGCGCGACCGTGAACGTGACCGGCGTGAAGTGGTAGAGCGGGACCTCCTCCCAGATCGCGAAGCCCAGCCGATCGCTCAGGCGCACGAGATCCGGGTTCGCGGGCGTGTGCGAGGTCCGAATGAGCTGCGCTCCGACCGCGCGCGCCCGGAGGAGCTGGTCGCGGATGGCAGCCGCGTCCGGCAGCACGCCGACCAGGGCGCCGGCCGGTCCAGACGGATCGACGATGACCCGCTCGTCGTGGAGCGCGATGCCGGCGTATGCCACGACCTGGCCGTTGAGGCGAACCGAGGCGGTTCCCGGGTCCACCCGCACCTGGCGAAGGCCGAAGCTCTCGTCGATCTCGTCACGCTGCCCCTCTGAACCGAAGATGCGCGCCCGGAGAACGTAGAGCGCCGGGCTCCCCGGCGACCAGAGGTCGGCATCGGCCACGACGAACTCGGCCGCCACCCGGATCCGGCCACCGGCCGGAACCGTCACCCGATCCAGCAGCCGGACCGCAAGCGGCAGCGTCGACGCGATCAACGAGCGGGCGTCCGGATTGAGCAGGTTGCCCGGGGTGACCTGGGCGGACAGCACCTCGATGACCGGCAAGAGGTCTGCCGGAACCTGGCCGCGGTTCTCCAGCACGAGCGACACGTCCGCGCCGTCGAGATGGGGCGCGACGTCGGCCCGCACGATCCGAACGGCATCGCTCGCCTCCAGCCAGACCGATCGGGTCAGCCCGCCCGCATTCCACCAGTCGGCCAGGCCCCAGGGGACGATGTCCGTGCGGGAGCCCCACGCCGGGTTGTCGACCCGGACCGCGAGGACATTGGAGGTGCCCGGCCGGAGCGCTCCGGTCGCCTCGAAGGCGAACGGTGTGTAGCCGCCCTCGTGATAGCCCAGCCACGTGCCGTTGAGCCAGACGTCGGCGACGTAGTTGGCCGCCCCGAACTTGAGGGTGATCGATCGGCTGGCCCAGGCGGACGGCACCGTGAACTGTCGGCGATACCATGCCCCGGTCTCCGGAACCCGCGGGGGCGGATTGACGGTGCCCGGCACGCGGATGGTATCCCAGCCACGATCGTCGTATTCGGGCGTCTCTCGTCCGGCGGCCTGAGCGACGATCGTCTGGAGCGAGCTGGAGCGGGGAGTCAGTGACAGGTCGTCATTCAGGTCCAGGCGCATCACCCGCCAGTCGCCGTCGAGGCCGATCCGGGGCCTGGGCTGGACCTCGAACGACGGCACGGCGATCCCGTTCTGGACGGCGATCGGTCCACCCGGGTCCTGCTCGATGGTCAGGGTGGGTGCGAGCCGGCTCGGCTCCGCCCGGGGCACGCAACCGCCGACGATCGGCCCGACGGCCAGCAGCAGGCCGGCCAGCCCGAGCCGGCCGAGCCGCGCGGGAGCGAGTCGACGAGGGCCTCGCTCCGGATATGCCACGATCAGCCGAAGATGGCCGCGCCCGCTCGGTCCAGCATGGCCACACCGCGGATGTCGCTGTCGTACAGCGGCAGGACCGCTCGAACCTCACCGGGAAATTGCTCGCCGATCTGTCCGAGGTAGCCCGTCTGCATCTCGATCCGGTTCCGGACGAACTCGGGCTGGGCCTCGCCAACCTCGGGGTCGATGACGCCGTTGACGACGACGCCCCCCACCGGGATGCCGAAGTCGGTGAACCAGCCAATGAACCGCCGGATCACTGCGATCGGCAGCGCCTCGGGCAGCGTTACGAAGAAGAACGCCGTCTTGTCGGGGTCGGTCAGGAGCTCCCGCGCGTGTGCGATGCGATCCCGGAAGCCGACGAGGTAGGACATGAGCGGGTCGTCCTCCTTCTTCTTGGTGAAGGACAGGGCCTCCCGCAGCGACTGGGCCTCCTCGCGTGACTTGAGCATCTTCTGGACCCACAGGCCGTAGACCTTGGACATTCCCAGCAACCGCCGGGCATTTGCCGTGGGCGCCGTGTCGAAGACGTAGACGTCGAACTCGTCCCGGAACATGAGGTCGACCATGTTCTCGAACATCGCCGACTCCTCGAACGCGGGGTTCATGGTCGCCGCTTCGACGAACTCGTCCGCCTTCGTCGAGATCTCGGCGAACTTGAGGAACCACTGGATCTTCTCGCGGATCTCGCGCTTGGATCGCTCGATTGCGTCCTTCGTGTCGATCTCGAATGCCCACAGGTTGGGTATGCCCGACACCGCGGTGGCGCGGCCAAACACGTCCTGGCTGAGGAGGTTGGACAGGCTGTGGACGGGGTTCGTGGAAGCCAGCAGCGTGCGCCGTCCATCGCGCGCCAGGCGAGCCGCGGTGGCCCCCGCGAGGACGGTCTTGCCCACGCCGCCCTTGCCCCCGAAGAACACGTAGCGCAGCCCTGCTCGCTGCCGGAAGAACTCGTCCATGGAGGTCGAGACGAGTCGTTCGCTGACCGCCCGCAGGCCGGTTGGAGCCGTAGCATTCATCGGGCGGCCTCCGACCCGCCGGTCGTGCCGGCAGCGGTCGCGGCGCGTGAGCTCGCGGCCGCGCGCGTGTCCGCCCCGGCTCCGGTGCCACCGCCGGCAGAGTCGGCACTGTCGGCACCGTCGGCGAAGAGGATCCCGGCCACTCGCTCGATCATCGGCAGGCCGGTCACGTCGCGCTCGAACTCCGGAACGTAGGCCAGCACGTCCTTGCCGAACGTTCGCCGGATCTCGTCGAGCTCGCCCCGCTGCATCTCCATCCGGTTGCGGAGGTAGCCCGGGACGTTCTGGCCTCGCAGCTCCTCGGGCAGGACCCGGTTCACGACGTAGCCGCCGATCGGGACGTCGAACTTGGCGAACATCTCGGCCGCCTTGCGCGTGTCGAGCAGGATCATCTGCTCGGGCACCAGGACGAAGAAGAAGGCGGTCTTCTCGCGGTCGGTCAGGATCCGCGACGCGGCGTTGATCCGGCCGCGGATGTACTGCAGCTCGCCGAGGATCTGGTCCTCGTCGACCTCCTTCTGGCGCTTCATCCGCGCCGCGACCTCCTCGTACTCCCGCATCTCCTCGCGGAGGCGGGTGATCTTGGAGATCCACTCGTCGTAGACCTTGGCCATGGACAGGTAGTACAGGGCATGGCCGAGCGGCACGAGGTCGTAGATGTAGAAGTCGTAGTCGCCCTGGACCACGATGTCGACCACCGAGTCGAAGATCGCGCTCTCCTCCATGGCCGGCTCGGCCGACGCCGCCTGGATATAGTCCTCGATCTCCGCGGGGACCTCTTCCAATCCATACATGTCCAGGATCTTCTTGCGGATCTCGTCCTGGTATTCGCGGATGTGGCGGTCGGCGTCGATCTCCTGGGCCCACAGGTTGTCCATGATCTTGACCGGGCCCTGGCCGAAGATGTCGCGCTGGAAGATGTCGGACAGGCTGGCCTGGGGGTCGACCGAGAAGACGAGCACCCGCTTGCCCTGCTGGGCGAGCCAGAAGGCGGTCGCGGCTGAGAATGTCGTCTTGCCCAGCCCGCCCTTGCCGCCGAACATGACGTAGCGGCGCTCCGGATGCCGATGGAAGACGGTGGCCAGCGAGCCGGCGGACGGCGCGACCGCGCGTCCGCCGGGCGTCGCGCCCGATCGTGGTGCGGACGGCATCGTCATCGTCTAGAACATCGCGTCGGTGAGGTCCTTCTCCCGCAGCATTCGCCGCTTCCAGGTCGCGATCTGGGGAACGGCGTAGGGCAGGAGTCGGAGCGAGTAGTACGGCGGCAGGATCGGGACGCCGAGCATGTCACCCATCGTCGTCAGGATGAACAGGTGCTCCATGCTGGCCCGCGTCCGCATCGCATAGCGGGTCATGTCGTGGGCAGCCATCCCGTAGGTGACCTCGCGAACGTGTCCCAGCAGTCCGCGCCAGCCGCCGGGTGCGCGCTCAGGCGTCGGCTCGCCGGAGGCGTCGCGTTCGTGGGCCTTGTCAGGCATCTCGTGCTCCTTTCGCGGGTGGCTGGTCAGACGCCGTGGAGGTGGTGCGCGTGCTCGTCGGTGAACTCCCGTTCGCGGAGGACGCGTCGCTTCCACGTCGCGATCTCGGGCACGACGTAGGGCAGGACCCGCAGGGAGTAGTACGGGGGCATCACGGGCAGGCCCACCATGTCGCCGATGACCGCGAGCAGGAAGAGGTTCTCGATCGCCACGCGGGACTCGACGGCATGGCGGACGAACTCATAGCCCGTCATCCCGTAGGCGAACTCCCGGATCGCGTCACGTAGCCGGATGGCTGGAGATACCGGCCGAGCGTCTGGGTGACCCATGTGCGTCAGCTCGTCCATCGTGTTCGGCGATCGCATCGGTGGATGGTCGTCGGCTCAATCTACCAGAGGGACAGCGGGTCCGTCGCCCATGGCAGAATGCCGATCGGCTGCCAACGCTCACGGGAGGGCCGGGCCGTGCCCGTAGAAACGATCGTCACCGTCCTCGCCGTCGTGCTCTTCGTCGGGTTCTTCCTGTGGTTCGCGATTGGCACGCAGCTCAACATCCGCCGCGGAAACGCGTTCCTGCGCTGGCTGCAGGGCGGCCTCCCGCTCATCGGCAGGCGGACCACGATGCGCTGGCTGGGGAGCTCGGCCGTGGAGCTCGTCATCGCCGAGCCGGCCGCGCCGTTTCGCCACGTGACGCTCATCCTCGTGCTCGAGCCACGCGACCTGCCCTGGCTGTGGGCGATGACCCGGACACGTGGCCGCCGCGATCTGCTCATCGTCCGAGCCGACCTTCGCAGCGCTCCGCGTGCCGACCTCGAGGTCGCCGAGGCAGATTCATGGAGCGCTCGGCTGCCGATCCAGGCCGGCGACGCGATGGTCGCCCTGGACCGGATCGACTGGCCCGCGGGCCGGTGGGGCGCGATCGATGCCCAGGCATCCGCGGGGGTCGACCGCCCTCGGGCCGTCCGGGCCTGGACGGCGCTGGACGACGCCAGCTCGGGCGTAACCCGGATGTCCATCCGCAGGACCGTGCCGCACCTGGAGATCCACCTCCGGCCGCCCGACGTGTCGAGGCCGGCGGACCGGCTGTTCCAGGCGGTGCGCCAGGCGGCGCTGGACCTGGCCGGCGGACGCTGAACAGGGAGAGGCCCGGGCCGATGACCCGGGCCTCTCCGTCCGGTGTGCGGAGGACGTCAGCCGGTCGACGCCGCGACCGCTTCGGCCGGTGCCGCGCGATAGCGGTTCCACGCCTGCCACGCGTCCCAGGCGATGAGCGCGGCGGCGCCCAGCAGGAGAACCGAGATCGCGATCATCGCCCAGGCGCCGGCGACCGAGATGGCCGCCTGGCCCGGCTTCGTCGCAATGGTCACCAGCAGGTTGTAGGCCGTGACGACGGTCGCGGCCATGGTGGTCACGTACATGAACACCATCGGGATCCCGGCGAAGGCCGGGTTCTT
Source organism: Candidatus Limnocylindria bacterium (assembly GCA_035637675.1). Classification (GTDB taxonomy): domain Bacteria; phylum Chloroflexota; class Limnocylindria; order Limnocylindrales; family CSP1-4; genus C-114. Next base: position 16,237 of record DASPWU010000072.1, on the reverse strand, counting down.
TCCGACGGAGCGCAGCCAGACGGTCACGAGCAGCAGGCTGAGCGCCGCCAGCAACTGGTTGGAGGCACCGAAGAGCTGCCAGAGGTAGACCCACGTCCCGGACAAGACGAGGGCCATCGTGACAGCCATCCCGACGACCGAGGCGACGTGCTGGTTCTTGAAGCCGACCCAGCTGTCACCGAGCCACTCTCCCAGCGTGACGCGCATCACCCGGAAGACGAGCTGGACGACGGTCAGGACGATCACCACGAACGCCCCGAAGCCGAGCGCCGTGCCGAAGGGCGTGCCGATCAGGCCGAACGTCGCGACGTTGATCAGGCTGCCCACACCGGCGGCGAAGGCGCCCGCCCCGGACAGCCCGGTCGTGATCGCAACCGCGGTGAGCGACAGGAGCCCGAGCGTGTTCTCGGAGAACATCCCTCCCCCGCCGACGGGCAGCGCGTCGGTTTCGTACTCGAGCTGGCGGGCCGTCCCGACTGAGCCGAACAGCGCATGCCAGCCGGAGATGGCGCCGCAGGCGATGGTCACGAAGAGCATCGGCCAGAGCGGCTGGATGCCCACCCCCGTGGCGCCCATGAAGCCCTTCGCGGCCTCGAGCTTGAACGACGCTACTGCCCCGTTGGTGAACGGCGCGAGCACCGCGCCCAGCGCGCTGATACCGATCACGATCGCCGTGATCCAGAAGCCGATGTAGTTCACTGGTTGGGCAAACCGCCAGATTGCTGTGTTCGCCCCGAGATAGCTGAAGATGAGCAGCAGCAACGCGGCGAGCAGGAAGGTTGGCAACATGTTGATCTCACCGGTTGCCGCGTTGTAGGCGGGGGTGCTCGGGCGGGTGCCGTCAGGCCCCGGAGCCGGGACCCGCGGGTCCGCATTGGTCGGATCGATGGTCGTGAAGAGCGGCGCCTTGTTGATCGACGCGGCGAACGAATTGATCGTCCCGGCGATCGGCGCCGTGGACCAGTCGGTCGGCTTGCCCGCCGCGAAGGTGGCGCCGAACGGCCCCAGGGCCATCGCTGCAATCGTCACGCCGACGGTCAGAATCGAGACCGCGATGATGCTCATCCTCATGCGGTAGATCGCGTAACCGGCGAAGAGACCCATGAGCGCGAGCACGATGATCCCGAACGGAACGTCCGGCCGGGAGCCGACGATCGCGGCCATGATCCCGACGAATGCGCCGGCGATCAGCAACAGGTAGAAGAAGATGAACACGAACAGGATCCGCCGCGTCCGCGGCGAGATCAGCCGGTGGGCGATCGCGCTCAGCGAGTTGCCGTCGTTGCGGACGGCCATCATGATCGCGCTGTAGTCGCTCGCCCAGCCGATGAAGCTCACCCCGATCATCAGCCACAGGATCGACGGCAGCCAGCCCCACAGGTTGGCGGCCGTGATCACGCCCACGATCGGGCCGGCGGCCGCGATCGACTTGAAGTGGTAGCCGTACAGGACGAAGCGGCTGGTGGGAACGAAGTCCGCGCCGTCCATGTACATCCGGGCCGGCGTCGCCCGGTTGGCATCAGCCTGAATGACCGTGCGGTCGATCCGCCGTGCGTACAACGTGTACGCGAGATAGATCACGACCGCGCCGATTACGACGATCCACAGAGAACTCATGCACGTCCTCCCCTGTCTTCGCCAGGCAATCTACGCGCCCCGGGTGGGCACCCGGAGCGGTGCGAGCGGTCCGTTAGGCCACCGGGCCTCCTTTCGAACGTCGTCCGCGATGCCGCTGCGGGCCGGGCGTCAGAGACGGCCGGTCGCCGCCAGCCGTTGTTCGATCATCGGCTCCAGCGCCTGAAAGTCCCCACGCGTCGCGGCAGCTCGACCGTCGATGAGGACGGCTGGATAGCGGCCGATTCGATGGCGCACGGACTTGACGAAGCCCTCGATCGATGCGGCGTCGACGATGCGGACGCGGATCTGCGATCCAAACGTGGCCAACAGGCCGTGGACCCAGTCCGACAGCGCCTGGAAGTCCTGGGCAAGGTCATCGGGCAGCGCACTGGCGGCGGCCTCCCGGCGCACGCGCTCGCCTAGACCGACTTCGCCGAATGCCAGCTCACAATGCTGGCAGTGGTAGAAGGCGGTCGGTGCGTAGGTGATGACCTCGATCGCCACAGGCTTCATCGATGTCCTCGATGGCGGGAGGATACACCTCTCCTGGAGCGCCATCACTATGCTCCCGAGATGGATGCACGCGAGGCGATCGATCGACTCGGGCTCGTGCCACACGCGGAAGGCGGCTGGTATCGCGAAACGTGGCGCGCCGACGCACCACCTGGCGAGCGTTCAGCCGGCTCGGCGATCCTGTTCCTCCTGGCAGCCGGAGAGCGCTCGCAGTGGCACCGGGTCATCGATGCCACCGAGTTGTGGCTGTTCAACGCGGGCGATCCGCTGGAGCTGCGCGTCATCGCTGCGCCAGGCCCGGAGGTCATCACGATCCTCGGCAGTGACCTGGCGGTCGGTCACCGCCCGCAGGCGATCGTGCCGCCTGGGGCCTGGCAGGGCGCCCGTCCGCTCGGCGCGTGGACGCTCGTGAGCTGCATCGTCGTGCCGGCGTTCGAGTTCGCCGCATTCGAGTTGGCGCCGGAGGGCTGGGAACCGGAGGCGTGAGACGCAGCAGGTCCCCGTCGGCCGGGGTTATGCCCGCCGGGGCATCGCGTTCGGGGATGCCGCCGTCCGTAGTCCGAGCATGATTATCGAGACGTTCAAACCTGCGCCAGCGGCCTCACGAGAGGCCGGATCGGACCCATATAGCAATGCTCGGAATATTTCGGGGGCTGTGGGGCGCCCGAGCCTGCCGATAACAATGCTCGGAATATTTCCGGGGGCTGTGGGGCGCCCGAGTCTGCCGATAACAATGCTCGGAATATTTCGGGCGTTGCGGGCGGTCTGGGATCCCCCGCCGCGGCCGCCAATCGCCGGCCGCCAATCCCCCGCCGCGGGCCGGTGCGCTACGCGCTCTCGCCGCGCTCGGCCAGCCAGTCCACGTAGTTCGTCTCGTCGACGCCCCGGTCGACGTCCGACTTCGTCAGGAGAAGCGGCAGTCGACCCTCGCGGATCGTCTCCTCGGTGATGATGCACTTGCGGATGTCGGTCCGCTCGGGGATGTCGTACATCACCTCGAGCAGCGACTCCTCCACGATCGAGCGCAGGGCCCGGGCGCCGGTCTTGCGGTCCAGGGCCACCTCCGCGGCCGCCTCGAGAGCGGCCTCCGTGAACACGAGCTCAACCTTGTCCAGCTGGAGGAACTTCTGGAACTGGCGGGTGACCGCGTTCTTTGGCTCGGTCAGCACCCGGACCAGATCCTCGGCCGTCAGCGCGGTGAGGGTCACGATGACGGGCAGCCGGCCGATGAACTCCGGGATGAGTCCGAACTTCAGGAGATCCTCCGGCATCAGCCGCTCCAGGATCTTGCCGCGCTCTGCCTTTGACACCGCCGTCTCCGTCCCGAAGCCGATGCCGCGCTTGCCGACCCGCTCCTCGACGATCTTCTCCAGCCCGTCGAAGGCGCCCCCGCAGATGAACAGAACGTTGGTCGTGTCGATCTGGATGAAGTCCTGGTGGGGATGCTTCCGGCCGCCCTGCGGCGGGACGTTGGCCACCGTTCCTTCCAGGATCTTCAGGAGCGCCTGCTGAACGCCCTCGCCGGACACGTCGCGCGTGATCGACGGGTTGTCCGCCTTGCGCGAGATCTTGTCGATCTCATCGATGTAGATGATCCCGCGCTGGGCCCGGGCCACGTCGAAGTCGGCGGCCTGGATGAGGCGCAGGAGGATGTTCTCCACGTCTTCCCCCACGTAGCCGGCCTCCGTGAGGGACGTCGCGTCGGCGATGCAGAAGGGCACGTCCAGGACCCGGGCGAGCGTCTGGGCCAGGAGGGTCTTGCCCGAGCCGGTTGGACCGACGAGCAGCACGTTGGACTTCTGGAGCTCGACCTCGTCGACAGCGTGGCCCGCGTTGACCCGCTTGTAGTGGTTGTAGACGGCGACCGAGAGGACCTTCTTCGCCCGCTCCTGGCTGATGACGTACTGATCCAGGGAGAACTTGATCTGGCGGGGATTGGGCAGCTTGGCGCTGGAGGGCTTGGCCTTCGGCGCCTCGAGCATCTCCTCCTCGATAATCTCCTGGCAGAGGTTGATGCACTCGTCGCAGATGTAGACGCCCTGCCCGGCGATCAGCTTTCGGACCTGCTCCTGGCTCTTCCCGCAGAAACTGCAGCGGTACGGGACCTTGGGTCCTTTGGCGCCGCCTGTCGATGTCACTCGCGCCATCCTCGTGCTGAGAGTCGGGCCCTGACCGCCAGCCTACTTCTTGCTGGGAGCAGCGCCATCGCCGTTGTCCTCCGAGGAGCCCGCACCCACGGCCACGGCCACTTCGGCCCGATCGTGGAGGCCGAGTGGGTCCCCCGCTGCCGAATACACGGCGTCGATGATGCCATATTCCTTCGCGGCGTCGGGAGACATGAAATAGTCCCGGTCGGTGTCGCGCTTGATCTTGTCGATGGGCTGACCGGTGTGATCGGCGAGGATCTCGTGGAGCCGCTCGTTGAGCACCTCCAGCTCCCGGACCTGGACGAACACGTCCGGGGTGTTGCCGCGGAACCCGCCGGAGCCCTGGTGGATCATGATCCGGCTGTTGGGCAGCGAGTAGCGCTTGCCCTTCGCGCCGGCCGCCAGCAGGACCGAGGCCATGCTCGCCGCCATGCCCAGGCAGATCGTGCTGACGGGCGCGCGGACGTACTGCATCGTGTCGTAGATGGCCAGGCCCGCCGTCACGACGCCGCCGGGCGAGTTGATGTACAGGAAGATGTCCTTCTCCGGATCCTCCGAGTCGAGGAACAGGAGCTGGGCGATGATGAGGTTGGCCACGTGGTCCTCGACCGCGTCGCCCAGGAAGATGATCCGCTCGCGCAGCAGACGTGAGTAGATGTCGTAGGCGCGCTCTCCGCGGCTCGACGACTCGATGACCATCGGAACGAGCATCTGGCGGTTCTCCTCTGAAGTGATCGGTTCGGCTGGGCGGGTCAGGCCGGCCTCACGGCGCCCTCGGCGTCCGTTGCAGTCTCGGCGCTGGTGCTGGATTGGGTCTGGTCATCGGCCACAAGGGCCGCCGCAGCCGTCTCCGCGGGGGCGTCGGGTGCCGGCCGATCGCCCGCCTCGGCATGCGGCAGCGCGGGATGGTCCGGATGTGCGGCGAGCCATTCGTCGACGAGCTTCTCCACCGTCTGGCTGCGGCGGAGCGTGCTGCGGACGAAGCTGCGGCCGCGGTCGGACTGGAAGTAGCCCAGGAGCTTGGAGTTGCCCTGGTAGCGCTCCCGGGCCCGGTCGATCTCGGCCTGGACGTCGGCCTCGGCCACGACGACGCCCTCTTCGTCGGCAATCCTGGACACGACCATCAGTGCCTTCACCCGGCCCTCGGCTCTCGGCCGGAACTCGGCGTGGAGATCGGTCTCGGTCTGGTTGGTCACCTTGAGGTAGGCGTCTTCATCGATGCCCTGCCGGGCGAGGGTGCTCCGGAGCTCGTCGTGCATCACCTCGACCTCCTGGTCGATCAGGATGTCGGGTAGCTCCAGGCTGGCGTTGGCGATCGCGTAGTCGACGATCCGGTCGCTGAACTCGTGGCGGGCCTTGTCCAGGGCGTTGCGGGCGAGGCGAGCCGCGATGTCGGCGCGGAGCGCCTCAAGCGTCGGGTAGTCGCCCATCGAGCGGGCGAAGTCGTCGTCCGCATCCGGCAGGATCTTGGCCCGGAGCTCTCGCAGGTCGACCGTGAAACGGGCCGCCTGGCCGGCGAGCGTCGGCTCGGCGTAGTCGGCCGGGAAGACGATGTCGAACTCCGTCGATTCCCCGGCCCGCAGGCCGATGACGCGATCCTCGAAGCCCGGGATCAGGCGATCCTCACCAAGGATGAGCGGCATCCGCTCGGTCGAGCCGCCCTCGAACGGCTCGCCGTCCCTGGTGCCACGGTAGCCGATGACCGCGTAGTCGCCCTTGATCGCCGGCCGATCGGCCGGCGCCAGGGTCGCGTTCTGGTCGCGCAGCTCCTCCACGACCTTGTCGACCTTCGCATCGTCGATGGTCTCGATCTCGGGCCGGAAGTTGAACTTGCGGTAGTCGCCCAGGATCACCTCCGGCCGGATCGGGACGGTCGCCTTGAAGATGACCGGCTTGCCGGGCTCTGCCTGCACGACCTCCACATCGGGCTGGCTGAGGGGCAGGATGTCGCGCTCCAGGATCGCCTCACGGTAGGCGTCGGACACCAGGTGCTCGACGGCCTCATCCATGATCGCGGAGGCTCCGAGCACGCGCTCCAGCACGGCCCGCGGCGCCTTGCCGGGCCGGAAGCCGGCCACCCGGGTCCGGCGCGACAGTCGACGGACCGCGTCGTCGACGGCGCGATCGAGTCGCTCGGGCGGCAGCTCCACCTCCAGCCGGATAGAGCTCTTGGGTGCAGGGGAGGCGGTGACGTTCATCGGGCCGAAGTATAGGGCGACGGCGGCCGATCCCCGCCCGGCGAGATTGGGCGGCCGAGTGGGTACTGGCCGGCGAGGGTACCTCTGGCCGACTCGATGGTGACCCCAGGAGACCGTACGCTGCGACTCTCTTCTCACGAGGTCAGACCCACCGTGCGCGCAAAGGCCCGTCGGCCCGTCAGACCCATACTTCTGATGCTCGTCCTGGGGGCCTTCCTGGTGGTCATCGGCCTGACCGCCAGCGGCCAGGCGCTGCTCGTGACGTCGGACACCTCGACGACCCTGCTCAATGCCACGGTCGGCGCCGACGTAGCCACGGCTCGAAGCTTCGTGACCCTCAACCTGCGCCGGGCCGACCTCGTCGAGGGGGGCCTCACTCCGGAGCGGCGGGCGACCCTGGACGCGGCACTTCGTCTGCTCACCGACAAGGGTCAGATCCTGCACGAGGCGATCCTGGCGCCCGACGGCTCCATCCTGGCTGCCGACGACCCGGCGAGCGCTTCGTCCGGGCCCCCGCCGGAGGCCTTCCGAGCCGCCGTGACGACTCAGGCGGTCCAGGCGGGGATCGTGGCCACCGAGGGGAGTGCCGCACTCGCTCCGATCGCCGTCCCCACGGTCATCCGCGAGTACCTGCCGGTGATCGCGGACGGCGAGGTCTACGCGGTGGTGGCCGTCTGGCGAGATGCCGGGCCGGTGCTCGCCGTGCTCGACGAGAACCGGGCCCACGTCGTGACCATCACCCTGAGCGCGGCGGTCGTCTGCGCCATCCTCCTGTTCTTCATCTTCCGGGCCGCCCAGGGCCGGCTGACGCGCCAGACGAAGGCGCTCATCGAGCTGACCCGCAGGGACGCCCTGACGGGTGCCCTCAACCATGGGGCGCTGGTTGCGACGCTCGCCGACCGCGTCGAGCGCGCGCGGACCGCCGGCGGCGCTCTCGCGGTCGCGGTGCTCGACATCGACAACTTCCGGCTCCTCAACGACACCTACGGGCACGGCGCCGGCGACGAGGCGCTCTTGTCGATCTCGCGGCTCCTCCGCCAGCAGCTTCCGGCCGGCACGACCTGGGGCCGCTACGGACCGGACGAGTTCCTCGTCATCAGCGGGTTCCTCGCCATCAGCGGAACGCCCGGTGCGATCGAGCTGGAGCCGACGATCGACCGGGTCCGGGCGGCACTCGCCGACCTGAGCCTGCGCTTCGAGGTGTCCGAGCGCCTGCCGCTCACGATCAGCGCGGGCATCAGCTTCTACCCGACCAACGGTGAATCGGTCACGACGCTCCTGTCCAGCGCCTCCGTCACGCTGGACGAGGCGCGCGCGAGCGGCGGCGATGCGGTCCGCGTGGCCGGCGCCAATCCCGAAAGCACGAATGAACGCGGACCTTCGACGTCCTCGAGGGCCTGATCATCGCGGTCGACACCAAGGACCGCTACACGAAGCGCCATTCGGAGGATGTCGCCCGCTACGCCACGTTCCTGGCCGAGCGCCTCGGCCTGGATCCGGATGTCGTCCGTTCGATCCACGTCGCCGGGCTGCTCCACGACATCGGCAAGATCGGCATCCCGGACCACATCCTGCGCAAGCCGGGCGCCTTGACGCCGGACGAGTACGAGATCGTCAAGCAGCACGTGGCCCTCGGCGACATGATCGTCCGCGACGTCCCTGACATCGACGTCGTCCGGGCGGGCATCCGCCACCACCACGAGCGCTGGGACGGCAACGGCTACCTGACCCGCCTCGAGGGCGAGGCGATCCCGCTCATCGCACGGATCCTTGCCGTCGGAGACGCCTTCTCGGCGATGACCACGACCCGTCCGTATCGGAAGGGCCTGGGCGTGCGCGAGGCGCTCACCCGGCTGGAGGACGCCGCGGGCAGTCAGCTCGAGGAGCGGCTGGTCCGCGCTTTCGTCGACGGAATCGAGACCGCGGCGGACCCGCCTCTGCCCGAATCGGAGGGTCGCGGCTCCCTCTGGACGCCCGGGACACGGGTCGCATGACGGGGCGGCAGCTCCGGCAGCGAAGGTGCGCCCGCGGGCTCCCCGCGCTCGTCAACGACTCGCTGGTGCTCGCCCTCGCCTCCGCAATGGGTGGCGTCGTCGCGCCGGCAGGGTGGACGAGCGATGCGCGCGCCCTGTCGATCCTCCCGATGCCCGACAGCTACACGATGAAGCACGACCGGACGCTGACCGTGGCGCCGCCCGGCGTGCTCGGCAATGACTTGAACCTCCTGGGCGGCACGACCGCGGTGCTGACGTCAAACCCGACCCACGGTACAGTGAATCTTCGCTCCGACGGTGGATTCACGTACGTCCCGAACGCCGGTTACGTGGGCACGGACACGTTCCGCTACCGCCCGAGCGGCCTCCTGTCCACGTCGACGACGGTCACGATCACCATCACGAACGCTGCCCCGATCGCTGTCAACAACAGCTACACCGCAACGACGGGCTTCCAGCTCACCGTCGCAGCGCCAGGCGTCCTCGGCAACGACAGCGACGCCGACGGGGACGCCCTGACGGCACAGCTGGTCGACGGTAGCGGCAATGGATCGCTATCCGTTTCCCCCAACGGTGGCTTCACGTTCACGTCGGGTGGATCGTTCACGGGCATCCGCACGTTCACCTACCGGGTCACGGACGGCATCGCCTGGTCGAATACCGCGACGGTCTCCATCAACGTCCAGGCTCCTGCCCCGACCGCCACCCCGACCCCGACGCCGAAGCCTGCGCCGACCCCTTCGCCGACGCCTGCGCCGACGCCTGCGCCGACCCCTTCGCCCACGCCTGCGCCGACTCCTGCCCCGACGCCTCCGCCGACGTCGACGCCTGGCCCGACGGCAACTCCCTCGCGCACGGCGACGCCCACCGCCACCCCATCCGCTGGGCCGACCGCCGCACCGACGGCCTCGCCAGGCACGACCCCGGCGCCCACCGGTACGGCCGGACCAGGCGGGACTGCCAACCCTTCGGGCTCACCCCAACCGCCCGGCCCGGGCGGTTCGACCGCGCCGTCCGGGGCACCACCCGGCGGATCTCCGCAACCGTCGTCAGTGCCTATCGGCCCCGGAAGCATCACGGTCCCGCCGACGGGCGGAGGGACGGTCGGCGGCGGGACGCCCGGCGGAGCCAGCCTGAGCGTGCCCGACATCGCCATCGATGAGGGCATCACGATCGGTGATCTGGGCCTCACGTTCCAGATCAGCCCGTTCGCCTGGCTCGTCCCGAGCTTCTTCCTGGGATTGCCCGGACTCCTCCTGATCCTGATCGTGCTGGCCCAGATGGGAACCGGAGCCACGTTCCTGGTCCTGACCCGTCGGTCGCTGGGCGACTTCGGATTCTGGCGCCGGCGCCGACGAGACGAGGCCGACGCTGAGGTGGCCCCGCCCGGCCAGCCCGGCCGGACCTGGTAGGCGACCCGGGTCGAACCTATGGCGACGGCGGGCCACCGGCGGCGCCCAGGTATGGGACGACGTAGTGCCGAACCGGTTCTTCCTTGTGGGCCACCTGGTCGAAGGCGACGACGCCCATCGGACCGATGTACGGCCGGCTGAAGTCCGGCAGATCGGTGGTACCGACGGACACGTCGAAGCCATTTGGGATCACGCGGAACGTGCGACCGTCGGTGATCTCGCGGACTCGGACCCGCTCCGCCACCGTGTCGATGGCGATCGCCCGGTTGCCGTCGCTCGACAAGACCAGACCCCCGAACCGGTTCATCTCCGATTGGCCGATCTCGATGGGCGACCATATCCGTCCATCGTTGGACCGCCACGCCAGCATGGTGTGGTCGATGCACCGGCGGCAGCCCTCGTGGTCGGTGCCCAGTGCGATCCAACCGCCGGCCACTCGAACGATCTGGTGGACGCCGGTGCCGGGGCGGTTGATGGAGGCGGCCTCCCAGTGCTCGGCATCCGACGATAGCCAGATCGCCCCCCTGTCATCGGCCGGATCTCCAGCCTGGACACCCGCCGGGTCGACTCCTCTCGTTCCGAACGCAAACCAGCCGGCCTCGGAGGCCGTGAGGAAGACATCTCCTCCACCGAATGTGGAGCCGACGTCGGCGAGTCGCCATGATCCGCGCTGGTCTCCGGTGATCCACCGTTGCTTACCGCCGACCAGGTCGTTCGTGTGAATGAGCCAGCCCGCGCTGCCGGCCGCCACTGCTCTGATGTGCTGGTGGCCGAGCAGCTCGTCCGGGAGCACGGACTCCGCCCAGGTGCGCCCGTCCGTCGACGTCCAGAGACCCAAGCTGGTAGCGCCCGCCTCCTCGCCCACGTCCGGAGCGCGATGCGCTCCGATGATGGCCACGCCCTCCCCAACCACGAAGATCCGATCGAAGACGAGGTCCGGGCGTTCGACGGGCTCGAGCTGCCAGGCCAGTCCGTCGGGCGATGACCAGATTCGACCGCTGACCCGCGCCTCGTCGATCGTGTAGCCGACGGCCAGAAACGCGTCACCCCACCAGATCGCGTCGGTGACATACGTGACGCCGGGATAGTCGAACGGCGACGGATCACCGACCGTCCAGGTGAGCACGGCCCAGACAGCGGGTGGAGCCCCCCGAGGGGCGGTCTGACCTGACGCATTGGAAGCCACCGGCAGCGAGGCCGTCGGGCGACGATCGCCGCGGGTGAGCACGATCGTTGCGGTGACGACTGTGATGGCGACTACGATCGCGCCAAGGCCGACAAATGCCTCGCGGCGTAGCCCATTCGACTGCCCGCTGGGTCCGATCACGAGATCAGAGTAGGCGAGGTCGGGGTCGAACCGACACGCCGCTCACGCGGCACCGGCTCCTAAGGCCGGCGCGTCTGCCATTCCGCCACTCGCCCATGGTTTTGCGCTTGTGAGGCGCGTATGCCTCGGTGGAGGGCTTGCGCACAGGGCATCAGACGCGTATAACTCTGGCAGTTCGTTTTCCGCTCTCAGAGGCCCCTGATCGATGCCGCGAGCCACCACCAAGGCGGCCAGTCTAGCCGACGGTCCGACCCTCGCCTCGACCCGCGACTACTGGATCCTCCACCTCCGGAGTGAAGCCAAGAGCGAGCGGACGGTCAGCACATACCTGCGGGCCCTCGATCGACTGGACGCCTTCCTCGTCGAGCGCGGCATGTCGCGCGCCCTCGGCGCGATCCGCCGCGAGCACCTCGAGGCCTTCTTCGTCGCGCTCGGCGAGCTTGGCAACGCGCCGGCCACGATCAGCATCCTGTTCCGCGCCCTACGGCCCTTCTGGCGCTGGCTGGTCGAGGAGGACGAGATCGAGCGCACACCGATGGAGCGGATGCGGGCTCCTTCCGTGCCCCTCAATCCCCCACCGGTGCTGTCAGACGATCAGTCGGCGCTCCTGCTTGCCGCCTGCCGCGGGACGGACCTCATCGCCCGGCGTGACCTGGCCATGTTGTCAATGCTGCTCGACACGGGCATCCGCCGCGGCGAGCTCGCCGCCCTGCGGCTCGGCGACCTCAATCTCGGCCAGCGCCTAGCCTTCATCGAGGCGTCGACCTCGAAGAGCCGTCGCGGCCGGGCAGTCGTTTACGGCGACTCGACTGCCAAGGCGTTGATGCGCTACCTCCGCCACCCAAAGGCCCCGCGGGCCGAAGATGCGCCGCTCTGGATCGCTCGAACCGGCCAGCCCCTGACCGGCAACGAGATCTTCCACACGATCGGCCGACGAGCCCGGCAAGCGGGGTTGCGGGTCCACCCTCACCAGCTCCGCCACACCTGGGCCTCGAGCATGCTGGCGGCGGGCCACAGCGAGGGCGATGTCATGCAGCTCGGCGGCTGGACCGACCGTTCGATGCTGTCGCGCTATGGCGCCTCGGCCGCGGCCGAGCGGGCTCGCGCCGCCTACCGCAGCCCGATCGACCGGCTCGCGCGTCAGCGCTGAGAGCCCCAGGCGTCATCGAGGGCTCCGGGCGTCATCCGCGCTCCGGCGCCCAGCTGCGCTTCGACATCACGCTCGGTCTCGGTCGGCGGTAATTCTTGACATTGTTACCGCATACGGTAATAGTCTGTGGAATTACCGCACCCTTGGTTAGAGACGATGAAGTACCGATTCAGGAAGGCCGCGCTCAACCAAAGCCTCAGCAAACTCGACCAACGCCGGTGGCTCTTTGCCAACATGCCGATCGATCCGACCCATGCCGAATGGCTGCGCCGGCGGGCCTGGGTGCGGACGATCCATGGCACGACCAGGATCGAAGGCAACACCCTTTCCGACATCGAAGTCGAAGCGCTCCTGACCGACTCCGCGGCCGGTCGCGTCAGCAACCGCGAGGCGCGCGAGATCATCGGCACCCGCGAGGCGCTCGACCTAGTTGACGAGCTCGTCCCCCAATCGAAGGTCGGGATCGACCAGCAGGTGATCCGGGAGATCCACCGACGCGTGCTCTGGGGCCAGAGCCCGCTCCTTACGGCCGGGGAATACCGACGCGGGGAGAATCGCATCGTCGATGGCGATGGAACGACGATCTTCACCACTCCACCCTCGGGCGACGTGCCGTCACTCATGGACGAGCTTGGCACATGGCTCACAAACGAGTCTGGCAATCACGATGCGCCGACGGCCGCGGCAATCTCACACCTCGAGTTCGTCGCGATCCATCCATTCAACGACGGCAACGGCCGGACGGCCCGCGCTATTTCGCGCCTGATTCTCGCCAGGCACGGATACGCGTTCGACGGCCTCGTCTCACTTGATGCCCAGCTCGACCTCGATCGGGCAGCGTATTTCACCGCTATCCGAGCGGCGATTGGCCGATCGTACGAGCCCGGCTATGACGCGACCCCGTTCGTCAGGTTCTTCGTGGACTCCCTGGTGCAGTCTGCGGATCATGTCCTCGAGCGCATTCGAGGCCTGGGTCTGGTCATGATCACCATCCGCCGAGCGATCGCCTCGGGCAGCTTGCCAGCGCCAATGATCGACGGCCTGGCCTACGCTTGGATCAACCGCCACCTTCGCGCCGGTGACTACATCCGTGCGACTGGCCGGAGCCCTCAGAACACAACACGCGATCTGCAGCGCGCGGTCAACGACGGCTGGCTGACCTCTGCCGGGGAGCGGAGGGCGAGGATCTATGTGCTCGGCCCCAAGCTCCTCGAGATTCCCGCGCTCGGTGAGATTGTGTCGGCGCGGACCAGTCCATGACGAGCGACCGAGATCGCCTGCCTCCACACTATCGGCCGGCGGGCACGGCAGGCCAGCCTGCGGGTCCACCCCCACCCAGCTTCGCCACACGTGGGCGTCGAGCATGCTGGCGGCCGGCCACAGCAAGGGCGACGTCATGCAGCTCGCTGGCTGGACCGACCGCTCGATGCTCTCGCGCTATGGCGCCTCAGCCGCGGCCGAGCGGGCGCGGGCAGCCTGCCACAGCCCGATCGACCGCCTCGCGCGTCAGCGCTGAACGTGATTTCGCATGTCCGCCCATCGGGGCCGCTATGTGTGGGTTTGTGACAGCCGCAGAAACACTTGTCACAAACGGCCCCGAAGCGCCTCTACCGGGTCGCGGCCCCGTCCGAGAGGGGCGGGATGTCGAGCCCTAGGTGGTGACGGAGTGCAGCGCGGACCGCCGACCGGATCCGCGGGTCAGTGACGTAGGCGATCCCGCCGTCGGGCAGGATGCCGGATGCCCGGATCCGGCGGACGGAGATCGTCCGGACCTGGGCACAGAGGATGAGCCCGTCCTTCGTCTGGCCGCCCTCGCCGGCCGGGATCGCGACCTCGCCGGGGTAGCGCGGCCGCTCGCGCGCCGCGGTGATCGGGCAGACCGTCACGAGGCCCGAGCGGTGGAAGGCCTCGTAGCTGACGACGAGGGCCCGCCGCTGGCCGGCCTGCTCGTGGCCTTCGGTCGGGTCGAGGTCGACGATGACGACCGCCCAGCGGAGCTGCGTGCCCGCTACGCCCTGGGCCACGTCTCGCCGTCGGCCGTCCGGTAGGCGGCCTCGAGATCCTCGGCCTCGGCGGCGAACTCCGGGTCGGCGGCGGCGGCCGCCCAGACGTCGGCCTCGTCGGCGTCGCGGACATGGCGGGCGAGCTCGTCGACGGCGAGCTCGACGAGGGCGTCCTGGGTCGGCGCGACCTTCCGCTCGGCGAGCGCCTGAACCGTCTCGATCGTCCGCCGGCTGAGGTTGTACGTCCGCTTCGTCTTGAGCACGATCGGAGGGTCGCACACGTCGTCCTGGGTGTCAATCCGGACGTGGATTGGCTCCGAATACACTGAACCATACACACAAACCCGGTTCCCACCGCCGACTCGGCCGGGTAGGGTCGGAGCAGGCGGCTGGCCTCGGATGTCGACCGCCCGCTCGTCCCGGCGGACGCGCTGCCACCGCAGCCGCCCGCCGCGTCGATCCAGCAGGAGCCACCGCTCCGCTGGTCGCTGACGACGACCGGGTCGCCGATCGTCGAGGTCCGCGCCGTGACTGTTCGGCCGTGGCCGGTCGGTCGATCACACGCCCTCGTCCCTGCGCGACGGCGGCGTCGATCGATCGCCCAGCCCGCGGAGGCGGTCTCGACCTGCCGCCGCAGGTGCATAGATCGGGCCGCCTCCGAAAACGGAGGTTCGAGGCCCCAGGTTGAGGTCGCCCCGAATTGAGAAACACGAACCGCCGGCCACATCGCCGAGCGATCGGTCGCGCGAGCCATCGAACTCGCGTTGGGTCGGTCGTTGGGTCACTCGCGGGATGGGGTCTTCGGCGCCCCGATCGCTGCCCCCCGATTCGTGCGGGCATGGGAGGACCCGGGCGCGGGACCCTTCTCCCATGATCGGTGCGTTCGCGTCGGCTCCCGCACTCGAACGTCGGTCGGCAATGGATCCGGGCTTCCTCCCCTATCGCGATCGCGCTTGCCTCCGGCTCCTCTACCGCTGCGACGTCGCCACGACCGCTCAGCTGACGACCCTCGTCTACCGTCGTCGCCAGACCGCCCAGGAACGCCTCTCCGCCCTCTTCCACATCGGCTACCTCGATCGGGCGGTCCTGCCACCGTCAAGCCGCGGCGGAGCACCACTCGCATTCCGCGTCTCGGCCATGGCTCGTCGACGCCTCGGCTACCTCTCGCTCACCCGCTTCCGCGCTGGCACCCAGCTCCGCCACTCGCTCAACGTCGTCGAGACCATCTGCGCCCTCGTCCGCGCCACGCCACCATCGGACGAGCCACTCGTCCAGCTCTGGCATCCCGAATACAACGCCGCGGATCTCCTGCCCGGTGTCTACCCCGACAGCGTCGTCGTCCTCCAGGCGCCTCGCGGCTCGGCCGTCCTTTGCCTCGAGATCGACGAGGGGACCGAACACGGCCCGCAGATCCGCGACAAGCTCGCCCGCTACGGCAACGCCATTGGCGGCCGACCACCCTGGCAGGTTGTGTTCGTGGCACCGAGTCGCGAGCGGGTCGACTTCATCGCCCGCGTCGCCAAGCGCGACGGCGGCAGCCCGGTCCTCGACGGCCGGGCATGGGCGCTCGTGCTCGGTGAGCTCTCCGGCCATGGTCTCGGGACGACCCTGGTGCCGCTATTTCTGGGTGGCCAGCGATACGCGCTCGCCGAGCTGGTTGGCGATCCGGCGCCACGGCGATGCCCGACCCCAGTCGGAACCGACGCTTGGCTCCACGTCCTCGGTTATGGCGGTACCGAGGAAATCGACGAGGCGCTGAGGTGAGCCAGTCGCGGCGACCCGATGATCAGCCCGGAGGAGGGCACCAGGCCGGACGCACGTTCAGGGCAACGGATCGCGCCATGCTCGCGCGGCTGGCTGCCCACGAGCGATGGGC